>JBBQSX010000001.1:0-86436 GCA_038213545.1 Burkholderiales bacterium
CCACCCGGGTCACTGTGCCGGTGTCGATGCGCACCGTGGAGCGCGCGGCCGATACCTGAACGGCAGGCGACTCGCCAAACAGGTTGGGCAGCGCATAGAGCGCACCGATCAAGAGTGCGACCAGGATGATCGCGTACTTCCACAGTGGGTAACGGTTCATGTTGCAGCCGGGCCTGGAGGCCGCTTGTCGGTCGGGAGTGGGTGGAAGGGTCTTGAATCCGGCGCAAGGACGGCGTTCACGCCGTCCCGGCCGCGCAGGTTCAGACGTTTTTCAGCGTGCCCTTGGGCAACACCTGAACCACGGCGGTGCGCTGCATCTGGACTTCCATGCCGTCGGCAAGTTCCACGCCGACGTAGATTTCACCGATCTTGGAGACCTTGCCGAGGAAACCACCGGCGGTCACCACTTCATCGCCTTTGGCCAGTGCTTCCACCATGGCCTTGTGCTCTTTCTGGCGCTTCATCTGGGGGCGGATCATCACGAAATACAGCACCACGAACATCAACACCAGCGGCAGCAGGCCCAGGATGGTGGATTGGGTGTCGCCACCGGCGGCGGCTTGAGCGTAAGCGGAGGAAATGAACACAGGCGGTCTCCAACAGGTTCGGGATCAAGAAAAGGCCGAGCGCCCGGCCCCCGCTGCAAGCGGCGCCGGGCGCTGGAACACAACCGGGGATTGTATGCCGGGGGTGTGGAAGAGCGCTGCCCGCGAAACCCTTGGCTCAGGCGGCCTTCGCCAGGGCATTCAGCCCAGCGGGCTGTTTCCATTGCGCGAGCAAGCCGTCGCGGCGCGATCGTGCCGCCGCCAGATTGCGCTCCTTCACGTGGCCGAAGCCCTTGATGTGCTCCGGAATCCGCGCTATCTCCACGGCCAGATCCAGGTTGGTGGGAGCGAGCACAGGCAGCAGCGCCTCGACGTCGGCACGGTACTCACCGATCAGCGCGCGCTCGGTGCGGCGTTCTTCGGTTCGGCCGAAGATGTCCAGTGCCGTGCCGCGCAGGCCCTTGAAACGCGCCAGCCACTTGAACGCGGTGAACATGTAGGGCCCGAATGGCTGCTTGAGCAGTTCCCCGCGCTCGTTCTTCTTGGCGATCAGCGGCGGTGCGAGGTGCACCTTGAGCTTGAAGTCGCCTTCGAACTGGCTGGCCAGACGGGCGTGGAAGGCCGGGTCGCTGTGCAGGCGGGCCACCTCGTACTCGTCCTTGTAGGCCATGAGCTTGAACAGGTTGCGCACCACGGCCTCGCTCAGCGTGGTCTTGCCCAGCGGGGCCTCGGCCGCGCGCACTCGGGCCACAAAGCGCTGGTACTCGGCGGCGTAGGCGGCGTTCTGGTAGCCGGTGAGGAACTCCACCCGGCGTGCGATCAGCTCGTCGAGCGAATCGCGCTTCTTGAACTGGATCACCTGCTCGCCGGCGCCGGCCTTCTGCCACAGCGCAGCCACGGCTTGCGGGTTGTGCGCAGCGCGCCGGCCCCACTCGAAGGCGGCCTTGTTTTTGTCCACCTGCACGGCGTTGAGTTCGATCGCGCGCATCAGCGATGCCAGCTCCAGCGGCAGCCAGCCTTTTTGCCAGGCGTAGCCCAGCATCATGGGGTTGGTGTACAGGCTGTCGCCCATCAGGCGCGTGGCGGCTGACTCCGCATCGAACGCGCCCACAGATTCGGCACCCAGGTTGTTCACCAGCGCATCCACGCAAGCCTGCGCCGGGTTCTGCCAGTCGGGGTTCTTCACGAAGGCCGCCGTGGGCGTGGCGCTCACGTTCAGCGCCACGTGGGTGCGTCCGGCGCGCAGCCGGGCCCAGGTTTCCTTGTTGGCGCTCACGATCGGGTCGCAGCCCAGGATCAGGTCGGCCGAGGCGGCCGACACGCGGGTGGTGCGGATGTCGTCTTGCTGCGCGCCGATGAGCACGTGGCTCCAGGTCGCACCGCCCTTTTGCGCCAGGCCCGCCGCATCCTGCGTGACGATGCCCTTGCCCTCCAGGTGCGCGGCCACGCCGAGCAGCTGGCCGATGGTGATGACACCCGTGCCACCGACCCCCGCGACGATCACACCCCAGGCTTCCGAGCCCAACACCGGCAGCACCGGGGCCGGCAGGGCTCCGCCGGTCCATTCCAGCGCAGCGCCCTTCTTGTCCTTCTTGCGCAACTGGCCACCTTCAACCGTGATGAAGCTCGGGCAGAAGCCCTTCACACACGAGTAGTCCTTGTTGCAACTGCTCTGGTTGATCGTGCGCTTGCGGCCGAATTCGGTCTCCAGCGGCTCGACCGACAGGCAGTTGGACTGCACGCCGCAGTCACCACAACCTTCGCACACCAGCTCGTTGATCACCACGCGCTTGGCTGGGTCCACCAACGTGCCGCGCTTGCGACGGCGGCGCTTTTCGGTGGCGCAGGTCTGGTCGTAAATGATGACCGTGGTGCCTTTGATTTCGCGGAACTCGCGCTGCACGGCATCGAGAAGGTCGCGGTGCTGGATGGCGATGCCCTCGGGCAGGCCTTTCACGCCGTCGTACTTCTCGGGCTCGTCGGTGACGATGGTGATCTTGACCGCACCCTCGGCGCGCATGCTCTGCGCGATCTGCACCACGCTGTGACCTTCGGGGCGTTCGCCCACCTGCTGGCCGCCGGTCATGGCCACGGCGTCGTTGTAGAGAATCTTGTAAGTGATGTTCACCCCGGCCGCGATGCTCTGGCGAACCGCCAGCAGGCCGCTGTGGAAATAGGTGCCGTCGCCCAGGTTGGCGAACATGTGCTGGTCGTGACTGAACGGCTGCTGGCCAACCCACGGCACGCCTTCACCGCCCATCTGGGTGAAACCCACGGTGGCGCGGTCCATCCAGATCGTCATGAAGTGGCAGCCGATGCCGGCCATGGCGCGCGAACCCTCGGGAACCTTGGTGCTGGTGTTGTGTGGGCAGCCCGAGCAGAACCAGGGCTGGCGCTCGGCGCCCGCCACGCCCTGCGTGAGCAGGGTCTGCATCGACTGTTCCTGCGCGGTCAGGATCGCGAGTTGCGCGTCAATGCGCGCCATCACGTCCTCGGGCACCTGCCCCATCTTCTTCAGGCGCTTGGCAATGGCGCGCGCGATGATGGCGGGCGACAGGTCGGCATTGGCGCGCAGCAGGGTGCGCTCGCTCGGGTTGGGCATGCTCCATTCACCGCCGCTGAAATCACCCTCCGCCTCTTCAAACTTGCCCAACACGTTCGGGCGCACGTCTGAGCGCCAGTTGTAGAGCTCTTCCTTCAGCTGGTATTCAATGACCTGGCGCTTTTCTTCCACCACCAGGATCTCGCGCAGGCCGGTGGCGAATTCGCGCGTGGTCTGCGCCTCCAGCGGCCACACCACCGCCACCTTGTGCAGGCGCAGGCCGATGCGCCGGCACGTGTCGTCGTCCAGCCCCAGGTCGAGCAGGGCCTGGCGCGTGTCGTTGTAGGCCTTGCCGCTGGCGATCAGGCCGAAGCGGTCGTTCGGGCCGGCGATCACGTTGTGGTTGAGTTTGTTGGCGCGGATGTAGGCCAGTGCGGCGTACCACTTGTAGTCAAAGAGGCGGGCCTCCTGGTCCAGCGCGTGGTCGGGCCAGCGAATGTGCACGCCGCCGGGCGGCATGACGAACTCGGGCACCACGATGTTCACGCGGTCTGGATCGATGGTGGCGGTGGCGCTCGACTCCACGATCTCCTGAATCGTCTTCATGCCAGCCCACACGCCGCTGAAGCGGCTCATGGCGATGGCGTGCAGGCCCAGGTCGAGGATGTCCTGCACCGAGGTCGGGAAGAACACCGGCAGTCCGCAGGCTTTGAAGATGTGGTCGCTCTGGTGCGCAGCGGTTGAGCTCTTGGCCACGTGGTCGTCACCCGCCACGGCGATCACGCCGCCCCAGGGCGTGGTGCCGGCCATGTTGGCGTGTTTGAACACGTCCGAGCAGCGGTCCACCCCCGGGCCCTTGCCGTACCAGATGCCGAACACACCGTCGAACCTGTTGCTGCCCGGCGGGGCAAAGCCCAGCTGCTGCGTGCCCCACAACGCGGTGGCGGCCAGTTCTTCGTTCACACCGGGCTGGAACACGATGTTCTGCGCCTTCAGGTGGGGTGCTGCCTTCTGCAAGGCCTGGTCGTAGCCTCCCAATGGAGAGCCGCGGTAGCCGCTGATGAAACCCGCCGTGTTCTTGCCCACCAGGGCGTCGCGCTGACGCTGCAGCATGGGCAGCTTCACCAGCGCCTGCACGCCGCTCATGAAAGCGCGGCCCTGGTCGAGCGCGTATTTGTCGTCCAGCGTCACGGTTTCCAAGGCGCGGCGGATGTGGTCGGGCAGGGGGGCGTTCATCGTTTTGTCTCCGTGATGGGCAGGGTCGCCTCGTGGGCGCTTCAAAGGCTGAAGCGGCCTGCCTCGTAGGCGCACCGCTCCAGTGTGGCGCACAGTGTATGCCCCACTGTGCGACAGGTGTTTGCGTTTCATGCCCGATTTATCGATGATCGAGCAACTTTCTTTCTTGGATACGGCCCTTATGGAAACACTCGACAAGTTCGACATCACCATCCTGCAAGAACTGCAAAGTGATGGCCGTCTTACCAACGCCGAGCTGGCGCAGCGCGTGGGCCTGTCGGCCGCGCCCTGCTGGCGGCGCGTGCGTGCGCTTGAAGAGGCTGGCTTCATCCGTGGGTACCGCGCCGAAATCGACCGCGAAAAGATCGGTCTGGGCGTGCTGGCCTTTGTGCGCCTGGACGCCGACCGCAACAGCGGCGACGTCACGCGCAAGCTGGAGAACGCCATCCGCGAGATCCCGGAGGTGGTGTCCTGCCACTACATCAGTGGCTCCGGCACCTTCGAGCTGCAGGTGGTCAGCCGCGACCTCAACCACTTCAGCCAATTCGCCCGGGAAGTGCTGCTCAACCTGCCCAACGTGAAAGACCTGCACACCAGCTTTTCCCTGGGTGAGGTGAAATCCGCAAGCGCACTTCCGTTGTCGCACCTGTTGGCTAAAAGTAAGAGCACGGCAAACCACTCCAGAACTTGAATGTTTTTGTTGCCATCCATCTAAACTTTTAGACCGCTGGGTAACAAAGTCGCCGTAAGTTGTTGAGATATGTGAATTTTTTCCGTTCCTGAGCTTGCCTTCATGCGCGCCGTTTCGTACCATCAACCCATCAATCCACGTGGAGCGGGTACCCGAAAGTGCTCAGCCCACAGTCCTCACTTCAAATTGAAGGAAACGTCGTGAAAAAAGCCCTGCTCCTGAAAACCACCTTGGCCGTGGCCCTGGCTACCCCCTTGCTGGCTTCGGCCGAATCGCAGCTGGTCACCACCGGCTCTGCAACCGCCAACCTGGATCTTCGGGTTGTGATCCCGCGCGTGCTGTTCCTGGGCGTTGGTACAGGCTCTGGCCTGCCACGCGCCACCAACGGTGTGATCGACGCCCTGACGTTCGACTACTCGACCAATCCGTTGGACGTGGGCATCCCGGGCGCTGCCGCAGGCTCCATCACCAGCACCGGGCCCACTTCAGCCACCGCTTCGATCCCCGTGCGGGTGTTTGGCAACAATGGCCAGGTCACGGTCACCGCCACCAACCCCGCGGTTCTGACCAGCGGAACCGACACCATTCCGTTCACCGAACTGTCGGTCACTTCGAGCAATGCTGCCTTTGCTGCGCCCGCCTTCAGTGGCGGCACGAGCCTGCCCACACTGACCGGCCGCGTCACCAACCAGACCGCCAACTGGACCTACGCCTACGCCAATGCCACGACGCCCGCCTTCGGCACCTACGTGGGTCGTGTGACATACACGGCCACCATGCCCTGAGGGCAGCGGCCACAGGGGCTTTTCACCCAGGTGCTCCGGGTGAAGGCCCTCGGGGTCAACGGGGCGGGCCCAGTCCCGCCCCGTAGCGTTTCCGAAGCCCGCTGGCTGCGCTACTCTCCATATGTGAACCTGCAATCGAAAGCCCGATGATGTTTCTCAGACGTCCCCATGGCACGCAGGCGCGGCGTTGGCTCGTCAGCGCCTGCCTGGTGCTGTGGAGCTGCGCAGAACTGACTGCCGCCCATGCGTGGTCGCTCACCATCAACTCGGACGATCGCCGCCTTTTCCTGCACGTGGGCAATGGTGCTGTGAGCGGTGCCAGCGGCCGGCTGAACGGCACTCTAGGCCGCAGCGGGCCGGTCAATGTAGTGGGCATCACCGTCCCGGTGGAGCAACTGGGCAACGGCACCGAATTGGCCATGACCAGCAACAGCACCCAGAACATCAGCCTGTACGGCGACGGCAACAACACATGCCCCTCGCCAGCCAGCCAAGTGATGGTGGGCGCTGGATACCGCCGCAACACCGGCGCGGCCAACGCCACGTTGACGGTGTCTTCGCCGGCCAACCTCACCAACGCCAACGGCGACACGATTCCAATTTCCCAGATCCGCTGGACCGTTGCCGCCCCGGGCAGTGGTGTACCCAATGTGATTTCGGCCGGCACTTTCAACGGTGGAGTGCAAACGCTGGCCACGGTACCGGGCAACCGCTATCTCGAGAACTGCCACACCTTTCTGTACGCCAACAGCGCCATGCGCGCGGCAGGCACTTATGAAGGCCGCGTCACCTACACCCTCGCGTCACCATGACAAGAAGCTGGCGACTTCTTGTGGCGTTACTGGCTGCACTGACCTGCGTCCCTGGATCTGCCAACACGTTCAGGCTGGATGATTCGTTGAGCCACACCGTACCGCCGAACGTGAAGATGCAATGGCTTCCCTTTGCTCGCGGCGAGTCAAATTCGGGCGGCATGGAAGCGTGGGTGACTGTCAACATCCGGATCGACACGCGTGACTGGATCGGCCGTCAGGGTCACATCTACATGGTGCTGCCGAGGGACGAAGTTTCCAGCATTGAAGCTGTCTGGAGCTCCCAAGGGCGTCTGCAGGGCGGGCGTCTGGTGTCGGGAGATCGTGCTTTGGTCTTTTCCGGCACGATCCCCGGCCCCACCCTGGAAGACCAGTTGAGGGTGCGTCTGCGCTCGAACGCCGACTGGACCTCCAACACCAGGCGCCTGAACTTCCACTTCGAACTCGATACCCGATGAATCCGCCATGACGAATGTGCATCCACGCTCGACGCATTTCGGCTTGCATACGCTGCCTGGTTGGGTCTGCGCCTGTGTTTTGTTTTTCACGCCACTGGCGGGCCACGCGCAGGGCTTCGCTGCTTACATCACACCACCGCGTTTTGAAGTGCAGGCCACGCCTGGCCAGGCTTCGCGCCAGGTGTTCGAGATCCAGCACGTGGGGCAGTTCAAGGGTGGCTACCGCATTTACACCAACGACTGGACATTCCAGCCGGACAATTCGGTGCTCTTCACCGAAGCCTTGGTGCCCGACAGTTGTCGCCCCTGGGTGGCAATCGAACGACGCGAACTCACCTTGGAGCCAGGCGCACGCTTCCGTTTTCGTTTCGAGATCAACCCGCCCGCCAACACACCCGCCAGGGAATGCCGCTTCGCCATCATGGTCGAAGGCATAGACCCGGCCAAAGGCGGCGTGGACGTGGGCGGGCGCATCGGGGTGATTGTTTATGCGGCGGTGGGCGAGGTTGCGCCGGTGCTCAACCTCACGGCCACCCGTGTAGCGAAATCGGCTGAAGGCAAGAACGTGGCGCTGCTTGACGTTCGCAACAGCGGCAACGCCCACGGCCGACTGGAGGGCTACGTCAACGCCACCGACGCCGCCGGGCAGAAGCTGGAGATGGCGCCGGCAGATATTCCGATCATGCCGGGCGAGACGCGCAGCGTGGCACTCTCGCCGGTTGTGGGCGATGGGAAGGCCGCGCCCGAAGTGCGGTTTCCACTGGCGGTCAAGGGAACGCTCGAATGGGGCAAGAACCGCCTGCCGCTTGACACCCGCTTCGCTCCATGAGCGTTCGGGTGAAGCACCCGCTGTATTGCCTTCTGGCCTTCCTGGGTTTCGCCACCCAGGCGGGCAATGTGTGGGCTCAAGGTGCGACTGCGCCCAACCCCTCCGGCGAAATCTATGTAGACCGCGTGATCGAGAACCTGCCGCCAGAGCCCCAGGAAGACGGCGATGCCTACACCTATGACCGCCAGGGCATGCCGCGTTTCCTGCGTCTGGAGACACGACTGGGCACCCAGCCTTTCGACCAGGCTCAGGAAACGCGCATCGGCTACGGAATCTACGGTCTGCTTGAAACGCTCAACCACGGCACGCTGTCCATTGACGGAACGTACGCACCGCGTGGCAACAACGGCACGCTCACGTTGCGCCAGGCCGCCATGCCTCTGGGAGATGGATGGATCACCAACAACGAACTTGGCGTGATCAACACGCCAGCGCCGGACATCACGCGCCTGCCGGCACGCATCTACCTCCCTTCGGTCATTCTTCAGGGCCTGAGTTCCGAGTTGGTCAATCCCGAGCAGGGTTTGCAACTGCAGGCGGCTACCGGTGGGCCGGGACGGCTGGACTTCCAGCCCGCCAGTGGTTTCCGGTCCTTGCCAGGGCGACGCACCACCCTGAGCGGACAGTGGCGCCTCAACGCATCGGGAACCGACACGCCCTCCCGCCAGGGCTGGACGGCCGCCTTGCGGCACGAAGACGCACGCGGGGTCTCTGTGCTGGACAACCCGCAACAACCCGCTGATCTCGTCAATGCCAATTCCACCCTCCTGGCACTGCGGCACGAAGGTGCCGAGCACCGGATACAGGGACAACTCGTCAGCACACAGGCGAGCAACCTGACCGGTGCCCGCAACGGATTTTGGCTTGACAGCGAGTGGGAGGATGGGCCTCGACGGCACGGTGTTGGCGCCTACCGGCTGGAGACCGACCTGACCTGGGCCAACCTGCCGCTGGCGAACGACATCGTGGGCGCCTACTTGCGCACAAACTGGGCCACCCGCCAGTGGTCGGCTGAAGGCTCGTTGGACTGGCTGGACTCCATCAGCGGCCGCAGCGGAAGCGGCTATTTCGCCACGGGCTCAGCCCGCTGGCGCATCAACCGCGACCACACACTGGGTGCCGGCGCTGCGGTGCGCCGCTTCAGTGGCGACGCCTGGAACACCTACGGCGACTGGCGCTTCCAGAATCACTGGGGCACCAGCGGGCTGCGCCTGGAGTTCACAGGGGGTCAGGACCAGACCGCCAGCCGCACCCTCACCTGGGATCAGGAGTGGATGGTGCCGCAGGGCTGGGCACTGTCCACCAGCCTGGGCGCAACCGCCTTCAGTGCCACCCGGGATCTCCCCGCCGAAACCACGTGGAACGGGGCCCTGAGCGTGTCGGCACCGCTGTCCAGCAGGGCCGGGCTGCGCGGCATCTACAACACCGAGCGGGGAAACGCAGGGCAGACGCGCGCGAGCCTGAACCTCGGCGTCAACTGGCGCATCGACACCCGCTGGAGCCTGGAGGGCAACTACACCCGCTCATCGGGGCGCAGCCGCTTCAACCCGTCGCTGGATCCGCTGGCGCCGCTGGGTGTGGTGGTGCCCGAGAACGACCGATCGTTCTATGCGGTGTTGCGTTATGAGTTTCAAGCAGGCAGCCGCAATATCCCGCTGGGCGGCAGGTCCAGCGATGGCGGTGGTCGCATCGAAGGCCAGGTTTACTTCGACGCCAACCGCAGCGGGACCCAGGAGGCCAGCGAAACCGGAGTGCCCAACGTCACCGTGGTTCTCGACAACCGCTACACCGTTCGCACCGACAACCAGGGACGGTTTGAGTTTCCCTTCGTGGCCAGCGGCGCGCGCACCGTCACCGTGCGACCCGAGACCCTGCCCCTGCCATGGAACGTGGTTGGCGAGGGACAGACGCGGGTGGATGTGCGCTTGCGCGACAGTGTGACCCTGGCGCTCCCGGTGCAACGCAGCGAATAGCGGTTGGGGAAAACCAGACGGTTCCGGGACGGGGGTCTCAAGTTCACGGATGGGGGGCCGATAGTGGATCATGCGCCGCTTGCCACGCCCTCTTCTTGTCTGTCTGACCGCCGGCGCACTGCTGCTGGCTCCAGCGTCGGGCATGGGAGAGAGTCGGCTGGTCAACCAGCAAAGTGCCAGCGCTTCCATCGACATTCGCATCGTCGTTCCACCCATCATGCGGGTGCTGGAAAACAGCCATCCGACACAGATGGATCCGATGCTGGGTGGCGACTGGAGTGCCGAGCAGCGGCTGGTGGTGCTCTCGACCATGAAGCGCGGCTTCTGCGTCACCTTGCGCATGAACACGCCCGAGGTGGACGCGTGGCACTTGAAGACCGAACAAACGGGTGGCATCACACTCACGCCGGTGAACGATGGCTACCGGCTCTGTACGCCGCGCGCAGGCCGCTACACCTTGCTGTTGCAACACGATTTCGAAGCCGCTGGAAACGCCACCGAATCGCTGCGTTGGCCCGTCCAAACGGACATCATGGCGCTCTAGCTGCGAAGGTCCTGCGCGAAACCGGGTTTCGGGAAGTAAGAACCCCGCTCACACCCAGTCTGCCGTTGCGTCGGCGTCAGGCTGCAGGGCACCATTTTGTTCTTTGCTCATCGTCCAGAGCGCCAGTGCGGCGGCGGTGCTGGACGACCTGCCGCCGCAGGACTTTGGGCTGACGCCGACGGAGGCGGTTCGCCCTTCGATGGTCAGCTCGTGGTTTTCACGGCGGCGCTCGTTGCTCTGAGAGAGCACAGGCAAGACGGCTGGCGAGCGGAAGTTGACTGGATCGCGATCGGTTTCCGGTCAAGCCGGTTGCTGGCGATCGGGTTTTGTGTCCCAATGAAAAGCAGCCACGGAAACCTGCCATTCGTGCCCCTGCGAGGTGACCGACCTTTGCACCTCGGCAGCAGTTCCTCAACCGCGATGGGCTGCACGGTGTGCCCAGCGGCTCTTCATCCGGTTGGATTTCCTTTCGCCCTGCACCGACACAGCTTCAAGGAGTGCACCCATGTACAGAACCGACTCGCCGGCTTCCCCTGCCCCCAAGTTCAACAGCTTTGCTGAGTTCTACCCTTTCTACCTGGGCGAGCACCGCAACCGCACCTGCCGCACCCTGCACTTCATCGGCACCAGCATCGGCGCGGTGATGTTGCTGACGGCGGTACTCACTGCGCAGCCTTGGCTCATTGCCGCCGGCTTGGTGCAAGGCTATGTCTGGGCCTGGGTGGGGCACTTTGGCTTCGAGAAAAACAAGCCCGCCAGCTTCAAGCAGCCGCTTTATTCCTTCATGGGCGACTGGGTGATGTGGTGGCAGATGCTGACGGGGCGGATTGGATGGCAGGGTTGAGTGGCCACGGCGTTTGAGGGCGGTCATGCGTTTGCCGTCGAAAGGCATGGATGGGATGCCGGGTGTGGCCAGGACTGCGCGACGGAAATCGGTGACTTGGCCGTGGGGGACGGCATCGCCCCAGCCGTCGATGCAGGACATGTCTTCACTCCTGTTGGTCGGCGGCGCCTGCGTCAGCGCGGCACCAGCACCCACAGCTGCAGCGGCTGCTTGAGCGCTGCGGCCGT
The DNA here is from genome assembly GCA_038213545.1 of Burkholderiales bacterium. Lineage (GTDB taxonomy): Bacteria > Pseudomonadota > Gammaproteobacteria > Burkholderiales > Burkholderiaceae_C > Hydrogenophaga. The sequence continues at coordinate 11,487 of JBBQSX010000001.1, forward strand.
GAGGTAGGCCTCGTCGTCCCAGCCGCCCCAGCCGGTGAACAGGTCGGCGCGCACCGCGCCCACGATGGCACCGCCCGTGTCTTGCGCCATCACCAGCTTCTGCACGTTCAAGGTCGGCCCGGTGGATGCGAGCCACACAGGTGTGCCGTACGGGATGCTTTGCGGATCGACAGCGATCGATCGACCGGGCGTGAGCGGCACGCCCTGCGCGCCGCGCGGGCCGAAGCGGGCGTCGAATTCCGACAGGACTTCTTCGCGGAAAAACACGGTGCGCGGGTTGCTCCACAGCATCTCGCTCACGCGCTGCGGGTTTTGCGCGGCCCAGGCCTTGATGGACGCCCACGAGGCTTCGCGGATCGCGCCCTGATCGAGCAGCCAGCGGCCCACGCTCTGGTAGGGCTGGCCGTTGTGCGCGGCGAACGCCACGCGAACCTGGCGCGCGCGGCCGTCGGACTCCACCACGTTGAGCCGGCCCGAACCCTGGATCTGCAGGATCAGCGCGTCGATGGGATCTGCCAGCCAGGCCACCGCGCGGCCTTGCAACGCGGCCTGTGCTGCGGGCAAGGTGTCGATTTCCTGGCGGCTGTACCAGGGCTGGCCGCTGCGCAGCCCGGCGGGTGGTGCATAGAGTGGCGTGCGGTGTGTGGCGGTGGGCACGCGGCTGGCCGCCATGATGGGTTCGTAGTAACCGGTGAGCAGGCCGTCGGGCAGGCTGCCGTCAGGCTCGCTCACGCGGTAAGGCTGGAAGCGGCGCATCACCCAGGCTTGCTGCTCGGCGGGGGTGCCGATGGCGAGCTGGCGCAACTCGGCGCACGGGCTGGCCTGGCCAGGCGCCGGGCGCTCGCAGCCGCGCACCCAGGCGTTCCAGGCCTCAAACAGGCTGTCCTGGCCCCAGCCCGGCAGTTCGCTCCAGGGCACCGGCGTCCACCGGCTCTTGCCGCGCTGGATCGCCGGCGGCAGGGCACCCGCATCCACCGGCGCAGTGGTCACAGCGGGGCCGGGCCGGGTGACGGGTGCGGGAATCTGCACCGGGTTGACCGCGCAGGACACAAGGCTTCCTACAATCACCACGCTCGCTCCCACCCTCACGAACGACCGGGAAACCCGACCGAAAAGACCCATGACCTTGTTGTTGCTTGAAGCGCTCGGCGCGCTGGTGTTGTTGGTGTTCATCGTGTGGTGGACCATGTTTTCAGGGCGCAAGGGCGGCGAGCTGCCCGATGAGGTGGAGCGCCAGAAGCTGGGACAGCCTTCGGGCAAAGACACGCCGGAAGACCGCTGAAGCAAGCGGGGCTGTCAAGGCCGCAGGGCATTGGCCAGCTCCACGGCCGACTTCACGCCCATCTTGTCGAACACGCGCGAGCGGTGGACTTCCACCGTGCGCACGCTGATGTTGAGTTGGTCGGCCACCAGCTTGTTGGGCAGGCCGGCGACCACCAGGTCCATCACCGCTCGCTCGCGGTCGGTCAAGCTGGCCAGGCGCTGCTGCAGTTCGCGCTGCACGCGGCGCTGGGCCAGCACCTGGGCCGATTGTTCCAGCGCGCGCTCCACGCGGTCGACCAGCGCGTTGTCGGAAAAAGGCTTCTCGCAAAAATCAAACGCACCACGTTTGACGGCATCCACCGCGGTGGCCACGTCGGCATGGCCCGAGAGAAAGATCACCGGCAAACACGCGCGCCAGGGCAGGGCCTGCAGCAGTTCAAACGCCGCCAGCCCGCTCATGCCGGGCATGCGCACGTCCAGCAGCACGCAGCAAGGCGCTGTGGGTTCGTGCTGCAAAACGCTGGCGTCGGCCAGGAAAGATTCGGCACTGTCGTAGCCGTCGCTCACCAGCCGGCGCGTGCGCAGCAACCAGGCGAGTGCCTCGCGCACACCCGCGTCGTCATCAACCAGGTAGATCTTGGCGTCGAGGTGCGGGGTCATGACTGCGATGATAGGTGGGCTGGCAGCGTGAAACGGAACACAGTGCCACGCGGCTGGTTCGGCTCGTGGGTCAACGCACCGCCGTGCTGTTCGATCACCGTGCGGCACAGGCTCAGGCCCAGGCCCATGCCCTCGGTGCGGGTGGTGAAAAAGGGTGTGAAGAGTTTTTCCTGCACCTCGCTGCTCAGCCCCAGGCCCTGGTCGCTCACCTCGAAGGTGATCCATTCTTTCTGCATGTCACCGCCGGTGCGCAAACCCGAGTGCAGCCGCGTCTGGTGCACCGCGATGCGCAGCACCCGCGCGCCCTGGCCCAGCGCCGGATCGCCCTGCGGCATGGCCTGCATGCCGTTGCGCGCCAGGTTGAGCAGCACCTGCTCGACCATGGTGCGGTCGCAGTGCACAGCCGGGCAACCGGGCGTGATGCCGATGTGCAGCTGGATACCTTGCTTCTTCGCCTGCAGCACCAGCAGCGGCTGGATGGCATCGATCAGATCCTGCGGGCTCACCGCCTCGCGCACCTGCTCGCGCCGCCGCACGAAGTCGGCCACGCTCTTGATGACGCGTCCCGCGCGCTCGGCCTGTTCGCTGATGCGTTTCATGGCCTGCGAGAGGTCGGCCTGCGGCAGCGCTTGCGCGGGTTGTTCCAGCAGGTTCATCGCGCCGCTGGCGTAGCTGGAGATCGCAGCCAGCGGCTGGTTGAGTTCATGGCTGAGCAGCGAGGCCATCTCGCCCACTGTGGCCAGGCGGGCGGTGGCCTGCAACCGCTCTTGTGATGTGCGGTTGAGGTCTTCCACGCGGCGCTGCTCGGTGAGGTCGAGGATGGCGCTCATGAAGCCGGTCTGTTTGCCCTGGGCGTCGATCAGCGGCGCTTCGATGATGAGCACCGGAAAGCGCGTGCCGTCGCTGCGCTGGAACACCGACTCGTAGCCTTCGCGCGGCAACGTCTGCCCGGCCAGGCGCACCAGCTGGCGCTGCTGGTATTCGTCCACCAGCTCGGGCGGCCACCAGGGCGCGGGCAGCCCGGTGCCGATGAGCTGTTCGGCGCTCAGCCCGACCATGTCGCAGAAGGCCGGGTTCACATAGGTGATGCGCCCGGTCATGTCGCGTGCACGCAGGCCGGTCACCAGCGAGTCCTCCATGGCCTTGCGAAACGCGAGCGCGTCGGCCACGCCCAGCTCGGCGCGCTGGCGCAGGCGCGTGTCGCGCGCCAGCAGGGCCAGCACGGCCAGCAGGGCCAGTGAGAGCGCGCTGATCATGGCGGTCAGCACGTTGGGGAACAGCCCGCCCACCAACCGCGGGCTCTGAATCTGCAGGATCAGGGTGTGCCCCGGCAGCTCCAGCACGGCGCTGGCGCTCAGGGTGCGCCGCGCGCCGGGCACCAGACGGTGCAGCGCCAGCCGCGTGCCATCGGCATCGTTGAACGACAGCCCCCGGCTGCGCAGGGCGTCGGGTTGGGTGAACTCGGCCAGCATGCCGGGCAGGGAGTAGGTGGCCACCAGAAACCCGTTGGGCACGCCCGAGCGCACCACCGGCATGCACATCTCCATGAGCTCCATGCCCAGGCCATCGCGCATGGGCCAGAAGTAGCTGGACGAATAGGCCGGGCCCGAGAGGCGCTGGGCGTTGTCGCAGGCCAGCTTCACATCGGCCACGGCGCGCGTGCGGTTCAGATGCGCGAAGACGTCGCTGAGGTAAGGCGTGTCGCGGTGGGTGATGAGGCGCTGGGCGGTGTCGCGCCACTCCAGACGCACCAGCTCGCGGTGTTGCGCAATCAGCTCGGCGGCGGGTGCGTTCCAGCTGTCGGCGGTGGGGGACACGCTGTTGAGCGACTGCAGCGTCTGCACGTTGCGCAGCAACTCGTTGCGGATGTCGCTCACCACCGCGGCGGCCTCCTGCTCCAGCGCCTGCTGGTCGCGCGCTTCTTCGTATTCGCGCGCGAGGAACACCAGCACCACCAGCAGCGCCACCACCAGCAGCACGAGGGTGGCCCACAGACCCCAGCGGCGCGAACCGGTGTCGCTGCGCTCGGTGGTCTGGCCCTCGCTCACTGGAGCAACTTCGCGCTTCAAAGGCGGCGGTGTTGCAGCGAGGGCAGCTGTTCGCGCACGCTGCGCAACTGCTCGAAGTCCAGCTCGGCCATCACCACACCCGGGCCTTCGGCCTGCATCGCCATGACAGTGCCCCAGGGGTCGATGATCATGGTGTGGCCCCAGGTGCGGCGGCCGTTCTCATGCACACCGCCCTGGGCACTGGCAATCACGAAAGCCTGGTTTTCGATGGCACGGGCGCGCAACAGCACCTCCCAGTGCGCCTGCCCGGTGGTGTGGGTGAAAGCCGAAGGCACCAGCAGCACATCGGCCGCGAGCATGCGGTAGAGCTCGCCAAAGCGCAGGTCGTAGCACACGCTCTGGCCCACACGCCAGGCCTGCCCGCCGGCATCGCGGCACTCGAACACGGTGGGTGTTTCGCCGGCGCGCAACACGGCCGCTTCGTCATACCGTTCGCGACCGTTGTCGTAACGGAAGAGGTGGATCTTGTCGTAGCGGCTGGCGCATTCGCCGCGCGGGTTGTAGGCCAACGAGGCATTGGCCGCGTGCGTCGGGTCGTCGGTGGCCATGGGCATCGTGCCGCCCACGACCCACATCTTCAGATCGCGCGCGCAGTCCGAGAGGAAGTCCTGCACCTTGCCCAAGCCGGGGGTCTCGGCCAGCAACAGCTTGTCTTCGTCTCGGGCGCCCATGAAACAGAAGTACTCGGGCAACACCGCGAGCTCGGCGCCCGCGCTGGCGGCCAGGCGCAACAGGCGCAAGGCCTCGCTGAGGTTGTTGTCCAGGCTGATGTCCGAGACCATCTGGATCGCAGCGACCTTCATGCGGCCGGGCACGTGGGGTGGGTGAGGCAATGTCATGGGCGTCTTTCGGTGGGCCGTGGCGCGCGCGCGGCGCCTGGTCTGGTCAGCTTACTGCAGTGCGCCAGCGGGAGCGCGGGCGGGCGGGGCGGGCAGCGTGCGGTCGACCTTGGCCACCTGCGGATCTGCCCAGCTGCCACTGACGCGGAATTCCTGTGTGCCGGCGCTTTGCAGCGGCTGGCGCAGCAGGAACTGCGCGAGGAAGCTGCCCAGGCCGATGGCCGGGTTGATGGCGGTGGCGATCAGCGACGCCGTGCCGGCGTTGATCTCGGGCACCACCACCACCTTCAAGTCTTGCTGCTCGCGCGCGAGGTCGGCCGTGCCTTCCATCAGCACGGCAGCGTTCACACCCTTCATCTGCAGGTTGTTGGTGAACAGCACGCCTTGTTCAATGCGCGCATCACCGCGCACGAAGTCGAACGCGAAGCCGTCGGAGAACACGTCGCGGAAATCCAGCGCCAGACGACGCGGCAGGGCCTGCAGGCTGAGCACGCCCAGCAGGCGACCGGCACCGGGCTCAACCTTGAGGAACTGACCACGCTCGAAGTCGGCCTGCAGCTGCCCCGAAAGCGTGGGGTAGTCGGGCGCCAGCGGCGAGCCGATCCAGCCCACGCTGCCTTCAATACGGCCCTTCCCGCCACGAATCAGGCCTGGGCGGTTGAAGCGCGCGAGCAGGGCGCCGGAGTCGTCCACATCAAGGCGAAAGCTCAGCGCCGTGCGGCGCTGCTCGCCCGGTTGTGCTCCGGTGGCGCCAGAGAGCGGCGCCCAGTTGCCGGTGGCGCTCAACCTCGCTTCGGGCACGGCAAGGCGGAATTTGGTGAGACGCCATTCACCCGCACGGGTGGGCGCACCCCGGTTGACCGCCTCCACCTCCACCCGGCCCAGGCGCCGCCCGGCGACTTCCAGGTCTTCGACCGCGATGTCCAGTGCAGGCACGCTGGTGGGCTGGCTCAGGAGCTGCTCCACCTCGGTGGCCACCAAGGGCTCCAGCTTCAGGCGGGCGAGCCGGGCGAACACGCTGCCGGCGGTGTTGGGGCCAGCCTGGCGCACCTCGACGTAGCCGTTGAGCTCGTCGGCGGTCACGTTGGCGCGCCACTGCGTGCCCTCGCGCGAGCCCCCCACCACCACCCGGTTGAAGTTGCGACCTTCCACCGTCAGCCGGTTGGTGCGCAGGGCCAGTGTGGTGGGCAGGTAGGCGAGTTCGGCGTCCTGGTCGATCGCGCCCAGCGTGGCTGCGGTGGGCACACGCACACCCGCGCGGCTGGCCAGCTGCGACCACGCATCGAGGTCCAGACGATCGAAGCGCAGGTTGCCCACCACGCCAGTGGCGGGCATGGGGGCCGCATCGCCAGCGTCCAGGCCAACGGCCACGCTGCCACGCAACACGCGCGGCACGGCGCCGGTGATGTCGCGCTCGTACTGCAGCGACACCAGCGGAGCCAGCGCGGACCCCAGCTCCAGCGACACGCGGTCGGTGGTGGCGAGGTCGCCGTTGACGCCGAGCACCGCCGTGTCCAGGCGCAGGGGCAGGCTGGCCTCGGCTGTCTTGCCCAGTGGTGCGGGCAGGTTGAGCGCCATGCCCTGCAGCTGGCTGGCCACCTGCAGCTCGGGCACACCCCCCCGAAAGCCGAGCTGCGCGTTGTAGGGCGCCGACCCGGACGCGTTCTGGAACAGGCGCGAGGCGGCGCCCAACTCCCCGTCGCGCAAGCCCTCGGCACTGGCCACACCCTGGCCACGGAACTGCAAGCGCGCCACGCCCTGCGGGTTGGGTCGCAGACCTCCCTCGAACTTCAGATCGCCGCCGAACACACGCGTGTTGCCGCCCAGCACCACGAAGCCTTGTTCGGTGAATGCCAGCGTGCCGCGCGTGCGCGCCAGCAGCGGCGCAGCGGGGTGGAGCTTCAGGTCGTTGCCCTCGAACTTCACTGTGCCTGCCACCGTGAATGTCTTCAGGTCGAACAGCGGCAGCTTGAGCGTCACACCCACGTCGGCATCGCCCCCCACCGTGGTCTGTGCGAGGGCAGAACCCGTCAGGACCTTGAGCGGTGAGCCCTGCACAAAGCCGAGCATGCCGCTGGCCGAGCCTTTCGCCCGGGTCTTGACGGTCAGGCGTGTGTTGCCACCGAGGTCGGCGAGTTCCACCACGCCTTCACTCAGGCGAACGCCGCCCAGACCCGCCAGGCTCGATGCGCCATTGACGATGTTCAAGTTCAGGTGGTCCAGCACCAGCTGGCCCGAAAAGCCGCGCAGGCCCGGCCAGGGCGCAGCGTCGGCCGGCTGGAAGCCGACCGGCAAGTAGTCGAAGTCGACTCCGCTGAGCTGCGCAGAAATGCGGAACACGCTGGGTGCTGCGGCGGTCTTGAAGGGCAGGTGGTGCATGTCGCCCTGAATGCGAAAGTCCACCGGGCTGGCGCTGCCAGCGAGCACGGCCTCGCGCACGTAGCGCCGGGCCTCGGCATTGATGGTGAGCGGCAAATAGCGATGCGCCCGGGTGCCGTCGGCGCGTGTCAGTTGGGCGGTGAGGTCGATCACGCCGGGGAAGCGCGACTTCGATTCGCTGGTGGCCGGGTCGCTGGTGTGCCACTTCACCTGCGCTGTGCCCTCGGCGTCGGCGTTGGCCATGCTCAGGTTGTCCAGCTGGGCTTCGATGCGATCGCCCTGCAAGCGCCACGTCGCGTCGGTCGCCAGCCGCTGCAGCGGAATGCGCGCCTCCTCAAAAATGTCGGGCAACTCGATCGATCCGTCGGCCACTTCAATGCGGGCCCGCCCGCCACTTTGGTCCAGATCGAAGTTGACCGTGGCGCCAGTGATGCCGGGCCGACCCGGCAAGGGAAAGCGCCCACTCAACGACATCTTCCCGCTGGGTTCACCCGCCAGCGCGAGCTCTTGCACGCGGCCGCGCGCCTGGTAGCTCCCTTGCGTCCAGTCGATGGCGCCGTCCACCGCATCACCCGACGCCGCTGCGGGGCCTTGCCAGCGGGCCGAGAAGCCGTCCATGCGGCCGGCGGGCTGCAACCGCTGCAACCAGGTGCGCACGGTATCGGGCAGCGGCACACGCTCGGCGATGGCTGCCAGCGCCGCCAGATCGAGCTGCTCGGCGCTCAGTGCCACGGTGGGTGCCCGGTTGGCGCTGCGGGCCACGTGCTGGAGTTGCAGCCGCCCACCGGGCCAGGTCTCGCCCTCGCGCGTGCGAAACCGCAAGTCCTCGGTGGTCACGCCGAAGCCCTCGGCATTCCATTGCACGGCGAGCCGGCCCTGGACGTCCTCCAGCGCCAGCGCGGCCAGTCGCTTGCCGAGCTGTGCCTCCACATTTTGAAGCGCCAGGTCGGCCGTGACGCCCGCCACCTGCCCGCGCTCCACCTGCACCCACGCGCGCAGCGCGCCCTCACCGGTGCGCACCTCCACACCGCGATCGGACAGGTCGACATAGGCCCGCAAGCGGGTCACGTCGACCCGCGTGAAATCGGCAAAGACCTCGCCGCTCCAGTCGTGCCAGACCGGCTGGCCGCTCGCGCGCTGGCCGAGCGAGAGCAGCGGCTCGCGCAGCTGGCCGCGCAGGCTCACGCGCTCACCCCACTCGGACGGGGGCGTGGCGTCGATGCGCCAGTGGTGCGTGCGCGCGGTGTTGCGGCTCACGAAGTCGAGGTCGCCCAGGGCCAGCGTGGGTTGACGGCGCTGGTCGTCGGTCCAGCGCACGGTGCCGCGCCGGATCACGAATTCGCGCTGGGCAAAAAACCAGTCGGCCGCGGCGCTGTCCTGGCTGGGCCCGGACATGTCGAGTCCGGCCACTTCAATACGGCCCTGCGCAGTGCGGCGCACGTCGAGCACTGGCGCTTCGATCACCACCTGCTCAAAGCCACCGCGCCACAGCGACTGCACAGAGACCGCCGTGCGCACCAGCGGCAGTTGCAGTGCCACGCGGCCTTGCGCATCGATGAGCTGCACATCGCGCAGCTCGAAGGAGGGCATCAGCGCGGGCAGGAAGCCGGCACCGCTGGCACCCGATTCGGCTCGGATGTCTCCGATGCGCACCGGTACCCCGACTGCCTTGGTGGCCCACCTTTCAAGCTCGGGACGCCATTCGCCGATTCGGGGCACAATCGCGCCATTCAAGCCGGCCCAGGTCAGCGCAAAGAGACCCCAGACCGCCAGCAACAGCCACAACAACAGACGACTTGCCACGGCAAACGTCTTGAGGGATCTCGAGGCTGTTGCATGTGGTGCAGAGGGGGCAGCGGAAGCCGCTTGTTGATGGTTCATGTCCACCGCAAATTATGCCGGCCAGTCATCTCACGGTTTCCACCACGGACCTTGCCCCTTTGTCATCAAATGTGAACGCATCGCCCGGGTTGTCGCTGGCCGATCGCAGAGCCGACCATTCCCGTTTTGTGCAGCGTGTGCGCCGGCGCTACCCCGACGAACTGGCCTGCCTCCCCGAAGGCACCCCGGTTCGCGAGACCATGCTCGCCGGTCTGGCCACGCTGGTGCAACGCGGCCTGCCCCGGCCGGCTGCGCTGCGCGTGTTGCGCCAGCTGGTGCTGGAGCGCCTGGTGGTGCTCGACTGCGAACAGGACGCGCCGTTGCAGGCGGTCACACGGGCCGTGACCGAGCTGGCCGAGATCGCGCTCGACGTTGCCTGTGAGCTTGCCTTTGTCGAACTCGACGACCTGTTTGGCGCACCCGGGCACACCGACGCGCAGGGCCAGACCGTGCGCGCACAGCTGTGGGTGGTGGGCATGGGCAAGCTGGGTGCGCGTGAGCTCAATGTGTCCAGCGACATCGACCTGATCTATGTGTACGACCACGACGGCGAGACCGCAGGCAACGCCCAGGGCCGCAACCGCATCAGCAACCACGAGTACTTCGGCAAGGCCGTCAAACACATCTACAACACGGTGGGCGAAACGACCGAACACGGCAATGTGTTCCGTGTGGACCTGGCGCTGCGGCCCAATGGCAACTCGGGCCCGAGCGCGGTGTCGCTCGGCGCGCTCGAGGAGTATTTTCTGGTGCAGGGCCGGGAGTGGGAACGCTTCGCCTGGCTCAAAAGCCGTGTGATCGCGCCGGCCGCCTGCGTGGCCGCCGGTGGCGCCAACGCATTGCGCGGCTCGGTGCTGCCCTTTGTCTTTCGCCGCTACCTCGACTACGGCGTGTTCGAAGCGCTGCGCACGCTGCACCGCCAGATTCGCGACCACGCGTCCAAGCGCGCTGCGGGCAACCCCGGCCGCGCCAACGATGTGAAGCTTTCGCGCGGCGGTATCCGCGAGGTGGAGTTCACCGTGCAGCTGCTGCAGGTGGTGCGTGGCGGGCAGTTCCCCGAGCTGCGCACCCGGCCCACGCTCGATGCACTGCCGCGCCTGTGCCGCGCCGGTCTGATGCCGCAGGCCTCGGCCGACGCACTGGCCGAGGCTTACCTGTTCCTGCGCCGGGTCGAGCACCGCATCCAGTACCTGGACGATCAGCAAACCCACGTGATGCCCACGCGCGACGACGACCTGGCCTGGATGGCCGCGACCATGGGTTGTGCGAACGTGTGCGAGTTCCTGCACACACTCGACGCGCACCGCGAACTGGTGGCGCAGGAGTTCGACACCCTGCTCGGCGGCCCTACCAATGGCGGCTGCCACGGCAAGGGTTGCAGCAGCAAGAACGGTAGCGCCCAGCGCGGCTCGGCCGACGATCTGCAGGGCGTGCTGGCGCAGTTGCCGGTGGCGTTTGCCGCCAAGGTCGCGCAGTGGCGCGAACACCCGCGCGTGCTCGCTCTCAAGGAAGACCGCCGGCTGCGCCTGGTTCGGCTGGTTCAGCGCACCGGTGCCTGGCTGGAAGAAGGCCGCGTGAGCGAAGAGGCCGCCCTGCGCATGGCCGACTGGATCGAGCCGATGCTGCGCCGCGACAGCTACCTGGCCCTGCTGCAGGAGCGCCCAGCAGTGCATGAGCGTCTGCTGCGTCTGCTGGGCGCGGCCAAGTGGCCCGCGCGGTACCTGCTGCAACACCCGGGCGTGATCGACGAGCTGGCCAGTCAGCAACTGCTCACAGACCGTTTCGACGCAGCGCAGTTCGAGGCCGAACTCGAATCGCGACGCGCCGCACTGCGCTCCACCGGCGAAGACGACGAAGAGGCCCTGCTCAACCTGCTGCGCCGCGCCCACCACGCCGAGGTGTTCCGCACGCTGGCGCGCGATCTGGAGAAGGTGCTCACCGTGGAGCAGGTGGCCGACGACCTCTCGGCCCTGGCCGACTCGGTGCTGCGCCTGACCGCGCGCTGGTGCTGGGCGCGCCTGAAGAACCGCCACCGCGACGAACCGGCCTTTGCCATCATTGGCTACGGGAAGCTTGGCGGCAAGGAGCTGGGTTACGGCAGCGACCTGGACATCGTGTTTGTGTACGAAGACGAGCATGAAAACGCCGGTGAGATCTACGCCGCCTTCGTGCGCAAGATGATCAACTGGCTCACGGTGAAGACGGGCGAGGGCGACCTGTTCGAGATCGACACCGCGCTGCGCCCCAACGGCAACTCGGGCCTGCTGGTCACGAGCTTCCAGGCCTACACCAACTACCAGCAACAGCGCGGCAGCAACACCGCCTGGACCTGGGAACACCAGGCCATGACGCGCGCGCGCTTCGTGCTCGGCGGCGTGTCGCTGGCCGGGCGTTTTGACGCGGTGCGCGAAGACGTGATCACCGCGCTGCGCGACGGCGACTCCCTGGCTCGCGAAATCGTGGCCATGCGCGAGAAGGTGCGCCTGGCCCACCCGGTGCGCGGCGTCGTGTTCGATGTGAAGCACAGCCCCGGCGGCATGGTCGACGTGGAGTTCGTCATGCAGTACCTGGTGCTGCTGCATTCGCGCACCCACCCCGAGCTGCGCGCCAACACCGGCAACATCAACCTGCTGCGCCGCGCCGAGGCCGCGGGCCTGCTCGAACCCGGCATGGGCGAAGCGGCTGCGCAGGCCTACCGCGAGCTGCGCCAGATCCAGCACCAAGCGCGGCTGGACGAAGCGCCCACCCAGGTGGACGCTGCGGCGGTGCACACCTCGGCAGACGCTGTGCGTGCCCTGTGGCAGCACGTGCTCGGCCCACACACCGGCGCACCGCAGCGCGCATGACACGCCCGCTGAGTTGGCTCGCGCTGTGCTGCGTGCACAGCGCGGTCAGCGCGGTGGTCTGGTGGTCGGGTGGCCGCTGGGTCGACACGCTCATCTGGCGCGCCGACACCTGGACACAGCACCCATGGACCTTGTGGACCAGCGCCTGGATTCACCTGAGCACACCCCACCTGATGGGCAACCTGCTGGTGCTCGGCGCCTACCTCACCATCGGCTGGGTCGTGCGGCCCGACGGGCGTTGCACGCTGGCCTGGCTGCTGGCGTGGCCGCTGGTGCAGCTGTCCTTGTTGCTGTGGCCCGATGTGCGTCAGGTGGTGGGCCTCTCGGGCCTGCTGCACGCCGGTGCGCTGGTGGTGGCGGTGCACCTGGCGCTGGAGCGCCTGCCGATCCGGCGCGCCCGCTTCTGGGGTGTGCTGCTCGCGGTGGCGGTGCTCTCCAAGGTGGCGTTGGAGCAAGCCTGGCAACGGCCCCTGGTGTGGGACGGTACGCACGAACTTTTTGTGGTGCAGGTCGCGCATCTGGCCGGCGTGAGCTGGGGAATATGTCTGGGGCTGTTGACCGCCTGGTGGCCAGCAACCGCGAACAGATCCAGCCACTGAATCGCCCACAAAAAACCCGCCACGCGGGCGGGTCCTTCGTTGATCAGCCGACTCAGGCCGGCGCGACCACGGCGGGTGGTGCCAGCGACTTGCGGAAGCGGTTGAGCTCCTGCACCGTCTTGAAGCTCTGCTCCATGAGCAGGCTCATGTTGTGCAGGATGCGCTCGACCACACGGTTCTCCCACACGGCATCGAAGTCGATCTGCTTGTCCAGCCAGTGCTCCAGCCACTCGGGGTTGGGCAAGCGGCTCTGGATGGTGTCGTTGGGGAACAGGTCCTTGTTCACATGCAGGTTGGTCGGGTGCAGGGCCTGCGCGGTGCGCCGGGCACTCGCCATGAGCACACCCACCTTGGCAAACGCCACACGCGCATCGTCGCCAAACTTGCCGATCGCGCGCTTCATGTAACGCAGGTAGGCGCCGCCGTGGCGGGCTTCGTCCTGGCTGAGCGTGGCGTAGATTTTCTTGATGACCGGCTCCGAATGCCACTCACTGGCACGACGGTACCAATGATTCAGGCGGATCTCGCCGCAGAAGTGCAGCATGAGTGTTTCCAGCGGTGGGGCGGGGTCGAACTCGAAACGGATGTCGTGAAGTTCCTGCTCGGTCGGCACCAGGTCGGGGCGGAAGCGGCGCAGGTACTCCATGAGCACCAGGGAGTGTTTCTGCTCTTCAAAGAACCAGATCGACATGAAGGCCGAGAAGTCGGAGTCGTCGCGGTTGTCGCGCAGGAACATCTCGGTGGCCGGCAGCGCGGCCCATTCCGTGATGGCGTTCATCTTGATCGTCTGCGCCTGTTCGTCGGTCAGGGCGCTGGCGTCGAACTGGTCCCAAGGGATGTCCTTGTCCATGTCCCAGCGCACGGATTCGAGTTGTTTGAAGAGTTCGGGATAGAGCATGGAGGGCCTTTCGGTACGGGCGCATTTTATGCGGGGGGAGCGCAATCGCGCTTACAAATCGCCGAGGCGGGCCAAGGTCAATACGGCCTGGTCCCGCACGGCCTGCCGTTCGGCCGGCTCCATGCGCTGAAGGTTCTTCACCATCAGCGCGGTGCGGGGGCTGGCTGCCAGTTCGGTCTCGTGGCGGTCCAGAAAGTTCCAGTAGAGCGTGGTCACCGGGCAAGCCTGCGGCCCTGTGCGCAGCTTGGGCTGGTAGCGGCATCCCTTGCAATGGTCGCTCATGCGATCGACATACTGGCCGCTGGCCACATAAGGCTTGCTGGTGAAGCGCCCGCCGTCGGCATACAGCGCCATGCCGATCACGTTGGGCAATTCCACCCATTCGATGGCGTCCACGTAGACCGCGAGATACCAGTCGGCCACCTGCTGCGGGTCCACTTCCGCGAGCAGCGCGAACTGCCCGGTGAGCATGAGGCGCTGGATGTGGTGGGCGTAGCCGTGTTCGAGTGTCTGGCCCACAGCGTCCTTCATGCAGGCCATGTGCGTCTGTGCGGTCCAGTACCAAGCCGGCAGCGAGCGCTTGTGGCCATAGTGATTGGCGGTCTTCATGCCGGGCATGTCCATCCAGTACACGCCGCGGATGAACTCGCGCCAGCCCAGCACCTGGCGGATGAAGCCTTCGACACTGGCCAGCGGCAGACCACGGTCGCGGTGCGCGGCTTCGGCTGCGGCCACCACCTCGCGCGGGTCGATCAGGTGCAGGTTCAATGCCACCGACAACAGCGAATGCCAGCCGAACGGTGTTTTCGTCCACATCGCGTCCTGGTAAGTACCGAACATCTCCAGGCGCTGATCGACAAAATGCCGCAAGGCCTCGCGGGCTTGTTCGGTGGTGACGGGCCAGGCAAAGCTCCCGAGGTCGCCCGGGTGGTCGGCAAAGCGCTTCTGCACCAGTTCGATCACCTCGCGCGTGATGGCATCGGGCTCGAACTGCGCGGGTGGCGTGATCAGCCCCGGTCCTTGTTTGGGGTAGCTCTTGCGGTTGTCGGCATCGAAGTTCCACTGCCCACCCACGGGCTGGCCGCCGTCCAGGAGCACGCCGTGCTCGCGGCGCATCTCGCGGTAGAAGAACTCCATGCGCCATTCCTTGCGGCCCTGTGTCCACCGCGCAAAGCGCTGGCGGCTGCAGAGGAAATGCGTGTCGTCAAAGGTGCGCAGCGGCACCGCTGCCGTGGCGGCCGTGGCTTCAATGTCCTGCTGCAAGCGCCACTCACCCGGCTCGCACAGCCACAGTGTCTGCGGCCGGAGTTCGGTCAACACGTGTTGCAGGCGCGCGGTCAGCGAGGCCGTGGCGGGCTGGTCCAGCGCAGCGTCGTCCATGTTCACATAGCGCAGCGGCAAGCCCTTGCGCAACAGCGCCTGCTGGAAGTGCCGCATGGCCGAGAGAAACAACGCGATGCGGGCCTTGTGGCTCCACACGTGGCTGGCTTCGCCAGGGGCTTCGATCATGAGCACCGCGTCTTGCGCGGGGTCGAAGTCGGCCAGGGCCGGATTGCCCAGCCACAGCTGGTCGCCCAGCACCAGCACCAACCGGCGCAAAGGCCGGGGCAGAGACAGCGGTTTGTTCATGGGCCCGTCTTGTCGGATTTCGCACGGCAACGGTCGCTGCAGTACTTCACCTGGTCCCAGGTGCGTTCCCATTTCTTGCGCCAGGTCATGGGTCTCCCGCAGGCGGCACAGGGTTTTTGCGGCAGCGAGGCCTTGTTGCCTTTGAAGCCGCTCACTGGGGTGCCTTCGCACAGGTGCTGCGGTACGAGCTTGCTGGGGAACGGCCCGGCACAGCGCTCATGCGGCGTCTGCCAGGGCCTGCGCGCGCCAGCGGGCCACGCCCACCGGAATGTCCTGCAAGCGGGCCATGGGCCAGAAGAGCGGGCCGGTCCCGGGCAGGCGACCCCGCTGGGGCTTGAGCAAGGCCGGGCTGTGGCCACCGGCCCAGATTTCCACACGCGGCGGCAGGCGCTCACGCAACTGTTCAAGCGCAACGCGCACCTCTCGCGGGTTTTGCGCGGCCGTGATACCCAGCGCCACGATGTCGGCGCCGCTGGTGGCGGTGGCGGCCACGATGTCCGGCAGCGGCGTCTGCACGCCCAGCGGGATGGTGTGGCAGCCTTCCATCGCCATGAAACACTCGGCCATGAGCAGACCCAGGCTGTGCACCTCGCCTGGCAACGTGGTGATGAGGATGCGCGGCGGCGCGGGCTCGCGCGCCTGGGTCAGCTGCCCCAGAGCCTGGCGCATCACCGACTGCACGATCTCGGTGTACAGGTGCTCCTCGTACACCGCCAGCTGGCCTTCGAGCCAGGCTTGGCCCACCTGCACATTGGTAGGCACCACGCACTCGGTGATCAGGCGGGCCAGGCCGCGCTCCACCAGCGTGCGCGCCATCGCCTGGCGCAGGCCATGCGCGTCCTGGCGGCGCAGCATGGGCAGCCAGGACTCGGTGGCCAGGTCCGCCACCTCACCGGCGATGGCCACCGGTTGAATCCGGCTCGCTTGTCGCTGCGTATCCAGTGCAACGAGTTCGGCCAGTGGCAACGCAACCACCCGACCAGCCCGGTGTCCGGCGTCGATGAGGCGGCGGATGTGCCGCAGGCGGATCAGTTGTTCATTGCTGTACTGTCGCTCGCCGAACGCATCTCGCACCGGCATGGGAAAACCATAGCGCCGCTCCCACACCCGCAGCGTGTCTTTGGACAGGCCGGTGTCGCGCTCAACATCGGCAATGGTGTGACCGGCAGGGGTTTCGGGGCTTGAGCTTGTCATGGACAAATGATCCAATGGTTGTCCAGATTATGGAGTTTTTGTCATGAATTCAGCACTTGTCCACGTCAATGCCCGTTTATTTCAACGTTTGGCGGTGGTCTGCCTTGCCGCCGGTGCAGCGCTGTTGAGCCCGACCGTGCAGGCACAGACGCCCAAAGCCACGGCAGCAGCCACTGCTTGTCCAGCGCTGCTGCAGCACCGCTTTGACCGTCTGCAGGATGAAAAGCCGCAGCCGCTGTGCCAGTACAGCGGCCAGGTCGTGCTGGTGGTGAACACCGCCAGCTTCTGCGGCTTCACCAGCCAGTACGAAGGTCTGGAGGCTCTGTACGCCAAGTACAAATCGCAGGGGTTGGTGGTGCTGGGGTTCCCGGCCAACGATTTCGGCCGCCAGGAACCGGGCAACAACCAGGCCATTGCCGATTTTTGCGAGAACACGTTCGGCGTGAAATTCCCCATGTTCAGCAAAACGAGCGTGGTCGGGCGCGAGGCCAACCCGCTGTACAAACAGCTGGCGCAAAAGACCGGCGAGACACCGCAGTGGAACTTTCACAAGTACCTGATCGCCCGTGACGGGCAGACCGTGCGCAGCTACCCGAGCACGCTCGATCCGAAAAACCCCTCATTGGTCAGGGATATCGAGCGATTCCTGTCGACCAAATCGTGACTGATCAGTCACAATAAAACTGTCCAGTCTATTTTGACCACAACCCAAGTCATGCACGCCCTCACGCCCGACCGGAACCACCGCCTCCGCGCATTTGTCCGGAACTTTTTCGAGCGTGTTTTTCTCTCAGTGGGCATGCCGGTACCGCCACCGGCAACCGAATTTCTTTTTGCACTGCGAAGCCTGTCCGGTCCCCGTGACCGGGCTGGAATCCCGAGGCGCTTCTCCTCCTCCTCCCTCCCTCCCTTGTTCGTTTCGGGGCGCTTCGCAGGCTTTTGTATCCCCACCAGCACAGCTGGCTCCCACTGAGGTCTGATGATGTTCACGGACCTCCCCCACACCCCGGCCCGCACCGCCAACCGTCCACTCCGCGTGGCCATCGTCGGCTCCGGCATCTCGGGCCTGGCGGCGGCTCACACGCTGCTGGGCCTGGCCGACATCACGCTGTTTGAAGCGGGCGACTACTTCGGCGGCCACACGCACACGGTCGACATGACCTTGCCCAACGCGCAAGGCATGCCCACCACCTTCGGCGTGGACACCGGCTTCCTGGTGCTCAACGAACGCACCTACCCCAACCTGCTCGCGCTGTTTGAGCAGCTGGGCGTGCCGATTGCCAAGTCCGACATGTCGTTCTCGGTGCAGGCGCCGGGTGCCGCGCCCGGGGGCGGGCCGCTGGAGTGGAGCGGCTGCAATCTCTCCACCGTGTTTGCGCAGCGCCGCAACCTGTTCAACCCGCGCTTCCTGCGCATGCTGGCCGACATCGTGCGCTTCAACCGCATCACGACGAAACTGGCCGAGCAGGGCGAAGACCTGCGCGACAACAGCCCGCTGCTGCAACCGCTGGGTGAGTTTCTGAAGGCCCAGGGCTTCTCGGACGAATTTCGCGACTGGTACTTCCTGCCCATGATGGGTTGCATCTGGAGCTGCCCGACCGACCAGATGCTGGCGTTCCCGGTGGCCACCATGGTCCGCTTCTGCCACAACCACGGCCTGATTCAGGTGACCAACCGCCCGCAGTGGTACACGGTGGACGGCGGCGCGCGCCAGTACGTGCAGAAGATCACCGACAACATCGCCGACAAGCGCCTGAACACCCCCGTGCAGCAGGTGCTGCGCGACAGCCAGGGCGTGCGCGTGGTCACCGAAGGCCAGGTGGAGCGGTTCGATGCCATCGTGCTGGCCTGCCACAGCGACCAGGCCGTGCGTCTGCTGGGTGGCGAAGCGTCGGCCCATGAGCGCGAGGTGCTCGGCGCCATCCGCTACCAGCCCAACCGCGCTGTGCTGCACACCGACGCTTCGGTGCTGCCGAAGAACGAACTGGCCTGGGCCGCGTGGAACTACGAACGCGCCCCGAGCAAGGGCGTGGAATCGGCCCAGGTTTGCCTGCACTACCTGCTCAACCGCCTGCAGCCGCTGCCGGTGGCGCAGCCGGTGGTGGTGTCGCTCAACCCGCAACGCGAGATCGCACCGAAGCACGTGGTGGGCGAGTACGAATACGACCACCCGGTGTTCGACCTCACAGCCATTCGCGCGCAAGCCCGTGTGCCGGCCATGCAGGGCCAGCTCAACACGTACTTTGCCGGCGCCTGGACCGGCTACGGCTTCCACGAAGACGGCCTGAAGTCGGGGCTGCACGCAGCTCGATCGCTGATCGATGCACACCAGCTTGTGCCCATGATGCAGCGCGCCGACGCCCGGCGAGCCGCCTTGCCCGGGGTGTTTGCGTGAGCTCCCCCTCGGTGGCGCAGATCGGGTTTGGCCAGGTGCGCCACACGCGCCACCGCCCGCAGCGCAACGCATTCGCCTACCCCACCTATTTCCTGATGCTGCCCATGCGCAGCCTGCGCCAGCACGGTCCCGGCGCGCTCGCGCGCAACCGCCGCGCAGCCCTGAGCTTCAACGACGCCGACCACGGCGATGGCCGCGCCGACAGTCTCCAGTGGCTTGACGAACTGCTGCTGCAACACGGCATCGATGACGCGCAAGGCGAGGTGTGGCTGCACACCTACCCGCGGGTGCTGGGCTACACCTTCAAGCCGGTGAGTTTCTGGTACTGCCACCGGCTGGACGGCACGCTGCGCGCGGTGCTGGCCGAGGTGAACAACACCTTTGGAGAGCGCCACTGCTATTTGCTCGATGCGCCGTATTACGGCCAGCCCTGTGAGGCTTCCAAGGTGTTCCACGTGTCGCCGTTTTGTCCGGTGCGTGGGCGCTACCGCTTTGTCTTCATGCGCGCCGAGGGTGCCACGCCACGTACCGTAGCGCGCATCGACTACTTCGATGACCTCGGCAGCTGCACAGACGTGGAGCCCCTGCTCAACACCAGCGTGAGCGGTGAGTTGCAGCCGCTGAACGCGCGCAGCCTGCGCCGCGCTCTGTGGACCTACCCCGCCATGACCTTCGGCGTCATGGCGCGCATCCACTGGCAGGCTGTGCGCCTGTGGATCAAACGCGCACCCTTTTTCCGCCAGCCGCCCGCACCGGGCGATTTCGTCACCGCCGCCTCCCTGCCCGCGACCCCCGTGAACGCCGAACACAGCCACCCATGAACAGCTCCACCGCCTCCACCAGCCCCGCCGGCTTCTCGCTGCCACGCAACGCGCCCGCCTCCGCCCGCACCACGTTGCAACTGCTGCAACGCCTGGTGCACGGCAGCCTCACGCTGCAACTGCCCGACGGCTCGGTGCAGCGCTTCGGCCAGGTCGACGGACCTCACGCGAGCATGAAGCTCAACAACTGGAACGTGTGCTCGGCCTCGCTCAAGTCGGGCGACATCGGCTTTGCCGAGACCTACATTGCCGGCGACTGGACGACGTCGAACCTGCCCGCGCTGCTCTCACTGATGGTGGCCAACCGCCGCGAGGTGGAAGACGTGATCTACGGCTCGTGGCTCGGGCGATTTGCCTACCGCATCAAGCACCTGCTCAACCGCAACAGCAAGACCAACAGCCGCAAGAACATCCACGCGCACTACGACCTGGGCAACGCGTTCTACGGCCTGTGGCTCGACGACACCATGAACTACTCGTCGGCCTGGTTTGAAAGCCCCGACCAGTCCATGGAGTCGGCCCAACACGCCAAAGTGCGCCGCGCACTGCGCATGACGGACGTGAAGCCGGGCGACCGCGTGCTGGAGATCGGCTGCGGCTGGGGCGCGCTGGCCGAGAAAGCCACCACGGAGTTCGACGCCCACGTCACCGGCGTCACGCTGTCCACCGAGCAGCTCGAGTTTGCCAATGCACGCATGCAGCGCATCGGCCGCGAGGACCGCGCAGATCTTCGCCTGCAGGATTACCGCGACATCAACGACGCGCCCTTCGACGCGATCTGCTCGATCGAGATGGTCGAAGCCGTGGGCCGTGCGTACTGGCCGACCTACTTCCAGACCGTCTCGCGCCTGCTCAAACCCGGTGGCAAAGCCTGCGTGCAGAGCATCGTGATCGACGACGAACACTTCGAGCGCTACATCAAGGGCACCGACTTCATCCAGCAATACGTGTTCCCCGGCGGCTGCCTGCCCTGCCCGAGCGAGTTCCGTGCACAGGCCGCCAAGGCGGGCCTGGAGGTGGTGGACGAATTCGCCTTTGGCCTGGACTACGCCCGCACGCTGGCCATCTGGCGCGAACGGTTCCTGCACGAGCAGGAACGGGTGTTGCAGCTCGGCTTCGACCAGCGATTCCTGCGCATCTGGGAGTTCTACCTGGCCTACTGCGAGGCCGCGTTCGAGCAGGGGAGCACGGACGTGGTCCAGTACACATTGCGCAAGCCGCTTTGAGAGCCCCACCATGAAGCGTGCCGTCATCTCCTTCGCACTGGCCCTCAGCGCCCTGACCGGCGCGCCCGCGTTTGCGCAGGCGCCCGAGCCCACGCTCAGCGCCGCGTTGCAGGACAAGACCGCGGTGGGCAAAGCGCGCTTGCGCTACTGGGGCTTCGACGTGTACGACGCCAGCCTGTGGGCGCGTCCAGGCTTCGACATCGGCCGCTTCGAAAGCCAGCGCTTTGGTCTGGAGCTGGCCTACCTGCGCGACTTCAAGGGCGCTGACATCGCCGAGCGATCCATCGATGAGATGAAGGGCCTGGCCACCATCGAGCCGGCCCAGGCCACGCGCTGGACGCAGGCCATGAGTGGCCTGTTTCCCGACGTGAAGCGCGGCGACCGCATCACCGGCGTGCATGTGCCTGGCAGCGGCGCGCGTTTCTATTTGAACGACAAGCTGCTCGGCGAAGTGGCGGACGACGCCTTCTCGCGCCTGTTCTTCGGCATCTGGCTCTCGCCAAGGACCTCGCAGCCACGCATGCGCGAGACCCTGGTGCAGGGCATCACCGGCACGGCGCGCACGCCATGAACACCGCTGCGGCCGCGCCGCTCGATCCGGCCAGCCAGTTCATTGGGGCAGGCGCCTGGCGCCGTGGCCTGAGCTACGGTTTGCTCGGCCTGCCGCTGGCATTTGTGGCGCTGCCGCTGTATGTGATCTTGCCCAACCACTACGCCCGCGAGTTCGGCGCGCCGCTGGCTTTGTTGGGTCTGGTGTTGCTGGCCGCACGGCTGGTGGACGCGGTGCTCGACCCCATCATTGGCCGCTGGTGCGACCGGCTGTTCGCGCGTTCGATCGCGGCCGTGTTGGGTGCTTCGGCCGTGTCTGCCGTGGTGCTCGCTCTTGGCCTGTGGGGTCTGCTGTTTCCGCCCGCGTCGGTGCGCGAAGCAGGTACCACGGTCTTGCTGGCCTGGGCCGGGCTGCTGATGGCAGTGACTTACACCGCATACAGCGTGGTGTCGGTGGCGCACCAGTCGTGGGGCGCGCGCCTGGGTGGCAACGAAGCGCAGCGCAGCCGCGTGGTGGCGTGGCGCGAAGGCCTGTCTTTGCTGGGGGTGTTGATTGCCGCAGTGCTGCCGGCCACACTGGGCCTTGGAGCGACCGTGTCCACCTTCGCCGTGTTGCTCACGCTGGGCTGGTGGGCCTGGAGCCGTTCGGCCACACCGATTGCGCTCAAAACCGCCGGGCCAGCCATGCGCCTCGGCCCGTCGCCCCTTCGCCAGCCTGCGTTTCTGCGCCTGCTCGCCGTGTTCGTGATCAACGGCACCGCCAGCGCAGTGCCCGCCACGCTGGTGCTCTTCTTCGTGCAGGACAGGCTGCAGGCTTCCCCCTCGGTGGAGCCCGCGTTTCTCGCCACCTATTTCCTGTGCGCAGCGTTGTCCATCCCGCTGTGGGTGCGGCTGGTCGCTCGCATCGGTCTCGCGCGCACCTGGCTGGTGGGCATGGCGCTGGCCGTGGTGGTGTTCATCTGGGCCGCCACCCTGGGCGCGGGCGACGTGGTGCCCTTCCTCATCGTCTGCGCGCTCTCGGGCATCGCCCTGGGCACCGACCTCACCTTGCCCAGCGCCATGCTCGCGGGCCTCATTGGCCAGCTGGGTGAACGTGGCCAGCGCGAAGGCGCTTACTTCGGCTGGTGGAGCTTTGCCACCAAGCTCAACCTGGCGCTGGCCGCTGGTCTCGCCTTGCCGCTGCTCGCGCTGTTCGGTTACGAGCCCGGCGCTCGCGATCCGGCCGCGCTGCAGACACTCACCTTCGCCTACTGTCTGCTGCCCTGCGTGCTCAAACTGCTGGCCGGCGGCGCGCTCTATGCGCTCGTGATCCGGCCCGAACAACGCGCCGGCCTCGTCCCCCAAACCTCCCTCCCTTCCTGAGACCACACCATGCAAAGACGACTCCTGCTCGCCGCAGGCATCACCTCCGCCGCAGCCCTCGCGGGTTGCGCCGGCCCTCAGGTGGGTCAATACGCCGCCGAGAAGCCGGTGCTCGACCTGCGCAGCTATTTCAATGGCACGCTGGACGCCTACGGTGTCTTCACCGACCGCTCGGGCGCGGTGGTCAAGCGCTTCACCGTGGTGATGGTCTGCACCTGGAACGGCGACAACGGCGTGCTGGACGAAACCTTCAACTACAGCGACGGCACCACCGGCAAACGCATCTGGCGCATGAAGCACCTGGGCAACGGCCAGTTCAGCGGCACCGCCGACGACGTGGTGGGCACCGCGCAAGGAGAACAGAAGGGCAACGCCTTCCGCTGGGGCTACACGCTGCTGCTGCCGGTGGACGGCAAAACCTACGAGGTCCAGTTCGACGACTGGATGTACCTGATGGACCAGCGCGTGATGCTCAACAAGGCGGAAATGAGCAAGTTCGGCGTGCGCCTCGGTGAGGTCACGCTGTCGTTCGTGAAGCGCGCACCATGAGCACGCCGCACGCCTTCGTGGAAGCGCCGACGCAAGTGGCGCCTGTTGCCGCTGCGCCGCGCGGCTTCTCGCTGTTCAAGCCCATGAACCCACCCATCACCGACTGGCGCGGCCTGCGCGTGTGGCTGGTGGGCGCGTCCAGCGGCATTGGTGAGGCCACTGCTTCGGCATTGCATGCACGGGGTGCGCAGGTGCTGGTGTCCGCCCGCAGCCGCGAAGCACTCGACCGCTTCGTGCTGAACCACCCACCGCAGCACGGTGTGACTGCACAGGCCTGGCCGCTGGACGTGACCGACGCCGACGCCGTGACCGCCACCACGCGCGAAATCCTGGCGCAGGGTCCGCTGGATCTGGTGGTGTACTGCGCCGGCCACTACTGCGAGATGCGCGCCACCGACATGGACATGGCCGACCTCAAGCGCCACCTGGACATCAACTACGTCGGTGCGCTGCATGTGCTCGACGCGTTGGTGCCCGCCATGAGCGCGCGCGGAAAAGGCCACATCAGCCTCATCAGCAGCGTGGCGGGTTTTCGAGGCCTGCCCAAGAGCCTGGCCTACGGCCCGACCAAAGCCGCGCTCACCAACCTGGCTGAGAACCTCTACCTCGATCTGGGGCCGCTGGGCGTGGGCGTGAGCGTGGTGCACCCGGGCTTTGTGCAGACGCCGCTGACGGCGCAAAACGACTTCACCATGCCCGCGCTCATCACGCCGGCGCAAGCCGCGCAAGCCATGATCGAAGACTGGGGCCGTGGCGTGTTTGAAGTGCATTACCCCAAACGCTTCACGCGCTGGATGAAGCTCCTGCGCCTGCTGCCCTACCGCGCCTACTTCCCGGCGGTGCGCCGCGCCACCGGCCTGTGAGCGACGACACCCGCGCGGCCGTAGACCGCCTCTGCGCATACTTCGAAACGATCTCACCGCAGTCGGTGGCTCGCATTGGCGAGTTCTACACGGCGGATGCGCGCTTCAAGGACCCGTTCAACGAGGTGCACGGCATTCCCGCGATCCAGCAGGTCTTTGCCCACATGTTCGAGAGCCTGCACGGGCCACGCTTCGTGGTCACCAGCCGCATCGTGGACGGCACGCAGTGTTTTCTGGTGTGGGAGTTCCGCTTTCGTTTCAAACGCTTCGACACCACCACCGAGCAGGTGGTGCGCGGCGGCTCGCACCTGGTGCTGACCGAAGACAGCTTGATCAAGGACCACCGCGACTACTGGGACGCGGCGGAAGAGCTGTATGAAAAACTGCCCGCGGTGGGTAGCCTCATGCGTTGGCTCAAACGGCGCGCCAACGCATGACACCGTTCACCCTGAGCTTGTCGAAGGGTTCGCGCGCAGTTGGTCAGCAAGGCTTCGACCGGCTCAGCCCGAACGGTCTGGTCTGGTCTGGTCTGGTCAATCAGGTTTGGTGTCGATGAAGCTCGGTCGCTGATTGAGTTTTTCGCTCAGCCGCGCGAGGTTCGGGTACGGCGTGCGCCAGTCGATCACCGGGAAGCGGAAGTCCAGGTAGCCCAGCGCGCAGCCCACCGCCACATCCGACAGGCTGAAATGGATGCCCGAACAAAAGGGCTTGTCGCCCAGACCCTGGCTCATGCTTTTCAGGCTGGCTTCGATCTTGGCCAACTGGCGATCGATCCACGCGGCGCTGCGCTGCTGGTCGGTGCGGCCCGCCCAGGTGGACTCCAGACGGGCAAGGATGGCGGCATCAATCACACCGTCGGCCAGCGCCTCCCAGGTTTTCACCTCGGCGCGCTCGCGGCCTTGCGACGGGATCAGCTTGCCCACCGGGGAGAGCGTGTCCAGGTATTCGACGATCACGCGCGAATCAAACACCGCTTCGCCACCTTCCATGACCAGGCAGGGCACCTTGCCCAGCGGGTTGGACGTGGTGATCTGCGTGTCGGCCGACCAGACGTCTTCGAGGATGAAGTGGTAGTCCAGCTTTTTCTCGGCCATGACGACGCGCACTTTGCGGACGTAGGGGCTGGTGATGGCGCCGATGAGTTTCATGAAGGACGAATGGGTGAAGACGGTTGCCCGTGGGAAGGCGATTTTAGCCAGCCCGGCCTCCAGTCCGACTGACAGGGCCCATGGAAAGCCCTGCCTCCTACAATCGCCAGATGCGCCCCACCACCTCTTCCGCCTCAGCCCCCACACCGCCTTCGGCCATCTCTTCTGCGGCCCTGTCGCCCATTTCCGCCCTGTCCCCCCTGGACGGCCGTTACGCCGGACGCCTGGGTCAGCTGCGCCCGTTCATGAGCGAACTGGGCTACATGCACCGCCGCGTGCAGGTGGAGATTGCCTGGTTCATTGCACTGTCCGATGCCGGCCTGGCCGAGTTCAAGCCGCTGTCGCCCGGCGCACGCACCTACCTCATGGGCCTGGTGAAGAACTTCAGCGAGGCCGACGGCCAGGCCATCAAGGACATCGAGAAGATCACCAACCACGACGTGAAGGCGGTGGAGTACTGGATCAAGTCGCGCTTCGAAGCGCGACCCGAACTGGAGAAGGCCGCCGAGTTCGTGCATTTCGCCTGCACCAGCGAAGACATCAACAACACCAGCCACGCGCTGCAACTCAAGGGCGGCCGCGACGCTGTGCTGCTGCCGTCGCTGGACGCAGTGATCACCAAGCTGCGCGAGATGGCCCACGCGTTTGCCGCCGTGCCCATGCTCAGCCGCACGCACGGCCAGACCGCCAGCCCCACCACCGTGGGCAAGGAAATCGCCAACGTGGTGGTGCGCCTGGCCGCCGCGCGCGACAAGATTGCTGGCGTGAAACTGCTGGGCAAAATGAACGGCGCGGTGGGCAACTACAACGCCCACCTGAGCGCCTGGCCCGAATTCGACTGGGAGGCTTTCAGCCGCAACGTGATCGAACTGCCCGAGCCGCTCGGCCTGGGCCTGACCTTCCAGCCCTACAGCATCCAGATCGAGCCGCACGACTACATGGCCGAGCTGTTCGATGCGATCGCGCGAACCAACACCATCCTGATCGACCTCTCGCGCGACATCTGGGGCTATGTGAGCCTGGGTTACTTCAAGCAGCGCTTGAAGGCCGGCGAAATCGGTTCGTCGACCATGCCGCACAAGGTCAACCCGATCGACTTCGAGAACGCCGAAGGCAACCTGGGCCTGTCCAACGCGCTCTTGCGCCACCTCAGCGAGAAGCTGCCCATCAGCCGCTGGCAGCGCGACCTGACCGACTCCACCGTGCTGCGCAACATGGGCGTGGCCCTGGGCTACGCGGTGCTGGCCTACCACTCCATGGGCGTGGGTCTGGGCAAGCTGGAGCTCAACGAAGAAGCGCTGGCCGACGACCTCGACAACGCCTGGGAAGTGCTGGCCGAACCCATCCAGACGGTGATGCGCCGCTACGGCGTGCCGGGCGCTTACGAAAAGCTCAAGGAAGTCACCCGCGGCAAGACCGTGACCGCCGAGGCCTTGCACGGGCTCATTCAAAGCCTTGAGATTCCCGACTCGGAGAAAGCGCGTTTGCTGGCCATGACCCCCGGCAGTTACACCGGCAAGGCCGCTGAACTCGCTCGCCGGGTCTGAGACTTCAACGGGCCCGCTCCGCGTAGCGGTTGAAGCGCCAGGCGTCGTCTTCGATGGTGATGCGCCGCCAGCTGGCGCGTTTCTCACCGGGCGACATCTCGGTCCAGCGCTGCACTTCGTCAAAGGTGCGGCCGCATCCCTTGCACACCTCGTCGCCCTGGCTGGTGGAGCAGATTGCGATGCACGGTGTGTCGGGCGTGGTGTCGTACCAGGCCAACCAGGCTTCGCGCGCGGCAGCGGGCAGGGTGGCCTCGTCGGCTTCGGTTTCGTGGAAGAACACCAGCAGGGCGTACACCTCGGCCAGTGCGCGGGTGGGTTTGGGCAAGGCCACACCGTCGGGCGAGGGCGCACGCTCGCGCCAGAAATTGATGGCAGCTTCGATGTCGGTGATGTGAATGCTGGCCATGTCGGGGTTCATTGAAAGAGGCCGGATGATAGCCAGCTCCACGACGTCCACGAGCCCGCACGGTCAATCGCATGTGCAATGCTGTGGGAACTGCGTACGGTGGCAAATACCCCCGGCCCGTACAATCTTGGGCTTCCCCGGAGGGCGGCGACGCATGCTGCAAATCGCGCGGCGCTTCACACAGCGCTCAGGACGGGCCTGATGCAACCGTCTGCACTTGAACAAACGACAACGAGGAATTTATGGATTTCCTGACTGCGCCCTCCTTCTGGATCGCCCTCGGGCAGATCATCATGATCGACATCCTGCTCGGAGGCGACAACGCGGTGGTCATTGCGCTGGCCTGCCGCAAGCTGCCCCCGGCGCAGCGCACCAAAGGCATCATCTGGGGCACTGCTGGCGCCATCGTCCTGCGCGTGATCCTGATCTTCTTCGCGATGACGCTGCTCGCCTTGCCGTGGCTCAAGTTCGTGGGCGCGCTGCTGCTGGTGTGGATCGGCATCAAGCTGATTGCGCCTGACGAGGACGGCCACGGCGACGTGGCCACCAGCGACAAGCTGCTGGCCGCCATCAAGACCATCATCGTGGCCGACCTGGTGATGAGCGTGGACAACGTGATCGCCATCGCCGGTGCCGCGCAAAACGCAGGCGACCACCAGATGCTGCTGGTGGTGCTGGGACTCCTGATCTCCATCCCGATCATCGTCTGGGGCAGCCAGTTGGTCATCAAGCTGATGGCCCGCTTCCCGCTCATCATCACGGCCGGCGGCATGCTGCTGGGCTGGATTGCTGGCGGCATGCTGGTGTCCGACCCGGTGCTGGCCAACCCGGACAAGTGGCAGTGGATGCTCAAGCTGCCGCAAAACGACACCATCAAGTACGGCGCTTCGGTTGCTGGCGCCCTGCTCGTGCTGGCGATCGGCAAGTTTGTGGCGTCGCGCCAGGACAAAGCCGCTCCTGCGCACTGAAGACCCTTGAAGCACCCAGGAGCACGCTGAGCCGATGAAACTCATCCTCAAATGGCTGCTGGCAGCCTGCGCCTTGCTGCTGGTGGCCTACCTGTACCCCGGCGTGCAGATCCAGAGCTTCACCGCTGCGCTCATTGCGGCGGCGGTGATCGGTCTGTTCAACGTGGTGTTGCGCCCGGTGCTGGTGATCCTCACGCTGCCGGTGACGGTGATCACGCTGGGCCTGTTCCTGTTCGTGATCAACGCCTTGTTGTTCTGGGCGGCCGCCAGCCTCATGGACGGCTTTGGCGTCAACGGCTTCTGGGCCGCCATGCTGGGCTCGCTGATTTACTCGGCACTCATGCTGGTGGTGGACGCGGCGGTCAAAGCGGTTCTCTGAGCGGGTCGCTGACGGCGCTCAACGTTTGCTGTCAGCCTCTTCCTTCACGCTCTCGCGCAGCAGAACCTCCACATCCCGCCGGCGGCTGTCGACGATGGCCATCTCCATCGAATCGGCGCTGCGCTCGGCCACGGGCAAGGATTGTGCAGCCCGGAAACGGTCCACCGCACCCGAATAGTCGAGGTGCGCAGCACGCGCCTCGGCCTCAGCCCGCACAGCCCGCAACGACTGACCCTGAACCTGGTAAGCCCGGGCCAGGGTCTGCCAGGCCAGCGCATCGCGCGGCTGCAACACCACCCAGCTTTGCAAACGGCTGACCGCGCGCTGCGGCTGGCCTGAGGCAATCGCCGCTTGCGCACCGAGCACGACGGCGGCACGTGAAGCGCCCGCCAGTGAGCGGTCGCGCAGCTCGGCCAGCAAGGCGGTCTGCGCGGGTGTGGCCGGGCTGGTGGAAGGCGAGAGCAGCAATTCCAGCATCAAGGCGTCGGCCGCAAAGCGGGCGTCGGGGGCCACCGTGTCGCGCAGCTTCTGCGCCAACTCCAAAGCCTTGTCGCGTTGGCCCAGCCGCAGCGCTGACAGCGCAGCTGCGTAGCGTTCACCCGGTTTGGCGTTGGGGCCCTGACCCACCTGCAGCCAGCTGCGCATGCGATCGGGCCCGTTTTCAGCCAGGACCCTGGCGCGCGACGACATGAGTGTGTGCACTTCCACGCTCGGGCCTTGTCGCCCGATGGCTGTGCTTGAACCCGCATCGCCTGACCTGACGCCGGGCAGGTCCAGGTTCAGCGCTGACGGTGTCTGCGCTGTGGCAGGAGCCGAATTGACAGCCGCTGCCGCACCCGTCGCCACCGGGCCCTGCGGCAGCCGGGCGCGCATGTCGGCAATGCGCTCACCACTCAGCGGGTGGCTGCGAAGGTAGGGAAACGCACCGTCGTCGTTCAGGCGCGAGGCCTGTTGCAACTTGTCGAACATGCTCACGAATCCCTGGGCATCAAACCCCGCGCCCGAGAGCACACCAAAGCCCACGCGATCGGCCTCGCGCTCCATGTCGCGCGAGAAGTTCAGCTGGTTCTGGGCAACAGCCGCCGTGCTGCCGGCGATGGCGGCGCTGGCCACCTGCGCGTTCGACCCGGCCGCCAGCGCGCCGAGAATCATCGCGCCCATCATCCAAGGCGCCATGCGCTCCTCGCGCGACATCAACCGCGCAATGTGCCGCTGTGACACATGGCTGAGCTCGTGCGCCAGCACCGAAGCCACTTCTTCGGGCCGTTCGGTCACCGCGAGCAAGCCCAGGTTCACGCCCAGGTAGCCACCCGGCAAGGCAAACGCGTTGACCGTGCGCTCCCGCGAAATCATCAATTCCCAGGCCATGCGCTCGGCCAGTTCGGGTGGCACATCACCCCGCGCACGCGCTGCGCCCAGCAGCGGCTGCCAAAGCGACTGCAGATAGTCGACCAGCAGGGGATCGTCGAGGTAGTCAGGGTCCCGGTAGATGGAGCGCGCGATGCGGTCGCCCAGCCGGCGCTCCGCCGAGATGGAGATGCCTTCGGCGCCACCCAGGCTGGGCAGCGCCGACGTGTTACCGGGATCGGACACCACCTGGGCGTTGGACAGCGAGATCGGCAACAGCACCGAGGCTGCCACCACCAGCCCGCAGGCCCACAGCACGGGTCGGCGCACAGGGGGTGAAGTCTTCAACAACGCAGGCAGAGGTGGGAAAGGCATCGCCGTATGATGCCGCCAAGCCGTTACGGTTCAGTCAAGCCTCAGCAAATCACACCCGATGCCCGTTACAAACCCGCCCCCCGCAGACGCTGCCAACCCACTCACCCACTTTGACGCCCAAGGCCAGGCCCACATGGTTGACGTGGGCGACAAGGCCAACACACGGCGCGTGGCTGTGACAGAAGGCCGCATCACCATGCTGCCCGAGACCCTGGCGCTGATTCAGGCAGGCAACGCCAAAAAGGGCGACGTGCTCGGCATCGCCCGCATCGCCGGTATTCAAGCAGCCAAAAAAACCAGCGACCTGATCCCGCTGTGCCACCCGATCGCACTGACCCGTGTGGCGGTGGACTTCGAGATCGAGCCCGACACCCACAGCGTGCTCTGCCGCGCCACCGCTGAGTGCACTGGCCAGACCGGCGTGGAAATGGAAGCTTTGTCCGCCGTTTCTGTTGCCTTGCTCACGATTTATGACATGTGCAAGGCGGTGGACCGGGGGATGGTGATTGGGGGGGTGCGGTTGATGGAGAAGATGGGGGGGAAGAGTGGGCGGTTTGCAGCGGACTCCGAGAAGTAGTTGCTCAGAAAAGTTGGGGCTCTGAACAATCGTCCACCCTCGCTCATTCAGAAGCCCAGGCTGCAAACGCTTTTGGCCATGAAGCCTTGAAGCGCTCAGAGTGCAGCTCAACAAGCGCTGTATCTCCGGTCATCCTAGCTGCTTCAATCACCTTAATAATGATTTCAGGATCGGGAAAGTCCTTAAGTGTTTCAAGCGCCGCGTCGAGCACCATGCCGGCATTGCGCGTGTCGACTGTGGTCGTATTCACAACGGCATAGAGAACGTAAGACTGAAACAGCCACGTTTTTCGAGCTTTGTCGAGCGTGTCTGACCGGTAGTTCTGATGTCGATCGATGCTTGGAGTGAACAGTTGAGTCACTCTGAAGTAATCCCAGGCTACGTACAACAGACCAACCAGCACAAACGCCGCCACCGCGCCTTTGGCGGGAAGTGACATTGCCGCTGTAGGCGTCGCAGCTGCGCCCGCCAACTCGGGATGACGACTTCTCCAAACCAGCCAGACAGCACAGGCAGCCATGCCTTGAGGAACTCCGAACCACAGTGGATATTCCACAAGGCTGTGAAACCCAAGCAGCAGCAGAACGCCCCATGCAAACTGCTCCGACGTGCTTTGGACCGACCATGGTTTGAGTTTGAACATGGCGAAGACAAATAGCGATACCACCATTACCGCTACGGGGAGTCCAACACTCACCGCGAGCTGCAGTGGCAGGTTGTGTGCATTGGACAACTTTTCACAGAACCGCAGACCGTTAAAGGGCGTGATGTAGTGCGCATAGGCAAGACCGTCCCAGCCCCAGCCTGTCCACGGCTTCAATGAAATCAACTGCAGCACGTTGGCCCAAATCACCTTGCGACTGGAGCAGGCGGAGGTTTCAGCAAACCGACTGATCAGATCCCGGCCCGAGGCAATACCCAGTGTTTGTTGCAGCCATGGAAGCAACAAAGTAGCCACCGCATAGAGGGCAAGGCCAGAGAGCACAACCACCCAACTCCGTTGACTCAAACGCCCCCAAAACAGCAGCAGGCCTGAAATCAGAATGGCATGGAGTAAACCTGTTCGCGATGCCGTGGCAGCCAGCCCGACTATCAGTAGACATGCAATGGTGCTGGCCAGGAATGGCTTCAGACATCGATTCAGCGTCATCCACCAGAGGCTCAACAAGCCCGCGCCCAGCAAGGTTGCCAGCAGATTGACTTGATGCACGTTTGCGAGCACTTGGCCAGGCACGGTCACCACCACCCATGGTGAGAGGCGGTTCTCCATGTCGAAAAACTGAAGCAATCCCATCGCGGCGCTGGCTACAGAGGCCAAAAGCCAACCCGACGCAATAGACAGCTCTGCCCGTTCACGCGTCCACGGGAGTAGCATGAGCAACACTGCAGCCGATGCCCAAGCCACAAGGTTAGGCCACATCTCAGTTTTGGGTCCGTAGATCGCTGGCCACAACCAAGGCAGGGCAACCAGCAAGCAACTGACGGTGACAGCAATCCATGCCCCGATGGGTTTGCGGGAGTGACTTGTGAGTCCCGAATTCATTTGGGGTGTGGCAAAAAACAATGCCATCACCACCCATCCAGATGCAGGTAGGCTCTTGGGGCTCCGTTGGACCGCTCCACCAATACCACCCAGTCGGTAACAGCATCGCGAACGAGGGGCAAATAGCCAACTTGGTCGTCGCTCAATCCCAGCTTACTCAAGGAGGCTTTCAGTACCTCGATCTTTTCGGGGTTCTTGTCACGCAGGTCTCGAACGGGTTTAAGTTGCGCCAACACCTCAGGCACTTGGGATTCGTATGTTTGCCAACGCGAAGGCCGGAAGGCAGGGTGCAGGCCTTGGATGGACATTTGCAAACTGGCCAAGTGATCTGGATCTCCCGTCTTGGCCAACCGCACTCCCAGAAAGTTGGGGCCGGTGTAGCTCAGATTTTGCAGACCAGGTGGTGCCTCATTGAGGCGAGAGGGGCTGACATCCAGCGCCTGGACAATGCGGAATCTGTCGCCTTCAAAAGCAACGAAGACGGGGCGAGCGCTGGCCACCTGACCCATACCGTAAAGCAAGGCTGCAAGTTGCGTCAGAACGATCAGGCCCAAGTCCAGTCGCCACTTGTCACGGGGTTTGCTAGGGTTGTACAGCACCAGCGTGAGCACCGGGCCACAAACCACGTCCACCGCCATGAGGATAAGAAATAGTGCGCCACCATCGGTAAGGTCACGCAGCGCGCCAGGAAACCAGACAAAAAAAACCAGTCCCGCGACACAAAGCGCAACTGACAGACTGGCAAGAAAATGCAGCAACCCCGCTCGCACGGCTGCCTGAATTCTGGTACCCCAAAACATCCGGAAAAACCTCCAAAAAAAGAGCGCCGCAGCGCTCTTTTTTGACATACCAACTAATTTACTTGCATTCAGAAGGGGCGAATCGGGCGGGCAACTGATTGGCCACAGCGGCAGGAATGCCCACGAAACCTCCAGCTGCTGCGTTAGCTGCAGAGCAACGCCATGCTACCGATTGTGCTGGGGGAGTGAAAGCAGCATTGCCAGCCGGCAAGGCTGTGCCAGTAGGTGCATTGGGCGTCATCGTCAAAACGCCATTGCCTGCAGCTGCAGTGGTAGTGATGGTAATCACGCCGGTGATCGGAGCAATCGCGACCGATGTAACATTTCGCGTCGCGGCTGGGGCGGTGTAGCCGAGGCCATAACCACTGGCGTCAGCTTGAGGGTTGCCTGAAGCCAAAACGTCTTGCACATTAACCTTGGCCGCAGAAGCTGCAACCAGACCTTCCGATACGCGAGCACGAACCGTGTAATCCTGATAAGCCGGCAGAGCCACAGCAGCCAGAATACCGATGATGGCCACCACGATCATCAGTTCGATCAGGGTGAAACCTTTTTGCATGGAACGCTTCATGGAAAAAACTCCTTGGGGGTTTGGGTTGGGAACGCATGTCTATGAGCAGACGGCGTGCCAACCGGAACTGGGGTGTTTTCTGCGGCCTATTTCACGCTTCACCGTCCCACAGTGACCATTTGTGACATGTGGGTCGGTTCATGACCGCCATTTTTTGTCACCCCATTCGGCCTCGACCGTTTTTGTCACCCGGTTTCCGCCCGGTCAAAGCTCGAAGGTCTGACCCGCGCTGAGCCAGCGAATATCGTGATGGTTATTGTCTGCGCCAGGCGGCCCATCGTCGAAGCGGCGGATCTCGTCCATGATCAGGCCGGTTTCGGCGGGCTTGGTGTGGGTGATGTAGATGGGGTAGCGCTGGCCGGGGTTGATGTGCGCCAGCTCTTCGGCGAGCAGGCCGGGCGCCAGGTGCAGGCTGCGCTGGGCCAGGGCCTCTTCGCGGTCGCTGAAGGCGGTTTCGATCACGAGCAGGGCCACGGGCAACTGGTTGACGCGTTGCCAGAAGGCGGGGTTGCGGCCCGTGTCGCCGCTGAAGACCCAGTGGCCTGACGGCGTGTTGGCGGCAAAGCCGACGGCGGGAACGGTGTGCACGGCCGGCAGCACTTCGACCGCCTTGCCACACACCTGCAACACCTCCCCCACCGCGATGGGCACGAAGCGCATGAGTGGTCGCTCAGCGCTGGGGATGGCGGAGAAGTCGGGCCAGATCAGGTTGTTGAAGATGTGGGCCTTGAGCGCGGCGATGGTGCCGGGCAAGGCGTGCACCTGCAAGGGCTGAGCGCCGGCCGAGAGCCTGCGCGCGGCCACGGCGTCGAGCATGAGCGGCAGCGAGGCCACGTGGTCCAGATGCGAGTGCGTTAGCAACACATGGTCGACCTGTGCCATCTCGTCCAACGTGAGGTCGCCCACGCCGGTGCCGGCGTCGATCAGCACGTCGTGGTCGAGCAGGAACGAGGTGGTGCGGCAGCCGTGGGCAATGGCGCCGGAGCACCCCAGCACGCGGACTCTCATGGACTCTTGGACATGGTGTGGCCGGCGGAGCCGGTCCGGGATTGCGGGGCTTGCAGCGACTTGAGGGGTGTTGCACCGTCCCAGGCGGGATCGAGCGGCAGCAACCTGCGTGAGGCTACTCTGTCGGCATAAAGGCGGTAAAGGACTTTTTTGGCATTTTGGCGCTGCAGGTTGAGCAGATGGACATCGCACGCATCCCAGTCTTGCGCGCGCCAGGCCCGCAGTGCCTGCTGCCACAGGCGCAGTTCGTCGCGCTGGTCGGTTGTGAGTTCGCTGCTCGTGCCCAGCGGGGTGAAGACGGACATCGGTAGGGCGTCGGAATCCTGGCGCAGGCGATCGAGCTCTTGCCAGACGAAGCCGGGTTGGCGCTGGCGGTCTTGTTCGGTGGCGATCTGGTCCACACCGTAAACAGCGCAGAGTTTCGCCCGATCCGATGCCTGGAGCCCGTCTGAACTGTGTGGCACGGCACCCATTGTCAAACGCCGGCTGGCCTGGCCGAGCGCTGCGGTGAGCAGGATCATCACCACGGAGCCCGCCAAGGGCAGCACCTGGCCGTGGCGAAACTGCAGCCAGCTGTTGAGCGCTATCACCACCGCAACACGCGCGGCGCTCTGCGCAGCGCCCGACCAGGTGCCCAGGCTCGGCAGCAGCAACACCAGCACGAGGCTGGAGACCACCAGCACCAACATCTCGTAGCCCAATGCGTAGTCGGGTTTCACCGGCAAACGTCCATCGAGCAAACCGGCGATCAGGTTGGCGTGGGCTTCGACGCCGGGGTAGTTGGCGCCCACAGGCGTGAGTCGCAAGTCTTTCAAGCCGGGCGCCGTGGTGCCCACCAGCACGATCCTGCCTTCCAGCTGTGCCGGAGGCACCCGACCCGACAGCAGATCAATGGCCGAGATGTAGGTGAACGAGCCGCCTTCGGAGCCGCCAGGTCCTCGGTATGGCACCAGCGCCGCGACGCGCTCGTCCACGGGAATCGCGAGGGTCTGCCCCTCGTGCTGCAGGCGCAGGCTCTCCAGGCCGCTGATGCGCCGGTTCATCATGAGCCCACTGGCAAAGCCGGGCTCTACTGGCGGTGAACCCAGCACGCGGCGGAAAACAGCCAGCGCCAGCGACTCGTAGGTTTGGCCCTGGTGCTCGGCCAACAGGGGCACGGAACGCACAACGCCGTCGCTGTCGGGCAAGGCGTTGAACGCGCCGGCCCGGGGCGCGGCCTGAGCGAGCTCGGAGATGTTGGACTCGAACGTGTCCCAGCGGGTGATGCGCACCGGCCGGCCTTGCAGCAGCTCACCGCTCATGACCGGGGCCGGCAACACACCCGTGTTGCGCGCGGAGGGTTCATTGCTGAAGAAGTAACCCAGCACCACGGGGCGGTCACGCAGCGCGGTGGCCAGGGCGGCATCGCCGCCGGCCTGCGGGTCGGGCTTGGGAAACACGATGTCGAAGCCGAGCGCAGCGATGTTTTGCTGCTCGAACAACGTGTCCACCAAGCGCGCGAGCTGCGCACGTGGCCAGGGCCACGGCCCAATGGCGGAAAGGCTTTGGGTATCGATATCGATGATCACCACCCGCGGCTCCAGCGTGCCGGGCATGGCGGCCCTCAGGCGCATGTCGTAGGCGGTGTCGTCGAGTCGGTGAAGCGCATTGGTCGGGATGATGCCCAGCGCATGCAGCACCGCCAGCACGAGCGGAACGAGCAAGAGCGAGGCTCGCAGACTGCGCTGTTTCAGTGTCTGCGACATGGAGAACTGGGCAGATGGCCTGCGACCGAGATGGTCAGGCACCGCCAGGATTCGTGAAAGAAGGGGCCGGTGCGACTTACAGCTGCACGAACTGCATCTTGGTCCCGGCCAATTCCAGCATGTCGCCGTTGCGCAGGTTCACAGCGTCGGTGCCGATCGGGTTGCCGTTGATGGTTGGTTTTTGCACACCTTCGACCATGGCCACCACGAAACCATGGGGGCGGCGGGTGATGGCGGCTACTGCGACACCGGGTTTTCCGATCGTGGTGACGACCTTCACCAAGGGGACTTCGCGCCCGGCTGCCGTGCCCGACATCACCTTGATGGCGGCATTGGCCACCGCCATGGTCACCGTGGGTTCCGCCGCAGCCACAACGGCGCCGGCGTTGATCACCATGGTCTTCTCATGGCTTTCGTTGGCACCTTCGTGCACAAACTTGATCTTGTACTTGCCGATCTCGACCGTGTCGCCGCTCTGCAACTGCTGCTTCTTGATGGCCTTGCCGTTGACGTAGGTGCCGTTGGTGCTGTTGAGGTCTTCGAGGAACACATCCATGCCGGACATCTGCATGACGGCGTGTTCACCACTGACGGCCAGGTTGTCGATCACGATGTCGTTGTAGGGACGGCGGCCGAGCGTGGTGCGGTCTTTGGTGAGCTGCACTTCCTTGATGACGACACCGTCGATGGAAACGATCATTTTCGGCATGGCCGACTCCTCTGGAACCTGTAGATATGTTGGTCGAAAACGGAATCACTTACCCAGCATGCGCGAAAGTATTCCTTTGCGCACCGGCTTGGAACGAGCATACGCCAGTATCACCGATATGTTGTCCCGCCCTCCGCTGTCGTTGGCGGCATCCACGAGAGCCTGGGCTTTTTCTTCGAGCGTGCCGGCCGTTACAAGTATGGCGGCGATGCGCTCATCGCTCATCATGTCGCTCAATCCATCCGAGCAAAAAAGGTAGAGATCCTCGTCCTCGACCCGGTATTCGTTGACTTCGAGCAACACCGTGTCTTCCACGCCGAGCGCTCGGGTCACAAGGTTTTTGTGGGTGGCGTACTGGGCCTGCTCCAGCGAAATCAGGCCGGCATCGATTTGCTCCTGCAGCAGCGAATGGTCGCGCGTGATCTGAACGAAGTTGCCTTCACGCAAGCGGTAACAGCGCGAGTCGCCCACGTGCCCGATCATGACGCGCGCATCCAGGAACACACCCATCACGAGGGTGGTGCCCATGCCGGCGTACTGCGGGTTGGAATTGGCAGCGTTGAAGATGGAGCGGTTGGCGTTGTCGATGCAGATTTCCATGGCTCGGCGCAATTCGCGCACGCTGGCCTCATTGCCTCCCTCGGCCATCCACCGCCCCAGCTCGGTCTTGATGAAGGTGGTGGCCATCGCACTGGCGACTTCGCCGGCGTTGTAGCCCCCCATGCCATCCGCCAGGACCGCAATCTGGTTCTCCGCATCCAGCGACACGGAGTCCTCGTTGTTGTCCCGAACCAGTCCCGGATCGGTCAGACAAAAATACTCAAAATTCATAGAGTTCAAGTTATACCCGCAGAACGATGCTGTCTTTTCAGGAACCGCGTGACGAAGCGGGCGGCGGCGTGACAAGGGTGGCAGCCATGGCGTTTTCCGATGCGTGCGGGAAGGCGTGCGTGGCCTCAAACGGGCTCTCACTCGCGGCGGATGCCTGCACATCCGGAGTTGCTGCGTCGTTACCGACGCTCACGCAGCGCCGAAGCTGAGCGGCCAACTCAGCTCCTGTCTGGAAACGCTCGCCGGGCGACTTGGCCAGAGCGCGTTCCAACGCGTCGGCGAGGGCTTGCGGGAGTTCTGGCCGCAAGCTGCGCACGCTGGGTGCCGGCTGGTTGGCGATCTGGTACATGAGCGCGGCCATGGAATCGCCTTTGAGCGGCAGGCTGCCGGTCAACAACTGGAACAGCATCACACCCAGTGAATAAAGGTCGGAGCGGCCGTCCACGTGCAGGCCGGCGAGCTGCTCGGGCGACATGAAGCTGGGCGTGCCCAGCACCATGCCGGTTTTGGTCTTGCTGGATCCGGTGATGCGCGCAATACCGAAGTCGGTGACCTTGACCGACTGGGTTGCGGCATCAAACATCACATTGGCGGGCTTGATGTCGCGGTGCACGACCTGCTGGCGATGGGCGTGCTCCAGGGCCAGCGCCACCTGCTCACCAATGCTCAGCACGGTGGCCACCGGCAGCAGGCTGCCCGGGCGCGAGTACTCCACAAGGTCACGACCCGGCAGGAACTCCATGGCAATAAAGGCGAGATCGTGCTCTTCGCCGGCATCGAAGATGGTGACGATGTTGGGGTGCTGCAGCCGGCCGGCGGTTTCGGCCTCGCGAAAGAATCGTTCGCGCACATCGACGAGTTCCGAGCCCTCGAACTCGGCGCTGAGCGCGAGCGTCTTGATGGCCACCGTGCGGCCAATCTTCGGGTCGCGTCCCTGATAGACCACACCCATCGCGCCCTTGCCCAGTTCCTTCTCCACCTGATAGCGACCCAACATGGGTTTTTCCACGCCGCCGTTGTCCAGCAGAAGGGTGCCACCCGGGTGCGACGAACCCCCGCCCAGCACCACCGTCTCCGACAGGTTCTTCGCGCGCTTCAGGCGCCTCTGCACGTCGGCATCAGTGCGGTCGAGCTTGGCCATGTGCTCGTACACCGCCTCGGCTTTGTTGAATTGGCGTTTGCGTTCGAAATCCAGCGCCAGGTGCTTGAGGTTGTCCATGAGTGCATCGCTGAAGGGCACGCGGCGCATGCGGTCAAAGGCCATGTCGAGCTGCCCCTGGCCCTGCAGCGCCAAGCCCATCATGCGGTTGGTTTCGGCCGACTCTTCGTCGGACTTGGCCTTGCCCGCCTCGGTGACCAGAAATCGCCGCGTGGTGAGCGCCAAATGCCCGATGAGCAGCAGCGCCGCCGGGAACACGAGCTGCAGCCACGTGGCCGCCACCGACAGCAAGCCGTACTCGGCTCCCAACAACGCAAAAAACAAGGCTGCAGTACCGGCCGCTCCTGCTGCGGCCGACAGGCGGGGCAGCAGCCACACGACGTAGCCCACGATGAGCAACAAGGCTGCCAGCACCGCAAACCCGCCCCACACCGGCTGCGCGATATGGTGTCCACTGAGGATGCTGGAAGTGATGTGGGCCAGGATCGCGGCAGGCGACATGGCAGCAGACACCGGCGTGGTGAACAAGGTGCCGACGCCCGCTGCAGTGGCACCGATGATCACGATCTTGTCCGCGTACTTGGTGGCCGGTATCCGGCCTGAGAGCACGTCGTAAAACGAGTCCACCGCAAACGCGGGCTTGCCGTCGCGATCGGGGTAAAACTGCGGCAACAGGCGGGCTGCGTCATCGGTTGGAATCAGGCTGCGGCCCAGCTGCACGCCTTCGCCCGGCAGCGGTTGCATGTCTTTGGCCGTGAGGTTCAGGCTGTTGGCGGCAATGGCCAAAGCCATGGACGGCACGGCAAAACCATCGAACTGGACCAGCAAGCCCTCTTGTCGCACCGAGCCGTCAACATCGGGCAGCTGGTTGAGGTGCCCCACAGCCCGAGCCGCTTCACCGATGGCTGGCAGCGGTTGTTGTGATCGCAGGGCCGGCACGCCAAAAGCCGAGTTGTCTGCTATGGCGCTGCGCTGGGCGAACGCGGGCAGGGGCTGATCCACACGTCCCTGGGGTTGGCCAAGCTCGAACACCGAAGGCACGATGACATTGCCCGCGCCCGCCATGCTGGCCACCAGACGGGCATCGGAGTCGAGTTGCCGCTCGGCCTTGCCGATGAAACCGAGCAGGCGCTGACGACCCTGGTCACCCAGATCGGTCAAGGGCTCGCTGCCCGCCTGAGACCCGTCGAGCAGACCCCGCAGTTCGCGCAGTTGAACCAGGCCTCGGTCCGTCTGAGGTTCAAAGAAGAAAGCCGTGTGCGCCACGGTCTTGGCACCGGCCGCGCCAAGTTGGTCAATGAGCTGGGCATGCACCTCGCGTGGCCACGGCCAGCGACCAATGTTGGCGACACTCTGATCGTCGATGGCAATGACCGCGATTCGGTCACTGGGCAGGCGGCTTGTCTGCGTACTGGCCAGGTCATAGAAGCGACGTTCCAGGCCACTGAAAAAGTCCGTGGCAGCGTTCAGGGCAATGACCGCCACAACGACAGCCAGACCCATGGCTGCGTCTGAGCGCCAAAGGGGGCGCTTGCGCTTGGACCGGTTCGGGCGTTGACTGGTGGACACGGGTGAAGGACCGGGTTGGTTTCAATGCGGGCGTTCGAGCACGCATTGAAACGCGGCCCTGCAAGACTCATCGGGTGTCAGCGGCTGGCATTGAACCCAATATGTAGCATTTTGTTTCGCGGCCGGCTTTGAGGGCAAGCATTTCTGTGGGTTTGAAGCCGCACACAAACGCTGAGCGAAAAAAAGGCAACGCGAGCGTTGCCTTTGTCACGTCAGCCTCAGGGGGCTTTACAGCTGCGCCTTGAGCAGCTTGCCCAGTTCGGATGGATTGCGCGTGATGATGAAGCCCGACTCTTCCATGATGGCGAGCTTGGCATCGGCCGTGTCGGCACCACCAGAAATCAGCGCGCCGGCGTGGCCCATGCGTTTGCCGGGAGGGGCGGTCACGCCGGCGATGAAGCCGACGATGGGCTTCTTCATGTTCGCCTTGCACCACATGGCGGCTTCGGCTTCGTCCGGGCCACCGATCTCGCCGATCATGATCACGGCGTCGGTGTCGGGATCGTCGTTGAAGGCCTTCATCACATCAATGTGCTTCAGGCCGTTGATGGGGTCACCACCAATACCGACGGCGCTGGACTGGCCCAGACCCACTTCGGTCAGCATGGCCACAGCTTCGTAGGTCAACGTGCCCGAGCGTGACACCACGCCGATGCGGCCCTTGCGGTGGATGTGGCCGGGCATGATGCCGATCTTGATCTCCTCGGGCGTGATCAGGCCAGGGCAGTTCGGGCCCAAGAGCAAGGTTTTCTTGCCACCGGCGGCTTCCTTGGCCTTCATGCGGTTGCGCACTTCCAGCATGTCCTTGACCGGAATGCCTTCGGTGATGCAGATCGCGAGATCCAGGTCGGCTTCAACGGCTTCCCAGATGGCTGCAGCCGCACCGGCGGGCGGCACGTAGATCACCGAAACGGTGGCGCCGGTCTGCCGGGCGGCTTCCTTGACCGAGGCGTAGATCGGAATGTTGAAAATCGACTCGCCGGCTTTCTTCGGGTTCACGCCGGCCACGAATGCATTTTTGCCGTTCGCGTATTCCTGGCACTTCTCGGTGTGGAACTGACCGGTCTTGCCCGTGATGCCCTGGGTGATGACCTTGGTGTCTTTGTTGATGTAGATCGACATGTGTGTTTCTCCGGGCTGGGGCTTATTTCACTGCGGCCACGATTTTTGTCGCGGCTTCGGCCATGGTGTCGGCCGCGATGATGGGCAGACCGGATTCGGCCAGCATCTTCTTGCCCAGCTCTTCGTTGGTACCCTTCATGCGCACGACCAGGGGCACGCTGAGGTTGGTCGCCTTGCAGGCGGTGATCACACCGGTGGCGATGGTGTCGCACTTCATGATGCCGCCGAAGATGTTGACCAGGATGCCTTTGACCTTGGTGTTCTTGAGCATGATCTTGAAGGCTTCGGTGACCTTCTCGGCGGTGGCGCCACCGCCCACGTCCAGGAAGTTGGCCGGCTCGCCGCCGAACAGCTTGATGGTGTCCATGGTGGCCATGGCCAGACCGGCGCCGTTGACCAGGCAGCCGATGTTGCCGTCCAGGCTGATGTAGGCGAGGTCAAACTTGGACGCTTCGACTTCGGCCGGGTCTTCTTCGTCCAGATCGCGGTAGGCGACGATCTCGGGGTGGCGGAACAGCGCGTTGGCATCGAAGTTGAACTTCGCGTCCAGGGCCATCAGGTTGCCCTTGGAGTCGCAGTTCAGCGGGTTGATCTCCACCAGCGACGCGTCGGTGTCCATGTAGCACTTGTAGATCTTGGCGAAGATGTCAACGGCCTGGTCCACTGAAGCGCCGGTCAGGCCGATGGCCGCAGCCACCTTGCGCGATTGTGCTTCGGTGATCCCGGTCAGCGGATCGATCATCTCGGTGATGATCTTCTCGGGGGTGGAGTGAGCGACTTCCTCGATGTCCATGCCGCCTTCGCTCGAAGCGATCAGGGCGACCTTCTGTGTGGCGCGGTCGGTGACGAGCGACACATACAGCTCGTTCTTGATGTCAGCGCCGTCTTCAATATAGAGGCGGCGCACTTTCTGGCCTTCGGGGCCAGTCTGGTGGGTCTTGAGCTGCATGCCCAGGATTTCACCTGCAATGCGCTTGACGTCTTCAACGGTTTTGGCCACTTTCACGCCACCACCTTTGCCTCGACCACCGGCGTGGATCTGGGCCTTGACGACCCACACGGGGCCGCCCAGCTTCTGGGCGGCTTCGACCGCCTCCTGCACC
This sequence comes from Burkholderiales bacterium, assembly GCA_038213545.1. Taxonomy (GTDB): domain Bacteria; phylum Pseudomonadota; class Gammaproteobacteria; order Burkholderiales; family Burkholderiaceae_C; genus Hydrogenophaga. The sequence goes on from JBBQSX010000001.1 coordinate 54,416, forward strand.
GTGAATGCCGGGATGCCGCGGGGCACCGGCACACCAAACTGGCGCAAGATTTCCTTGCCTTGGTATTCGTGGATCTTCATGAGGGCTCTCTCAGGAATGGGTAGAGGAATCGTCGACCGGTCCGCTTCGGATGGTCGAAAGAGGGGCACTGAAAAACAGCAACCGACGACTGTATCATGGTGCATTGCACCAAAATCGCGCGCAGCTGACCGCCAGCAAGAGCGATTGTTGAACGTTCTCCTGAACCCTCACTGACAAGGCGGACCGGCCATGGCCAAGGTATTCATCGACGGCGAAGCGGGCACCACCGGGCTTCAAATCCGCGAGCGGTTGCAGCGCATGCCCGCCATCGAGGTGGTGAGCATCGCTCCCGAGCAACGCAAAGATCCGGCCGCCAAACGCGAGCTCATGGCCCAGGTCGATCTCGTCATTTTGTGCCTGCACGACGATGCGGCGCGAGAGTCGGTTGCCATGATCGATGCGATGGTCAGCCACCAGCCCAAGATCATCGACGCTTCCACGGCGCACCGGACCGCGCCTGGCTGGGTGTTCGGGTTCCCCGAGCTCGCCGCGAAACAGCGCGAGGCCGTGGCGCACGCAAACCGGGTGGCCAATCCGGGCTGTTACGCCAGCGGCGCCATCGCCCTGCTGCGCCCCCTGATCGACGCCGGCGTGCTGCCCTCCGATCACCCGGTGTGTCTGCCGGCCGTGAGCGGATATTCGGGAGGTGGGCGGGCGATGATCGAGGCCTATGAGAAGGGCGAAGCGCCGGCCTACGAGCTGTACGCGCTGGGTCTGCAGCACAAGCACATTCCTGAAATCATGGCCTACACCGGCCTCACCCGCCGCCCCATCTTCATGCCGGCCGTGGGCAATTTTGCGCAAGGCATGCTGGTGGAATTGCCGCTGCACCTGGACACCTTGCCCGGTCAACCGACGCTGAGCGACCTGCACGGGGTCTACGCGACGCACTACGCCGGCAGCGAGTGGGTGAGCACCGAACCGGCCCCCGAAAGCGGGAAGCTCGATGCGCTGGCACTCAACGACACGAACAAGCTTGAGATCCGTGTGTTCGGCAATGAGGCCGCACACCAAGCTGTGGTGGTGGCTCGCCTGGACAACCTGGGCAAGGGGGCCAGCGGCGCCGCGGTGCAGAACCTGAAATTGATGCTCGGGCTTTAAAGCCCGGCGTCGTCGTCTTCGGCGCCCTGCACCACGCGCCGGATCGCTTCACCGCCAAAGCCGCGCGAGGCCAGAAACCGCATCTGCTTGCCTCTCTCGGCCAAGTCAGCGGGTGGTTGGCCGAATTTCTTGCGCCACACCTCGCGTGCACGCGCCACCTCGGTGCCTTGCAGATCCGCAACCGCTTGCGCCACGGCCTCGGGATTCAGGCCCTTGGCTTGCAATTCCTGGCGCACGCGGGAAGCGCCGAGCTTCACCGAGCGCTGATGCACCACCGACTCGAGCACACGCTGTTCGTTGATGAAGCCCTTGGCCTCCAGCTCGTCCAGCGCTTTCGCCAGCTCGCCGGGTTCGGTCTCGTGCGCTTTCAGCTTGCGCTGCAACTCGGCGCGCGAGTGTTCGCGGCCCGAGAGCAGGCGCAGCGCGCGCCCTTTGATGGAAATCTGGTTGAAGCCCATGTCAGGACCTCCGCCGGGCCGTCCCAAGGAGGGCCAGCGCCCCCTCGGGGGGCAGCGACGACACGAAGTGCGGAACGTGGGGGTTCATTGCATCACCCGCTCACGGCCCCGGCCGCGAGCGCCATCCTCACTCGGCCAGCGGGGCGGTGTCGGTCGCGGTGGCCTTCGCAGCCTTTGCAACCTTGCCGCCTTTGGCCGGCGCTGGCGTCTCGTCCACCGGCAGCAGCGGAACGCCCAGCTCGGTGCGCACCTTGTTTTCGATCTCGACGCGCAGTTCGGGGTTCTCGCGCAGGAATTCGCGCGAGTTGTCGCGGCCCTGTCCGATCTTCTCGCCGTTGTAGGCGTACCAGGCGCCCGATTTTTCGACCACGCGGTGCACGACACCCAGGTCCAGGATCTCGCCTTCGCGGCTGATGCCTTCGCCGAACAGGATGTCGAACTCGGCTGTCTTGAAGGGCGGTGCGACCTTGTTCTTGACCACCTTGACCTTGGTCTCGTTGCCGATCGCCTCTTCACCCTTCTTGATCGTGCCGGTGCGGCGGATGTCCAGGCGCACCGAGGCGTAGAACTTCAGCGCGTTACCACCGGTGGTGGTTTCGGGGCTGCCGAACATGACACCGATCTTCATGCGGATCTGGTTGATGAAGATGACCATGCAATTGGTCTTCTTGATGTGCGCGGTGAGTTTGCGCAGCGCCTGGCTCATCAGGCGGGCCTGCAGACCGGGCAGCGAGTCGCCCATTTCGCCTTCGAGTTCGGCCTTGGGCGTGAGGGCGGCCACCGAGTCCACCACGATCAGATCCACCGCGCCGGAACGCACCAGGCTGTCGACGATCTCCAGCGCCTGCTCGCCAGTGTCGGGCTGGGAAATCAGCAGGTCCTGCAGGTTCACGCCGAGCTTTTGCGCGTACTGGATGTCCAGCGCGTGTTCGGCATCAACAAACGCGCACTGGCCGCCGAGCTTCTGCATTTCGGCGATGACCTGCAGCGTGAGCGTGGTCTTGCCCGAGGATTCAGGGCCGTAGATCTCGACCACACGACCGCGCGGCAAGCCGCCGACGCCCAGCGCGATGTCCAGGCCGAGCGACCCGGTGGACACCACCTGGATGTCTTCGATCACCTCGCCTTCGCCCAGCCGCATGATCGTGCCCTTGCCGAACTGCTTTTCGATCTGGGCCAAGGCAACCTGCAAGGCTTTGGCTTTTTCGCTGTTGAGGGGATTGGGCTTGACGGCTGCGTCCATGGGGGCTCCTGGGCTGGTTGGAAGGGTTGGCAAGACCTGTGTGGTTATGAACAGGCTGGATACTTGAACAGCAGTTTACTGCCGGTTTGAAATCAAATCAGTCGTTATTTGGTCAGTTTGCCTTACCATTTGCCGATGGTCGACAACACCCCTGAAACCCCGTCAGAGCCCGACGACCGCTGGCGCGGCAGCCACCTGGGCAGGCTGATGGGCCTGGCGCTGCGCCGCTTCGACGAGCGCGTGCTCAGCCTGATGGCGCACGACGCGAACGTGCCGCTGGCGCTCTCGCACCTGGCGGCGCGCGCGCAGGTGGGCGCGGCGCACATCCACATTACGCGCCACCTCGGCCTGCACGGCTCGCGCCTCACCGAGCTGGCGCACCAGGCGGGCATGAGCAAACAGGCCATGGGCGACCTGGTGACGCAGTGCGAGGCCTGGGGACTGGTGCGGCGCGAGCCCGACCCGCGCGACGCGCGGGCGCGGCGCATCGTCTTCACCGACACCGGTCTGCTCTGGCTGGACGCGTTCCGCTCGGCGGTGGCGCAGGCCGAGACCGAGTTCCGGTCGCAGGTGGGCGATGCGGTGGCCACGGTGGTGACGCTGGGCCTGGAGGCCTACGGGTCGGAAGCCCCTGGCGCGCGCGCGGCCGTGTCAGCCCGGTGAAACCCTGCCATTCAGGCGTCTACTGCCCAGGGTATGAGTCCTAAAATGGTTGCGGGTTGAACGGCGCGTTCAACCGCGCCACGGCCCCAAAACAACGCTCCCCGAACAGCACAGGAGACTCCCCATGCGCATCCTGATTGCAGAAGACGACCAGGTTCTGGCCGACGGCCTGTTGCGCAGCCTGCGCGCGGCCGGCGCCGCGGTGGACCATGTGTCCAGCGGCAGCGAGGCCGATGCGGCGCTCATGACCAACAACGAGTTCGACCTGCTGATCCTCGACCTCGGCCTGCCGAAACTGCATGGCCTGGAGGTGCTCAAGCGGCTGCGCTCGCGGGGCTCCGCGCTGCCCGTGCTGGTGCTCACAGCGGCCGACAGCATCGAGGAGCGTGTCAAGGGCTTGGACTATGGCGCCGACGACTACATGGCCAAACCGTTCTCGCTGCAGGAGCTCGAAGCGCGTGTGCGCGCACTGGCCCGTCGCGGCATGGGCGGCAGCACCAACACCATCCGCCACGGCCCGCTGGAGTACGACCAGGCCGGCCGCGTGGCCACCATCGACGGCAAGATGGTCGAGCTCTCGGCGCGTGAACTCGGCCTGCTGGAGGTGCTGCTGCAGCGGGCCGGCAGACTGGTCAGCAAGGACCAGCTGGTGGAGCGGCTGTGTGAGTGGGGCGAGGAAGTGAGCAACAACGCGATCGAGGTCTACATCCACCGCCTGCGCAAGAAGATCGAAAAGGGTCCGATCCGCATCGCCACGGTGCGCGGCCTGGGCTACTGCCTTGAAAAAATCGCCAGCTGACGGCAGGATCTTCAGCGAGCCGCTGCCCCCGGTGGAAGGGCGGTCGGCGCCAATGCCCTTCGGGCTGTTCCAGCGCGAACAACGCAGCCTGTTCGGCGAGATCCTGGACTGGATGCTCACGCCATTGCTGTTGTTGTGGCCGCTGTCGCTGGTGCTCACCTGGTTCGTGGCGCAGGGCATCGCCAGCAAACCGTTTGACCGTGCACTTGAATTCAACCTGCAGGCGCTCACCCAGTTCGTGGTGCGCGAGGACGAGCAGATCACCTTCAAGCTCAACGCACAGGCGCGCGACCTGCTGCGTGCCGACGACAGCGACCTCGTGTACTACCAGGTGCTCGATCCACGCGGCACGCTCATCAGTGGCGAGCTGGATTTCCCACCGCCTCGCGACAACGAAGCACCCGAACCCGGGCGCGTGCTGCTGCGCGACGATGTGGTGCGCGGCGACGAAGTGCGTGTGGCCTACACCTGGCTGACGCGCCAAGACCCCGAGCGCCTGGTTCTGATGCAGGTGGCCGAGACCAAGGGCAAGCGCTCGACACTGGCGGCCGAAATTGTCAAGGGCGTGATGGTGCCGCAGTTCGTGATCCTGCCGCTGGCGGTGCTGCTGGTGTGGCTGGCGCTGGTGCGGGGCATACGCCCGCTCAACGAACTGGAGCAGCGCATCCGCGCGCGCAAGCCAGACGACCTGAGCCCGATCGAGGAGTCGTTCATTCCGCAAGAAGTCGCACCGCTGGTGTCGTCCATCAACGACCTGCTCACGCGCCTGAAGACCTCACTCACCACACAGAAACGTTTTCTGGCCGACGCCGCGCACCAACTCAAGACGCCGCTGGCCGGCCTGCGCATGCAGGCCGAACTGGCGCAACGCGAAACCGATCCGGTGGAGATCCGTGGGTCATTGCAGCAGATCGCACGGTCGAGTGCGCGCGCCACGCACACGGTGAACCAGTTGCTGGCACTGGCGCGCGCCGAGACCACCGGCCGCGCGCTGCCGAGTGCACGCATCGACCTGGCGCGGCTGGTGCCCGACGTGGTGCAGGACTCGGTACCGCGTGCGCTGGAGGCCGGCATCGACCTCGGCTTTGAAGGACCGGGCGAAACGCCCGACGATTGCCTGATGGATGGCAACCCGACGCTGCTGCAGGAGATGGTGCGCAACCTCGTGGACAACGCCATCCACTACACCGGGCAGGGCGGCGTGGTCACGGTGCGCGTGCTGCTCGACCGCTTCAGCGGCGTGCAGATCCTGCAGGTGGAAGACGACGGCCCGGGCATTCCGGAGAACGAGCGGGAGTTCGTGATGCAGCCGTTTTACCGGGCGCTGGGCACCAACGTCGACGGCTCGGGACTGGGTCTGGCGATCGTGCTGGAGATTGCTCAGCAGCACGGTGCCACGGTGTCGATGGAGGACGCGCGCCCGGAGCGCAGCCGTCGCGGCCTGCTGGTGTCGGTGCGGTTCACACCGAACAAGCTCCAAGTCGTGCAGGGATAGCGGTTCGGGAGGCCAGGCTCAGGTCGGCTTGTACACGTTGAGCTGCAGCCGTTCGCGCTCGATCGTGCGGGCCACACCGGGCAATTCGGCGAAGCGCTGCACCAGCGCCCAGCTGGCCGGGAAGTCGGCCGGGTTGATGCCGGCATGACCGCCCCAGCGCAGCAGCGTGAGCGCGTACGCGTCGAGCGCACCAGGCCTCAGGCCCACCATCCACGGCGCAGCCTGGGCAGCCATGGTTTCGATCTCACCCAGCAGCTCGCGGTAACGCGCAGCGCCGAATTCGCGAATGGCTTTCTGCGCGGCTTCGTCATCGGTGAACTTCTGCGGCATGAACACATGGGTGAACGTGGGGTGCACCGTGTTGTTCATCCAGGCCAGCACCTGCAGCGCGCGCGCACGCTCCAGGCCCGCTGGCGGCAAGATGCCGGCCAAGGGCAACTTCTCATCCAGGTACAGCAGAATCGCCACGATCTGCGTGATGACCTCGTCGCCGTCGACCAGCACCGGCACCTGGCCGCGCGGGTTCAGCGCCAGGTAGTCGGGCAAACGCTGCTCACCCTTGTGCAGCTTCACCATCGACGGCTCGAAGGCCACCTCGGCGAGTTCGAGCATGGCGTGCGGCACGAAGGAGCAGGCGCCGGGCGCAAAGAAGAGTTTCAGGCTCATGAATGTGACTTTCTTAGCTCAGGTGCGCGCCAAGAAGGCCCGCGATTTCAAACATCGTGACTTGCGGTTTGCCAAACACCGCCGCCAGCTTGGCGTCGGCGTTCACGCGTCGCTTGTCGCCCGCGTCCTGCAGGCCGTTGGCCTTGATGTAATCCCACAGCTTCTTCACCACCTCGGGGCGCGAGACAGCGCCTTCGCCGATCACCGCGGCCAGCGCAGCGCTGGGTTGTTTGCCGGTGGCGGCGGTGGTCTTGCGCGGGGCCTTGGCCGCTTTCACAGCGGGCGTTTTCTTCGCTGCGGCCTTCTTGGCAGGTGCGGCTTTTGAGGCCACTTTCGCAGCAGCCTTCTTCGCAGGCGCACCCTTCGCCGGCGCGCCGGCCGCCGTCTTGCGCGGCGGGAACTTGGACGGCGCGAACTCGAAGTTCACCTTGCCCGCCTCTTTGTCCCAGGCCAGGAAGGCTTTGAACGCACGGCGCGTGCGCATGGAGACGAACTTGTCGAGCAAATCCGTCTTGCCGGTTTCCAGCAACTTGCTCATCTGCTCGCGCGCCACCGGCTGCTGCAGGATGATCTTGCCGCTCTTGAAGTCGCAGGTGGGCGTGGGCTGCTGTTCGGTGGGCACCGAGCGGATGCACACGTAGTTGCTGCCGTGCTCGTGCACCGCACCGCCGCACTTCGGGCAGGCGCCCAGCGTTTCGCTGGCGCTGAAGTCCACCAGCTCGCCGCTCTCTTCGCCCTTCTTGTCGTCGCCGAAGTCGAATTCGAGTTTCCAGTTCTGGTCGTCCTCGCTGTACTTGAGCACGATCTCGGCCACGAAGGGCCAGCCCGCCTTGGAGCGGAAGCCGTCGAGCGGGCCGATCTTCTTGTCACGCAGGAGCCGTTCAGACTCGTCGGGCTCGAAGGTGCGGCCCGCCGGCGACTTGCCGAACGAGAAGCCGCAGCCTTCGCTGCTGCCGTCGGCACCGGTGCAGCCGTAGCGGCGGTAATTTTCTTTCACCACGCCACCGCAGTTGGGGCACGGCGTGGACAGCGTGGCGTAGTTGCCGGGAATGGTGTCGCGGTCGTACTCCTTGGCCTTCTTCACCATGCGCTCGGTCATCTGCGCAATCTCGGCCATGAAGGCGCTTCGGCTGAGCTGGCCGTGCTCCATCTGCGCCAGTTTGTATTCCCACTCGCCGGTGAGTTCGGCCTTGGAGAGTTCTTCCACGCCCAGGCCGCGCAGCAGTGTCATGAGCTGGAAGGCCTTGGCCGTGGGGATGATCTCTCGGCCTTCCCGGAACATGTACTTCTCGGTCAACAAGCCTTCGATGGTGGCTGCGCGCGTGGCGGGCGTGCCCAGGCCTTTTTCCTGCATGGCTTCGCGCAGCTCGTCGTCGTCGACCAGCTTGCCCGCGCCTTCCATGGCGCCGAGCAACGTGGCTTCCGAATAGCGCGCGGGTGGTTTGGTTTTCAGGCCTTTGCTTTCCACCGACTCGGTACGCACGGTTTCACCTTCGCGCACCGGCACCAGGTTCTGACCTTTGTCGCCTTCCTTGGCGTCGGTCACGTCTTCGGCCGCTTCCTTGCCGTACACCGCCATCCAGCCCGGCTTCACGAGCACCTTGCCTTCGGTCTTGAAATGGTGACCCACCGACGAGGTGATGCGGGTGGTGACCATGAACTCGGCGCTGGGGAAAAACACCGCGAGGAAACGGCGCACCACGAGGTCGTACAGCTTCTGCTCCGCGTCGCTCAGGCCACTGGGTGCCTGCAGCGTGGGGATGATGGCGAAGTGGTCCGACACCTTGCTGTTGTCAAAGATGCGCTTGCTCGGGCGGATGTAGCCGTTGTTGAGCGCGGTGAGCGCATGCGGCGCCAAGTGCTTCATGCCGCTGTCGGCCAGCATCTCGAAGGTCTGCTTCACCGTGGGCAGGTAGTCCTCGGGCAGGGCGCGCGAGTCGGTACGCGGGTAGGTCAGGGCCTTGTGGCGCTCGTACAGGCTTTGCGCGAGCTGCAGCGTGGTCTTGGCCGAGAAACCGAAGCGGCCGTTGGCCTCGCGCTGCAGGCTGGTCAGGTCGTACAGCAGGCCGCTGGCCTGTGTGGTGGGTTTGCTCTCTTCCTTCACGCTGGCGGCCTTGCCACGCACCGCCTCGGCAATGGCCAAGGCTTCGCGCTGGCTCCACACGCGGTCGGCTCGCTGCTCCAGGTCGGCGTCTTCACCGGTGGGTTTCTTGAACGCGGGATCGAACCACTTGCCCGGGTATTCGCCGGCCTCGGCCAGAAAGCTCGCGTGGATTTCCCAGTAGTCGCGGCTGCGGTGGGCGCGGATCTTTTCTTCGCGCTCGACCACGATGGACAGCGTGGGCGTCTGCACCCGGCCGACGGTGGTGAGGAAGAAGCCGCCGTCGCGCGAGTTGAACGCGGTCATGGCGCGCGTGCCGTTGATGCCGACCATCCAGTCGGCCTCGGACCGGCTGCGCGCGGCGTCGGCCAGCCCCTGCATCTGCTCGTTGGTGCGCAGGTGCTCGAATCCGTCGCGAATGGCCGCAGGCGTCATGGACTGCAGCCACAGGCGCTTCACCGGCTTGCCCAGCGTCTGGTAGCTGCCGCTCTTCAAACCCCCGGCGTACTGCTCGATCAGGCGAAAGATCAGCTCACCCTCGCGGCCCGCGTCGCAGGCGTTGATGAGCCGGGCCACGTCCTTGCGTTTGGCCAGCTTGACCACGGCGGACAGGCGCGACTTGGTCTTGTCGATCGGCTTGAGTTCAAAGTAGGGGGGGAGCACCGGCAGGTGGGCGAAGCTCCACTTGCCGCGCTTGACGTCGAATTCTTCGGGCGCGGCGATCTCGACCAGATGACCGACAGCGGAGGTGACCACGTACTGGTCGTTCTCGAAGTGGTCATCGTGCTTCTCGAACTTGCCCGCCACCGGGGTGAGCGCACGCACGATGTCCTGGGCCACGGACGGCTTCTCGGCAATGACCAGCGTTTTGGCTGAACCTTCAGTTTTCATCTCTACAATCAACTTTCCACGCGCGTGTACACGCGCACATGGGCACGCGCACACTCGCGCGCACCTGCATGAAACAACCTTACCAAATAAACCGGCCGTGACGAAAAGCCCCAAAAAGTCGACTGCGCCCGCTGAGAAACCGGCCCTGGCCGAGAAGTCCAACGGCGCTGGCCGGCGCATCCAGACGCGCAAGTCGGGCGTGCATGGCCGCGGGGTCTACGCGGTGGTGGACCTGGCCGAGGGCGAAACCCTCATTGAATATGTGGGCGAGGTGATCACCTGGGACGAAGCCCTGCGCCGCCACCCCCACGACCCGACCGACCCGAACCACACCTTCTATTTCCACATCGACGAAGAGCACGTGATTGACGCCAAGTTCGGTGGCAACTCGGCGCGCTGGATCAACCACAGCTGCGCACCCAACTGCGAAGCCGAAGTGGACGAGGGCCGCGTGTTCATCCGCGCGCAACGCAACATCAAGGCCGGCGAAGAGCTGTTCTACGACTACGGCCTGGTGATCGACGAACCCTACACGCCCAAGCTCAAGGCCGAGTACCCCTGCTGGTGCGGCGCAAAGAAGTGCCGCGGCACGCTGCTTGCACCCAAGCGCGCTGGCAAAGCGTCGAAACTCGGCTGAACGGCCCATGGCCGACACCCTGATCCGCCACGCAGAAGCCGTCTGGCAGGCGGTTGAACCCACCCTGCCGGGTTTCACGGTCGAGGTGCTGCCCAGCATCGACTCCACCAGCAGCGAGCTCATGCGCCGCGCGCGCAGCGGGCTGATGGAGCCGGTGTTGCTGGCGGCCGAGGACCAGACGGCGGGGCGCGGTCGGCTCGGCAAGGCCTGGCACAGCAAGCCCGATCAATCGCTCACGTTTTCCCTGGCGATGCCGCTGGCACCTGCGAGCTGGTCGGGCTTGTCGCTGGCTGTGGGCGTGAGCCTGGCGCACAGCCTGCACCCTGATGTGCGCCTCAAGTGGCCCAACGACCTCTGGCTGCACCAGCGCAAGATCGGCGGCATCCTGGTGGAGACGGCCAGCACGGGTGAAGCCGGCCAGGGCCAGCGCTTGGTGGTGATCGGCGTGGGCATCAACGTGGCGCGGCCCGAGGTGTCGGCGGTGGCTGCGCTGGTGCCGGATGGCTCCGCGGTCACGGCCATGGCGCCGGCGGGGCTGTCCGAGGTACTCGTCGGCATCACGCCGGGCGAGGTGCTGGAGCGCGTGGCACCGACGCTGGTGCGCGACATCCAGGCGTTTGCCCTGCATGGCTTTGCCGCCTTTGCCCAGCGCTTTGCCCAGCTGGACGCCCTGCGGGGCCAGGCGGTGCAGCTGTCGGATGGCACACGCGGCACGGCCTGTGGCGTGAACGACGACGGCGCCCTGCAGGTGCTGACCGAGCGCGGCATGCAGACGGTGACCAGCGCCGAAGTGAGCGTGCGTCCATGCTGAAGTGGGCCATCTGGTTGCTGGTGCTCGGCAATGCCGGCTATTTCGCGTGGTCGCAGGGATACCTGGAGACGCTGGGTCTGAAGCCCGCCGAGCAGCGCGAGCCGCAGCGCATGACACAGCAGGTGCGCCCCGAGGTCTTGCGCCTGCTCAACGGCCCCCGGGCCGAGACCACACCCGCGGTGGTGGCACCAGCGCCGGCCGCACCCGCTGCGGTGGTGGTAGCGCAGCCACCTGCAGCACCCAGCGTGCCCGATCCTGTGGCCCCCGCGTCTGTGCCCACGCCCACGGTGGCGGTCGCCGCGGGCAGCGGCCCGCGCGCGTGCTGGCAGGCCATTGGCTTTACCGACGATCAGGCCGAACTGTTGCGCGCCGAGCTGGCCCTGCTGGGCCTGCCTTCCTCGGGCTTTGCCTTCACCGAAGTGCGCAGCAACGGCCGCTGGATCGTCTACATGGGCCGCTACGACAACCAGCAACAGGCCGATCGCAAAAAGGACGAGCTGCGCGCGCTCGGCGTGTCGTTCCGCGAGATCTCTGCCCCCGGGCTGGCGCCCGGCCTGGCCCTGGGCACCTTCTCCACCGAGGCCGCGGCGCAACAGGCCTTGCAAAAGGCCGAGCGAGACGGCATTCGCACGGCGAAAGTGGCGCAGGAGCGGGCCGAAAGCCAGAGCGTCAACCTGCGCCTGCCGGCCATCACCGACACCCAGCGTGCCGCCATCGACGGGCTGGGCGAAGCCATGGCGGGCAAGCGCCTGCAGCGCTGCGGCTGAGGTTTTCTCAAGCCTCGCGCCGCGCGCGGCGCTGTTGCCAGCAGACCGCCAGCACCCACGCCCACAAGGCCATGCCCCAGAACACGCTGCTGGAGCCACCGCCGCCGCCACCGCTGGTGACGGGAAAGGCCGCGACCACGGTCACGGTATCGCTGCCGCTGCGCGGGGATGAGAAATCGTCGGTGACTGTGAGCTTGAAGACGTAAGTGGCCGGTGAGGTGGACAGGCTCGCACCAGCCACGGCCGTTTGTGCGTTCGTGATGGCCACGGTCGGGCCGCTGACCTGGGTCCACTGGTGGCTGACGATGTTGAAGCCTGTGAGCGCCACGCTGGCCGAGCCGTTGAGCGTGATCGCGGTGCCCGGGGTCACGGTGCCGATGGGGGTGATGACGGCGGCGGGGCCGGTGGCCAGCTGGACCGAGGCTGCGGCGTCGAGCAGGCCGGCGCCGCAGGTGGTGGTGGTGCAGTTTCCGCCAGCGACGTGGGGCCTCGCACCGGCCTTCATGCGCTCAATCAGGGCCGACGGCGTCAGAGCATTGTTTAGAGACAGCATCAGGCTGGCCACGCCCACGGCCTGGGGTGCAGAAAAACTGGTGCCTTGCTTGTAACCATAGTGATCTGCCGGGTTGGGCAGGGCGCTGTACGGCACCGGCGTTGTTGTCCCCGGGTTATCGATTGAGTAAATACTGTCAGGGCCTCCAAAGGCGCCGGATCCGCCAGGTGCCGACAGGGCCACCTGCGGACCGAAATCAGAATAGTCAGCTTTGGAACCATCCTTACGGACAGAGGCCACGGCCATCACTCGCCTGCAATCGGCTGGCCGCTTGAGCGCGCCACCGCCATTGCCCGCGGCCACCACCACCAAAGCCCCCGCGTCGGTAGCGGCGTCGATGGTTGCCTGATATGCCGCGCTGCACGGTGCGTCTCCCCCAAAGCTGAGGTTGATCACACGGGCCGGGGTGGTGTTGTTCGGCACGCCAGCCACCGGCAAGCCGGCGGCCCAGCGCACGCCGTCCAGCAGGTCAGACACCAGCGCGCCGCATTTGCCTGCCACCCGCACCGGCAGGATCCGCGCGCCCCAGTTGATACCGGCGACACCCTGGGCGTTGTCCGTGAAGGCCGCGATCTGGCCGGTGATGAAAGTACCGTGCCAGGAGCTGTCTTGTTTAGGGTATGGAGGCGCCGAAACGCCGTCCCATGTGCATTGGTAGAAAAGGCTCTGTGTGTCGTTGGATTCAGTCTGCGTGACCCAGTCGCCCGGATCGCTGGCATCGGCATCGCGCCCACTCCCGCCATCGTTGGCAACGGCAGTTTCGCTCACAAGGTCGTAGCCATTCAACAGACGCGCGCCCAACGCCGCCAATTCCGGGTGGTCGCGCCGCACACCGCCGTCCACCACAGCCACCACCACTGGCGTTCCAGTGCTGCCCGTTGTCAAGCTCCATGCGTTGGGCAGGTTCATGGCAGCGGGGTTGACCGGGCTGGAGAGGCTCGGCACCTGCAGGTGCCATTGCAATCCAAAAGAGGTGTCGTTGGGCGAAGTCTGCAGCCGCTTCACAAACACATTGGGTTCGACCCAGGCCACGTCGGGATGCAGGCGCACGCGGCGCATCGCGTCTTCAAGGGAGCGGCCCTGAAGCGGCCGCTCGAACTTCAGCAAGGCCGCATTGCCCGCTTCGCCGGTACCGCGCAGGGACAGGCCCACGTCCTGCGCCAGGCGCCGCGTGCGTTCGCGGGTCTGGTCGGTGGCGGCCTTCCAGCGGGCCCGTGCCCGCTCTCGCTGGTCCGCGCGGGGACTGCGGTCGATCTGCTCGGCTTCGGTATCGGCCGCGGAAGCGCGGTAGCCGATGATCAGCCCATGCGCAGGTGCGGCAACGCCTTGCGCATGGGCCGATGCGCAGACCAGCACGGCTGCAAAGCCCAAGGCTGCGGTTCGGGTTTTGTATCCGAGGTGTAAAAGCATGCCGGTTTGTAGCACGGCCCCACCCGCCGTCGCCACCTCATTTGACGGAGGTGGTGCGTTTGTGTGGACCGTGTCAGACAGCCGCCGGACGGCGCTGTGTTTGTGCGGCAAACCAGTCCAGCGCGTCGTTCCACAGCGGCTGCGCTTTCGGCCGGAAATACCCCATGTGGCCGATGGCGCCAAGGCCGGCGCGCCGGGCATCGAGCGTGACGCTGCGCACCTCGGCATTGCGGTACCCGGCCATGAAGGCGTCGCGCGAGGCCGGGGGCGCCCATGCGTCGTCCAGGGCATTCACGGCCACGATGGGGAAACGCACCCCGTTGAACCGTTCGGTGGTGGCCCGCATGGCCGGGTCGTCAAAGAAGTAGCGAGGGAAGCGGCACCAGTGGCGCCACTGTCGGTACACGTCGATCGGGAGGTCTTCGCCCATGCCCAGGCGGCTCCATGGCAGGTAGCCGTGCATGCGCGTCCACACTGGGCCCAGCACGCGCCACATGAAGAGCACGCGCAGGCGCTCCAGCGGCGGCATCCAGCCGTGCCAGCCTGCACCGGTGGCGAACGTGTACGCGCCGTCCACCGCGCCCGGGTCGGGCAGCAGGCCCAGCGCATGGCCGCCGTAGGAGTGGCCCACCAGGTACAGCGGCATGCCGTCCTGGCGCATGGCCGCCACCCCCGCGGCCAGGTCGAGCCGGCCCCAGTCGAGGTAGTCCATGCGAAAGCCCTTGAGCGTGGCGGGGGCCGACTGCCCGATGCCGCGGTAGTCCAGCGTGAGCACGTCGAAACCCCGGCGCGCGGCGTGTTCGGCAAAGCGTTTGTAAAAGCCTTGCGGCACGGCGGTGGCGCCGCCCACCACCAGGTGGCCCCTCGGTGGCGTGGGGCTGTGGAAGCGGTGCGCCGCCAGCGGGTAGCCGTCGGCGGCGGTCAGGACAAGCCGCTCGGTGCGGACAGCCTGGTTGTTCTCGCCGGTGGAAGGAAAGCTGCTCATGAAGGATCTCCAGTGGGACGTTCAGCGGGTCGGGCGGGCGGTCAAGAGCGAAAGCAGGGTCTCGGTGGCCTGCGTGATGGGTTCGCTGCTTTGCGCCACGCGCGCCTGCAGCAAACCGCCTTCGTAGGTGGCCACGATCAGGGCGGCGATGCCCTGCGCCTGCGCGCGCGGCTCGCCGTGCTGCTCCAAAGCGGCTGCGATGCGCTCGCGCAGCGTGGCAAACGCGCGGGCCAAGGCGTCTCGCAAGGCGGCGTCTTCGGGCGTGGACTCCAGCGCCACGGTGGCCAGCGGGCAACCCGACTCGAAACCGGTGTCGCTCAGGTGCGCGGTAGCACCCGCCATCCAGCGGCGCGTGGCTGCGATGGGGTCGGGCGTGCTGGCCAGCAGCGCCTCGAGCCCGCGCAGCATGCGCGCCACCACGTCGTCGATGGCGGCCACGGCCAGCTCGGTCTTGCCGCCGGGAAAGTGGTGGTACAGAACGCCCTTGGGCGCACCGGCATGGGCCAGCAGCTCGGTCAGGCCGATGCCGTGCAGGCCGCGTCGGCGCAGCGCGTCGGTCATGGCGGCGATCAGGCGTTCGCGGGTGCCCGGGGTGGGTGCATCGGTCATGGAGCGCAATCTATAGACCGGTCGGTCTAGTGTCAAGCCATGGGGTGTCGCGCAGGTTCGCCGGGCAACAAAAAAGCGCCCGAAGGCGCTTTTTCAATCGATGCAAGCGGGCGCCTACTTGGCCACCACACGAACCATTTCAAGGCACTTGTTGGAGTAGCCCCATTCGTTGTCGTACCAGCTCACCACCTTGACGAAGGTGCTGTCGAGCGCGATGCCGGCATCGGCGTCGAAGATGGAAGTGCGGGTGTCGCCGCGGAAGTCGGTGGCCACGACCTTGTCGGTGGTGTAGCCCAGCACGCCTTTCATGGCGCCTTCGCTTTGCGCTTTCATCTCGGCGCAGATTTCGGCGTAGGTGGCGGGGCTGTTGAGCTCCACCGTGAGGTCGACCACCGACACGTCCGACGTGGGCACGCGGAAGCTCATGCCGGTGAGCTTCTTGTTCAGCTCGGGAATCACCACGCCCACGGCCTTGGCAGCGCCGGTGCTGCTGGGGATGATGTTTTCCAGGATGCCGCGGCCGCCGCGCCAGTCCTTGTTTGAAGGGCCGTCCACGGTTTTCTGCGTGGCGGTGGCGGCGTGCACCGTGGTCATGAGACCGCGCTTGATGCCCCACTTGTCGTTGAGCACCTTGGCAATGGGCGCCAGGCAGTTGGTGGTGCACGATGCGTTGGAGATGATGGCCTCGCCCTTGTAGGTGGCGTGGTTCACGCCGTACACGAACATGGGGGTGTCGTCCTTGGAAGGCGCCGACAGGATGACCTTCTTGGCGCCGGCGTCCAGGTGCTTCTGTGCCGTGACCTTGTCGAGAAACAGGCCGGTGGATTCGATGACGATGTCGGCACCGACTTCGTTCCACTTCAGGTTGGCGGGATCGCGCTCCTGCGTGAGGCGGATCTTCTTGCCGTTGACCACCAGCGTGCTGCCCTCGACGCTGACCTCACCCTTGAACCGGCCGTGCACGCTGTCGTACTGCAGCATGTAAGCGAGGTACTCGGGCTCCAGCAGGTCGTTGATGGCGACGACTTCGATGTCGGCGAAGTTCTGCAGCGCGCTGCGCAACACGTTGCGGCCGATGCGGCCAAAGCCGTTGATGCCGATCTTGATGGTCATGTCTCGTGTCTCCTGAAGGGTTTCAAAAATGGATGGGCAAATTCATTTCGCCAGCACGGCACGCACCGTGTCGGCCACATTGGCGGGCGTGAAGCCGAAGTGCTCGAACAGCACTGGGGCCGGGGCCGACTCGCCGTAGGTGTCCAGCCCCACGACCGCGGCCACGCCGTACTTCCACCAGCCGTCCGTGGAACCCATCTCGACGGCCACACGCGGCACGCCGGCGGGCAACACCGACGCCTTGAAGGCAGCACTCTGGCGGTCAAACGTGGTGGTGCTGGGCATGGAGACCACGCGCACCGCAATCTTGTATTCCTTGGCCAGCAGCTCTTGCGCCTTCAGCGCCAGTTGCACTTCGGAGCCGGTGGCAATGATCACCGCCTGCGCCTTTTTCTTCAGGCCCACTTCGCTCGGTTCGGCCAGCACATAGGCGCCTTTGCTGATGTCGCCCAGGTCGCTCTTGGGCGCGTAGGGCAGGTTCTGGCGGCTGAGCAGAAGCGCGGTGGGGCGCGTGGTGTTTTGCAGCGCAACGGCCCAGGCCACGGCGGTCTCGGCCGTGTCGGCCGGACGCCAGACGTCCAGGTTGGGGATCAGGCGCAGGCTGGCGGCGTGCTCGACCGACTGGTGCGTGGGGCCGTCTTCGCCCAGGCCGATGGAGTCGTGCGTGAACACGTGAATGACACGTTGTTTCATCAACGCGGCCATGCGGATGGCGTTGCGGCTGTAATCGCTGAAGGTGAGGAAGGTGCCGCCGTAAGGAATGAATCCGCCGTGCAGCGCCACGCCGTTCATGATGGCGGCCATGCCGAATTCGCGCACACCGTAGTTGATGTGGCGACCGCCCTGGCCTTGCTCGTTTTTCACCACGTCGCCGGCCAGGTTGAAGCGCAGCGCGGGCGTGGACTTGGTGTTGGTGAGGTTGGAGCCGGTGAGGTCGGCGCTGCCGCCCAGCAGCTCGGGCAGCGCGGCGGTGAAGGTCTCGAGTGCGAGCTGGCTGGCCTTGCGGCTGGCCACGGTCTCGGCCTTGGTGTGGGCGGCCACGGCCGCGTCCACCGCCACCTGGCCGAAGTTCTTCGGCAGCTCGCCCTTCATGCGGCGCACAAACTCTTTGGCGAGCTCGGGGAAGGCGGCCTTGTAGGCGGCGAACGTGGTGTTCCAGGCGGCTTCGGCGGCCTTGCCGGCGTCTTTCGCGTCCCACGCGGCGTACACGTCTTTCGGGATGGTGAAGGGAGCGTGCGGCCAGTTGAGCGCCTCGCGGGTGAGCTTGATCTCTTCAGCACCCAGCGGTTCGCCGTGGGCCTTGGCCGTGTTGGCGCGGTTCGGGCTGCCTTTGCCGATGTGCGTCTTGCAGATGATCATCGTGGGGGCATCGGCCTTGTTCTTCGCATCGGCAATGGCGCGGTCCACGGCCTCGGCGTCGTGGCCATCGATCGGGCCGATCACGTTCCAGCCGTAGGCGGCAAAGCGAATCGCGGTGTTGTCGATGAACCAGGGCGTGACCTGACCGTCGATCGAAATACCGTTGTCGTCGTACAGCGCGATCAGCTTGTTGAGCTTCCACGCTCCAGCGAGGGCGCAGGCTTCGTGGCTGATGCCTTCCATGAGGCAACCGTCGCCCAGGAACACGTAGGTGTGGTGGTCCACGATGGCATGGCCGTCGCGGTTGAACTCGGCCGCCAGCAGCTTCTCGGCCAGCGCCATGCCCACCGCGTTGGTGATACCTTGCCCCAGCGGCCCGGTGGTGGTTTCCACGCCGGGGGTGATGCCCACCTCGGGATGGCCGGCGGTCTTGCTGTGCAGCTGGCGGAAGTTCTTGAGTTCACCGATCGGAAGTTTGTAACCGGTGAGGTGCAGCAGCGCGTAAATCAACATGGAGCCGTGGCCGTTGGACAGCACGAAGCGGTCGCGGTTGGCCCACTGCGGGTTGGTCGGGCTGTGGCGCAGGTGACGGCCCCACAGGGCGACCGCCATGTCGGCCATGCCCATGGGCGCGCCCGGGTGGCCCGAGTTGGCGGCTTGCACCGCGTCCATGGCCAGCGCGCGAAGGGCGTTGGCCTGGGTCTGGGGCGACACGGCTTGGGCGATGGGGGTGGGGGTGCTGACGGTGTCGGACATGGGCGTGCTGGAAAGTGGGGTGGGGCGGGGTAACGCGGGGACTCGCGCGATGGCGCAAAACAACGGATTTTATCGGCCAGCCCATCGCCGGCAGCGTCGCCCGGCATCGCGACAGCGCGCAAGCCCATAATTCTTCGACGTGTGCGGCCCTGTGCGCCCGGCACGCGCATCCAACCGCTCCCCATGACCCGACTCGCCACTGAAGCCCCATCACCACGCCCCCTGGCCACGGCCATGGTGCTCGCCGCCGGACGCGGCATGCGCATGCGCCCGCTGACCGACGTGACGCCCAAACCTTTGCTGCATGTGCACGGCAAGCCGCTGATGCAGTGGCCCATGGAAGGCTTGGTCGCCGGCGGCTTCCCGCGCTTTGTGGTCAACACCGCCTGGCTGGGCGATCAGATCGACGCCCACTGCGCCAGCTGGAGCCGTGACCAGCCAGGCTGCGACGTGGTGATGTCGCGCGAGGGCGTCGACTTCGGTTATGCGCTGGAGACCGCCGGCGGCATCGCACGCGCGCTGCCGTTGCTGGCCGAGGTGTTCTGGGTGCTCGCAGGCGACGTGTACATGCCCGACTTTGCCTTCAACCAGGCGAGCGTCGACCGTTTCGAGACCAGCGGCCTGCTGGCCCACATCTGGCTGGTGCCCAACCCGCCGCACAACCCACGCGGTGATTTCGGCCTGGGCCCGGACGGCCTGGCCATCAGCCGGGCCGGCGAGGCGTGGACTTTCAGCACCATCGGGCTGTACCGGCGCGAGCTTTTCGAGCTGCCCTGGTGCGAGGTGCTGGCCGGCAACCCGCAGGGCACGGCCGAGCCGCTCGCACCGCTGCTGCGCCGGGCGATGGAGGCGGGGCAGGTGAGCGCGGAGGTCTACGAGGGCACCTGGGTCGACGTGGGCACACCTGAGCGCCTGGAAGAACTGAACCGGCGGGCCTGATTCCCCCGGCACACAGGCCTGTGCTGAAAGTCAGAGAATGGCGACCATGGACTCCACCACCCACACCCACCTCTACGCCGAACGCCGCGCCCGCGTGGCCGCCGCGCTCGGCCCCGGCGGCATCGCCATCGTGCCCACCGCGCTCGAGCGGCCACGCAACCGCGACAGCGATTTCCTTTACCGGCACGACAGCTACTTCTACTACCTCACCGGTTTCACCGAGCCCAACGCCTGGCTTGTGATCACGGCCGAGGGCAGCACCACGCTGTTCTGCCAACCCAAAGACCTGGAGCGCGAGATCTGGGACGGCATCCGCCTGGGCCCCGACGCCGCGCCGGAGCACCTGGGTGTGAGCGAGGCTTTTTCGGTGGTCGAGCTCGACCAGCGCCTGCCCAAGTTGCTGGAGAACCGCCAGACGGTGTGGTACCCGTTCGCCACCCACGAAGGGTTGGAAGGCCGGATCAATGGCTGGCTGCAACCGGTGCGCGCCCGCGTGCGCTACGGCGCGCTGTGCCCTGACTCGCAACGCGACCTGTGCGGTGTGCTGGACGAACTGCGTCTGGTGAAAGACACGTTCGAACAGGACACCATGCGCCGCGCCGCGCAGATCAGCGCCAAGGCCCACATTCGTGCCATGCAGCGCAGCGCGGCCATGCTGCGCGCAGGTCTTGACGTTCGCGAATACCACCTGGACGCCGAGCTGCTGCACAGCTTCCGCGAGCACGGCTCGCAGTACCCGGCCTACGGCAGCATCGTGGCCGCCGGGGCCAACGCCTGCGTGCTGCACTACCGGGCCGACGCCGCACCCATCCGCAGCGGCGAGCTGGTGCTGATCGACGCCGGCTGCGAACTCGACGGCTATGCCAGCGACATCACGCGCACCTTCCCGGCCAACGGTGTGTTCACCGGCCCGCAGCGCGAGCTGTACGACCTGGTTCTGGCCAGCCAGATCGCGGCGGTCAACGCCACCCACGCCGGCGCGCGTTTCGTTGATCCGCACGAGGCCACCGTGGCGGTGCTCGCCCAGGGCCTGCTGGATGTCGGCCTGCTCGACAAGAACAAAGTGGGCAACGCACAGGATGTGATCACCAACCGCTCGTACTTCCAGTTCTACATGCACCGCACCGGCCACTGGCTGGGCATGGACGTGCACGACTGCGGCAGCTACGTGGAGCCGTCCGAGCTGGGCACGGTGAACGAACGCAAGGACCCCTTGAGCGGCGAGACCATCAAGGACCGCCCGAGCCGCGTCCTGCGCCCGGGCATGGTGCTGACCATCGAGCCAGGGCTCTATGTGCGCCCGGCCGAGGGCGTGCCCGAGAAGTTCTGGAACATCGGCATCCGCATCGAGGACGACGCCATCGTCACCGACACCGGCTGTGAACTGATTTCGCGCGGTGTGCCGGTGGAAGCCGCCGAGATCGAAGCACTGATGCGCAGCTGAGGCCGTGCGCGTCGTCAGCGTCAACACGGGTGCGGTGCGCCCGCTGCGCATCGGTTCAAGAAACGTACCGTCGGGCATCGGCAAGACCGCCGTGACCGGGACGGTGGCGGTGATGCCGCTGGGTCTGCTGGGCGACGAGCAGGCCGACCTCAGTGTGCATGGCGGCCTGGACAAGGCGGTGTATGCCTATCCGCTGGAGCACTACGCTTTCTGGGAAGCGCAACGCAGCCAGCAGGGCGTCAGCCTCTTCGACGACCCGTTGTCCATGGGTTTCATGGGCGAAAACCTGACCATCGACGGCCTGCTGGAAACCGATGTGTGGATTGGTGACCTGCTGCACTTTCCAGGCTGCAGCTTGCGCGTGACCGCGCCGCGCGAACCTTGCTACAAGTTCAACGCAGTGTTGGGCCTGCGCGATGCCGGACGGACCATGATGGAGCAGCTGTGCCCCGGCTTTTACTTGTCGGTGGCACAGCCCGGCTCCATCGAAGCTGGGCAGGCCTTCACGCTGGAGCCCGGCACACGCGGACTGCGCGTGAGCGAAGCGTTCGCGGCCAAACGCCTCAAACACCTGCGCTGAAATCTGCGCGCATGGAGTACAACGCAGGCATGACCTCGCTTGCAGGCACCGTGCTGTGCCTCACCATGAACCCATCGGTGGACGTGTCCACCCACACAGAACGGGTGGTGCCCACCGACAAACTGCGCTGCGGCCTGGCGCGGCGGGACGCCGGGGGCGGTGGCCTTAACGTGGCACAAGTGGTTCAGCGCCTCGGCGGACACAGCGGCGCCCTGTTTCCTGCCGGCGGTCCCGCTGGCGAATGGCTGGTGAGCCACCTCCAGGCCACAGGCCTGCCGGTGCGGCGCATTGCACTGACTGCGGACACGCGCGAGAACTTCACCGTGCAGGCGCTGGACACCGGCGCCGAATTCCGCTTCGTGCTGCCTGGCCCCACGTTGACCGAGAGCGAGTGGACGGCCTGCCTGGCCGCCATTGAAACCCTGCCGCATCTGCCAGCGGTCGTGGTGGCCAGCGGCAGCCTGCCGCCTGGCGTGCCAGCCGATTTTTATGGCCGGCTGGCGCTGATCGTGCGATCGCGCGGATCGCGGCTGGTGCTCGACAGCTCCGGCCCGGCGCTGGCGGCGGGCTTGGCCGCGGGTGTGTATCTCGTCAAGCCCAATCTGCGAGAGCTGAGCGATCTCACGCACCTGCCCCTGGAGACCCCTGCCCAGTGGCGCGACGCAGCACAGGCGCTGGTGGAACAAGGCCGGGCCGAGGTGGTCGCGCTGACACTCGGCGATCGGGGTGCGCTCCTCGTCACGCGCGAAGGCGCCTGGCGCGCCGACGCCCTGCCCATCACCGTGGCCAGCTCGGTGGGCGCAGGGGACAGTTTTCTGGGCGCGCTGGTGTGGGCACTCCAACGGGGCGATTCCTTGCCCGACGCCTTCACCTGGGCCATGGCTGCCGGCTCCGCCGCCCTGCTCACGCCGGGGACCGGGCTGTGCCTGCCCGACGACGTGCACCGCCTGCAGCCGTTGGTTCGGTTGCGGAGCTGAACGCGGCGGGCAGCGCGCAAGTCAGCGCGCACAATGGGCGACAGACATTCGTCCTCAAAAGGAAGTGCCATGAAGGGCGACCCCCAAGCCATCACGCATCTGCAGGCGCAACTCAAGAACAAGCCGATCGGCAAAGTGGGTCTGCCCAACCACCTCCCGAGCCAGATGGGTTCGGTGAGCTGATCGGCCCCTTGCCCATGGCGCATGAGCTTCGCCCGCGCGGGGCCATGTTTCAGCGCTTGCCCGCCCGCCATTCCCTTCAGAAAAGTCACGGCGACCGCAACGGTTTGCGCGGTATCACGGACTAGGGTTTTCCCGGGCGCAGCACTAGAATGCGCAACTCGCTTTCACATAGCAAGAATTCAGCACGACCGGAGACAAGATCATGACGATGGACAACAGCCCAGAAAACAAGCGCGCCGAGCTGCGCCGAGCCGCTCTCGAATACCACGAGTTCCCCACGCCTGGCAAGGTGGCGATTGCCGCTACCAAACAGCTCGTCAACCAGCGCGATCTGGCCCTGGCTTATTCGCCCGGCGTGGCGGCCCCTTGCGAAGAGATCGTGGCCGACCCGGTCAACGCCTTCAAGTACACCAGCCGCGGCAACCTGGTCGCGGTCATCACCAACGGTACCGCCGTGCTGGGCCTGGGTGACATCGGCCCGCTGGCCGCCAAGCCGGTCATGGAAGGCAAAGGGGTGCTGTTCAAGAAGTTCTCGGGCATCGATGTCTTCGACATCGAGATCAACGAGAAAGACCCGGACAAGCTGGTCGAGATCATTGCGTCGCTGGAGCCCACCTTCGGCGGCATCAACCTTGAAGACATCAAGGCGCCCGACTGCTTCTACGTCGAGCGCAAGCTGCGCGAGCGCATGAAAATCCCGGTCTTTCACGACGACCAGCACGGCACGGCCATCGTGGTTGGCGCGGCCATCCTCAACGGCCTGAAAGTCGTCGGCAAGGACCCCAAGCAAGTCAAACTCGTCACCTCGGGCGCTGGCGCCGCCGCCCTGGCTTGCCTGGGCCTGCTGGTCAAGCTGGGCATCCCGCGCGAAAACATCTGGGTCACCGACCTGGCCGGCGTTGTGTACGAAGGCCGCACCGAGCTCATGGACGAAGACAAGGTCGTCTTTGCGCAAAAGACCGATCAGCGCACCTTGCGCGAGGTGATCGCCGGCGCCGACATCTTCCTGGGCCTGTCAGCCGGTGGCGTGCTCAAGCAGGACATGGTCAAGAGCATGGCCATGAAACCGCTGATTTTTGCGCTGGCCAACCCCAACCCCGAGATTTCGCCCGAAGACGTGAAGGCCGTGCGCGACGACGCCATCATGGCCACCGGCCGCACCGACTATCCGAACCAGGTCAACAACGTCCTGTGCTTCCCGTACATCTTCCGGGGTGCACTCGACGCAGGCGCCTCCACCATCACGACCGAGATGGAGATTGCCGCGGTGCACGCCATCGCCGAACTCGCCCAGGCCGAGCAGAGCGAGGTGGTGGCCGCCGCCTACGCCGGTGAACAGCTGGCGTTTGGCCCCGAATACCTGATTCCCAAGCCGTTCGATCCACGCCTGATGATCAAGATCGCGCCGGCTGTGGCCCAGGCAGCAGCAGACAGCGGCGTGGCGGTGCGCCCCGTGACCGACATGGCGGCCTACCGCGAGCGTCTGCAGAGCTTCGTATTCGCCTCCGGCACGATCATGAAACCGATCTACGCCGCGGCAAAGACAGCCGCCCGCAAGCGCGTGGCCTACGCCGAAGGTGAAGAGGAGCGCGTTCTGCGCGCCTGCCAGATCGTCGTGGACGAGGGCCTCGCGCGCCCGACGCTGATCGGCCGCCCGGCCGTGATCGCGCAGCGCATCGAGAAGTTCGGCCTGCGCCTGCGCGAGGAACTCGACTACGACATCGTCAACGTCGAGCAGGACAGCCGCTACCGCGATTTTTGGCAAACCTACCACCGCATGACCGAGCGCAAGGGCGTCACCCAGCAGCTGGCCAAAATCGAGATGCGCCGCCGTCTCACGCTGATCGGCTCGATGCTGCTGCACAAAGGCGAGGTGGACGGCCTGATTTGTGGCACCTGGGGCTCCACCCACAACCACCTCCAGTACATCGACCAGGTAATCGGCAAACGCGCCGGAGGCAGCCCGAGCACGGCACAGGACGTGCGCATTTACGCCTGCATGAACGGCCTGATGCTGCCCGGGCGCCAGGTGTTCCTGGTCGACACCCATGTCAACTACGACCCTTCCCCCGAAGAGCTGTGCGAAATCACGGTGATGGCGGCCGAGGAAATGCTGCGCTTTGGCCTGCAGCCCAAGGCCGCGCTGCTGTCGCACTCCAACTTTGGATCGAGCAACGAGCCCAGCGCCGTCAAGATGCGCCGCACGCTGGAGCTGCTGCGCGAGCAGGCGCCCTGGCTGGAGGTGGACGGCGAGATGCACGGAGATGTGGCACTGGACCCCGAGGCGCGCGCCAGAATGATGCCGAATTCCACCCTCAAGGGGGCGGCCAACCTGCTGGTGCTGCCCAACATCGACGCGGCCAACATTGCCTACAACCTGCTGAAGACGGCGGCCGGCGGCAACATCGCCATCGGCCCGGTGCTGCTGGGTGCGGACAAACCCGTCCACATCCTCACCGCAAGTGCCACGGTGCGCCGCATCGTGAACATGACAGCACTGACCGTGGCAGACGCCAACGTTTCCCGTTGAGCCATAGAGAAAAAGCAAGCACTAACTTTTTCACACACTGCAGGCGCTTCGATTTGCCCGATTTTTCAGCAACCGCTTGCGTTTTCAGCCCGCCTCAGGCACACTAAGCGACTGGAATTACAGGGTTAACCCGCCCGCAATACCCCCGCAAATCGCGCCAGAAGCGTTGTATTTGTGGGCTGTTGGTGGCGGGTTGATTGCATCAGGAGCAAGGTATTTCATGGACCTGAAGCGGATCCGGGCGCGGATCGGGAGTGCCAAGGTCGTGGCCACACTGGCCTTGGCGCTGGCTCTGACGGCATCGTTTGGCACCTTTTTGGTGCGAGCTCGAACACCATCAGACTCATCACTCACCGGCGCGACCGCCGTTTCCTTGACCGAATCCGGCCTGCCCACGCAGGGCCGGCAGGTGATGGAGCTGATCCGGCAAGGCGGGCCATTCCGGTATGAAAAAGACGGCACGGTGTTTGGCAACCGAGAAAGGTTGCTGCCAAGCCAACGGAGGGGGTTTTACCGTGAGTACACGGTGCCCACGCCGGGCCTGAAGCACCGAGGCGCGAGAAGGATCGTGTGTGGCGGATTGCAGCCCAAGGCGCCTGAAGTTTGTTATTACACCGAAGATCACTACAGCAGCTTCAAGCTGATCGTGCAGTGAGTCTTGGGTGGTGTGAACGGTTTTTTAACTTTGACCTTTGAAAGAGACGCGGAGATGGACACGCCACTTCGTAACGTACGACCCAATATCGTTCAGTCGATTCGCGCCCACGGCGTGAAAGACCTGCAGGCTGCGGCCGAGCACTTGGGGCACCATTTCCTGTACGCCAACCTGGCCAAAGCCCAGAGCAAGCAGGACGTGCTGGAATTGATCGCAGCGCAATACACCTTGCCTTCGCACTTCGGCAAGAATTTCGACGCGCTCTACGACTGCATGACCGACATGGTCCACAAATCGGGCGCGCAGACGGGTTTCATCGTCGTGCTGGAACACATCCCTGCGCACGCCAAGTTCGACAAGGAAGCGCGTGAGCAGCTGCTGGATATTTTCCGTGACGCCGCCGATTACTGGTCGGACCGCAAGATCCCGTTCCGCTGCTTCTACTCGTTCTCGGTGGCACGCTCACCCAAGGGCGAAGAGCCGATCGAAGTCCAGAGCGACGAGCCCATGCCCACGGACAAGATCCTGGACGTGAGCCCAATGGCGCTGCGCATGAGCAGCCCGTTCAATGCAGGGTATTGGCTGGCCGCAGCCTGATCCGCCGCTTCCCTCTGAAAAGCCGCTGCTGTTGCAGCGGCTTTTTTCATGTCGGCAGGTGTTTGATCAGCTCAAGATATTCGCTCACCGGCACTTCTTCGGCCCGGCGCTGCAGGTCGAACTCGCCTTCGAAGCCT
The DNA here is from genome assembly GCA_038213545.1 of Burkholderiales bacterium. Lineage (GTDB taxonomy): Bacteria > Pseudomonadota > Gammaproteobacteria > Burkholderiales > Burkholderiaceae_C > Hydrogenophaga. Next base: position 80,956 of record JBBQSX010000001.1, read on the forward strand.
TGTTCTTCGAGCCAGCGCCCCAGCGTGTTGCGCAGGATCTTGCGGCGCTGGCTGAAGGCGACCTGCACCATCGTCGAAAAACGCGCGATGTCGATCGCCGGCGGATCGGCCAGCGGGACCATGCGCACGATGGCGCTGTCCACGCGCGGCGGTGGATCGAAGCTCTCGGGAGGTACGAACAGCACGTTGTCCATGGCGTAACGCCACTGCAGCATCACCGAGAGGCGGCTGTAGTCGGACGTGGCCGGACGCGCCACCATCCGGTCGATCACTTCCTTCTGCAGCATGAAGTGCTGGTCCTGCACCACGGCCACGTGATCAAGCAGGTGAAACAGGATGGGTGTGGAAATGTTGTACGGCAGATTGCCCACGACACGCAGCTTGGGCGCGGCCAGCTGCGTAGCCAGCGCCGTGAAATCCACCTTCAACACATCGGACTCGACCACCTTGAGCTGGGCATGGGCACGCAGGCGCACCGCCAGGTCACGGTCGAGTTCGATGACCGTGAGACGGCCCAGCCGCTCCACCAGAGGCTGGGTGAGTGCGGCCAGGCCCGGGCCTATCTCCACCATCGCGTCACCGGGATGCGGCGCGATGGCATCAACGATGGCGTCGATGATGCCGCCATCGGTCAGGAAGTGCTGACCGAAGCGCTTGCGGGCAATGTGCTTCACGCGCTGGCCGCCACGATGCCCCGCCGCATCACTGCGGCGCTTCGCGGTACTCGACGTAGGCTCGACCGCGCACGTCCTGCACCCAGGTGCGCAGCGCCTCGGTGACCTTCTTCTCGCGCACCAGGCCACGCACCATTTCGCGCTGATCGCGCGCGGTGAGCGTGCTCTGGCGGCGCTCTTCCACCCGGATCAGGTGCACACCGAAACGCGACACAACGGGCGGCGACACTTCACCGGGGCGCAGGCGGCTCATGGCGGCCTCGAACTCCGGAACAAACTGGCCAGTTTGTGCCCAACCAAGGTTGCCTCCGTCTTGCGCCGAGCCGTCCTGGCTGTGCTCGCGGGCCAGCGCTTCAAACGTGGCCTGGCCGCTCAGCACCTGCTGGCGGAAACCCGCCAGACGCGCCACTGCATCGGCTTCGCTGAGTTGCGGACTCAGACGCAGCAGGATGTGGCGCGCACGTGTTTCATTGACGGTGGCATCGGGCAGGCCCGACTGGCGTTTTTCAATCACCTTGAGCACGTGAAAACCCGCCGGACTGCGCACAGGGCCGGCGATGGCCCCTGCGCCCAGCGATCGGGTCGATTCCACGAACAACTCGGGCAGGCGCTCCGCGGGGCGCAAGCCGAACTGGCCGCCGTTGGCGCGTTCCGCGCCGTCAGAGAACTCACGCGCGAGCTCGGCGAAGTCGCCACCTGCGCGGGCCCGGTTGGCCACGCTCTGGGCGCGCGCCTGCAGCGCCTGCACCCGATCGGGTGCTGCGTCTTCCGGCACCAGAACAAACACCTGCGCCAGGTTGAGCTGCAGGCTGGCCACATCGTTGCTGCCCTGGCGCTCGCGGATGAAATCGTCGATGTCGGCTTCGGTCACGCGCACTTTCGATTCGACCTCGCGCTCGCGCAAGCGCTGCAGCAGGATCTGGTTGCGCAGATCGTTGCGCAGCTGGTTGATGTCCACACCATCGGCGGCGATGCGGCGGCGGAATTCCTCGGGGGTGAGCTGGTTCTGGGCAGCGATGGACTGCTCGGCCTGGGCCAGCGCTGCATCGTCCACGCGGATGCCTGTCTCGGCACCGAGCTGCAGTTGCGCGCGCTCGCTGATGATTTGCTCCAGCACCTGGCGGGCCAGCTGGTCGCGCGGCGGCACGGGTGCAGACTGCTGGGTGAGTTGCTGCTCCAGGCGCACCAGGCGCTGACGCACTTCGCTGTTGGTCACGGGCTCGGAGTTGACCAGTGCCACGATGAAGTCGGCGGTGCGGGCCACAGACGTGCTGGGAGCCGCAGCCGCACGGATGCCGCTGGACGGGCGTAGCGCCTGAGCCTGCGCGGTGGAGACAGCCAGCAACGAGCAGCACAACAACCAGGTGGCGGCGCGGGACGAAGGAGAGAAGCGGTCAGTCATATTGTTGGAACCGGCTGGGCGGATTGATTTCTTCGCGCAGGTACTGGTAGCGCGGAACGTTGTCTTTGAGGGTTTTCAGCGGGTTGGAGCCGATGCGGGAGAAGCCGCTGAACTCCAGCTGGAACAGGATACGCTGGTTGGCCGAGGCGTTGCTGCGTTGCAGCCGCTCCACCACGATGCGCCCGAGCCAGCAACCGGCGTCGAATTCGAAACCCGCCACCAGATCGACCACCTTGCGGTCGGGCACGCTGTAGTTGATACGACCCACGCTGTACCACTGGCCCGGACCCAAAGCGCGGCCGCGCACCTCGGTGCGCGCGGGCTCACCAAAAAGGTCGTTGAGCGGCCACTGCCAGCCCACATCAAACTGCTCGCTGCTGCCGCGCTGCAGTCGGTAGGCGGCGCTGAGCACCCGGAAGTTGCTGGGCGTGTAGCGCCCGCTGAGTGTGGTTCGGACCGACTGGCGATCGCCAGGGCTGTACTGCACGTTCGCGTCGGTTAGCCAACGCGGGCTCCACTGCACGCGCGCTGCCAGCAGGATGTCGCTCAGGCGCTCGTTGATCGGATCGCCACCAGCCAAACCTTTGGAGTTGGGCAGAAACACCTCCTGGTCACGGAACAGGTAGCGCTGGGCCACACCCAGGCGCACCACCTCGGCGCCACTGTCGGGGTCGAGCAGGCGGGAGCTCACGCCCACGGTGACCGCGCGGGTGTCGGAGATGCGGTCGTTGCCGCCGAAGGCGTTCTCGGTGTAGATCGAGGCGAGGTTGAAGTCGTTGGCTGCAGAGTCGTAGTTGGGCAGCAAGCGCTGGTCGCGGTAAGGCGTCCAGGTGAAGAAAGCGCGCGGCTCCAGCGTCTGCGTGAAGCCGCGACCGAAGTAGCTGGCATCGCGTTCGAAGATCAGACCGCTGTCCAGGCTGACGGTGGGCAGCACGCGCGACGCGCTGCGCGAGCCGTTGGCCAGCGCACTGTCAAAGCTGTACTGCGTGGCGTGCAGTTGGGCGCGCGGTTTGATGAACCAGCCCGGCGCCTGGAAGCGGCGGCTGATCTCGGCCACCGTGAGCGCACGATCTCCGTTGGATTGCCCCGTCAAGCCCGGTACCGACTGGAAGCGTGTGTACTCGGTGAGCACCGACCAATCGACGCCAGTGAGGTTGGCCACCTGCGCGTCGCTGCGACCATAGCGCACGGCCAGCGACGGCAAACGGTCGTAAGGCGGGATGATGGGTGCGGCAACGTCTTGCAGCGTTTGCCAGGTGTAGGCGCCTGCACTCACCGACCAGGGCCCCTGGCCCCAGCTGTAGACCGCGTCGCTGGCGAGCAGGCGGGTGGTGAGCGAGGAGGTGGCGCGCGGAAAGTCGCGCCAGTAGTCGTCGTCGCTCACGCGGTTGAGGTTGAGGTAGAGGCCCGCCGAGCCACCAAACGCTGCGCTGCTGCCGGTGAGGTTCTGGTTGTGCTGCGCTGTGTAGCCCCAGCGGTTGGCGTCGCGCAGCTGGTCGGAAGGCATGAAGGCGCCCCGCACCTGACCGGCGTAGGTAGGCTGCAGGTAACGCAGCTCGCCGCCCAGGTCAACGCCGCGTTTGCTCATCAGCGTGGGGTAGAGCGTGGCGTCCAGGTTGGGCGCGATGTTCAGGTAGTACGGCAGCGTGACTTCAAGTCCGCTGATGTTGTCGATGTTCAGCGTGGGCGGAAGGAGACCGGACTTGCGCGCGTCGGTCAGCGGAAAGGAAAAGTGGGGCCATCCCAGAATGGGCACGCCTTTGAATTCCAGCGCACCGTTGGTGGCGGTTGCGGTCTGTGCCACGTTGTCGAACTCGATCCTGGTGGCTCGCACCAGCCAGTCGGGCATCCAGTCGGCGCCGGGCGTGCGCGGGCAGGTGGAATAGCGGGCGTCATGGGCCACGGCCTTGTCTTCGCCCAGGAAATCCACGCGGCTGGCGTCGCCCTTGCCTTCGTTCTTGAGCAGATTGAAGGTGGGCTGGGTGAACGTGCCCTGGTAGGTCTCCACATTGAGCCGCAGCTCGGGGCCCTCGAAGCGGTCGCCGCTGCGGTTGATCAAAACGTTGCCCTTGGCCTGAGCCTCGTTGGTGCGTTGATCGAGCTGCAGTCGGTCGGCGCGGATCACGGTGTCATGGCGGCGAAGCTCGGCCTTGCCCTCCACCGCCGTGATGCCGTCGGTCTGCCCTTCGATGCGCTCGCCAGAAATGAAACTGGGCGCCTGCTGCTTCGCATCTTCGGGCAACGTCTCCAGCAGCATGCCGCTGGAGCGCAACGACACGCCGGGCCGGGGCGCCTCGTCGCCGTCGCCCGATTGGGTGTGGCCCAGCGTGTGCGCGCCGAGTGCGAGCAAAGCGATCAGACCGCGCACCGCCAGCGCCACAGGCGCCGCCTTGAGACGGGGTTGCAGATGCCCACCGGGCAGGGCTGGAACACAGGACGGGTGGGTGCGGCGATTCAAGGGGAGGAAGTGTTTGACCGGGTCGATCAAAAGCGTGCAGGGCCCGCGGATCGGCACAGGGGGTTTGTAGAATCAGCGGCCATTATCCACTGCGCGATCCCGCGCGCGGCCCATTGACAAGCGGCGCAAAAACACACTCCACCATGACCCCGTCCAACACCGCCGTCGAGTGGGCCGATCCCCAACGCGAAGCCGCTTTTTCAGCTTGGTTGCGCCCGCTCACCGACCGGCTGGGTTTGCTGCCCCCGACCTTGCGCGCAGCCTCGGCCGACGCGAGTTTTCGGCGCTACCTGCGCATCGACACACGGGGCGGACACAGCCTCATCGTGATGGACGCGCCGCCCGCGCACGAGAACTGTCAGCCCTTTGTGCACGTGGCCACGCTGATGCGCGAGGCCGGTCTGCTGGTGCCCGAGGTGTTGGCGTGGGACGAGCCGCAAGGCTTCATGCTGCTGAGCGACCTGGGCCACCAGACCATGCTCGACGGCATCGACCCGGACAACGCGCAAGCCAACCACGGGCGCTACATGCAGGCGCTCGACGCGCTGCTGGCCTGGCAGCTTTCAACAAAGCCCGGCGTGCTGCCACCCTACAACGAAGCCCTGCTGCGCCGCGAGCTGCAGCTGTTTCCCGACTGGTACCTGAAGCAGCACAGACAGTTTGCGTTGACCGACACGCAGGCCAACACACTGCAGAAGGCCTTTGATTCGATCGTCGCGCACAACCTGAACGCCCCCAGCGTCTATGTGCACCGCGACTTCATGCCCCGCAACCTCATGTTGCCGCGCCAGCCCGGCGTCACCCCCGCGCAGCAGCTCGGCGTGCTCGACTTCCAGGACGCAGTGCACGGCCCCATCACCTACGACATCGCCAGCCTCATGCGCGACGCCTTCCTCACCTGGGACGAGGATTTCGTGATCGACGTGACCGTGCGCTACTGGGAAAAG
>JBBQSX010000002.1:0-49326 GCA_038213545.1 Burkholderiales bacterium
TGTTTGCCTTCACCACGCGTGGCAGCCACAGCGCTTTCAACAACGCGTTCCAGCCCGGCGACTGGCTGGTGTTCGGATCCGAGACCAGCGGCTTGCCCGAAGCGCTTCGCGAGTCCATCCCCACCGCTCAGCGCCTGCGCCTGCCCATGCTGGCCGGGCAACGCAGCCTCAATCTGTCCAATTCGGTGGCGGTGGCGGTTTTCGAAGCCTGGCGCCAGCAGGCCTTCGCAGGGGCGATTTCGTGAAACAGATCACACGCCAGGCTCACCAGATGTGTCAACTTGTTCGACACAGGCCCGATAATTTCCCATGCACATCCGCATCTTGAATCCCTCAGCGACGGTCCAGTCCAGCACCCTGGCAACGCCATTCGCCTGGAGAACAGTTTGATCACTTCCATCGCACGTTGGCTGGGCGTGGGAACCGCTCCACGCAAGCGCAGCCAGCACAAGGCCTCCCTCAAGGACCTGGCGGGCATTCGCAACCACCTGCTGCAGGCGATCGAGGACTGTCTGGATCAGCAGGCGTTGCGTCTGCGAAAAAAGATCGAATCGGCTCGCACCCCGCAAGAGCTGTGGATGTTGCGCAACGACGCCTTTCAGCTCATCTCGCAGCGGCACAACCAGTCGGTGGCGGCCGAGCGCATCAACGCGCTGATCCAGTTCTTTGAAGGCTGGCTCGAGCCCAAACAGCTCGTGCGCATCAAATAAATCCCGCCCTCAGGGATAGCGCCGGACCAACGATTCGGCGAAACACACCGGTTTGTCCGCGCCTTCGCGCTCCACCACCACGCCCCAGGTCATTTGCTGGCCGCCGTGTTCGATGGCCTCACAGGCCTGCAGTGTCATGCGGGCGCGCACACGACTGCCCACGGGCACGGGTGACGTGAAGCGCACCCGGTTCAGGCCGTAATTCACCCCCATGCTGGAGTCCTTGATGTCCAACGCGGACTCGAAGAACACGGGCAAGAGGGAGAGCGTGAGGAAACCGTGCGCGATCGGCGCGCCGAACGGCCCGGCCCTGGCGCGCTCCACATCCACATGGATCCACTGGTGGTCGCCGGTGGCCTCGGCAAAACGGTTGATCTGTTCCTGGGTGATGGTGACCCAGTCGCTCACGGCCACTTCCTGACCCACGCAGGCGGCCACGTCGGCCAAAGTTTCAAATGTTTTCATGCCGGTCACTGTACGGCCGACCCACGCCGTTGGATGTCGGCACCGGGACAGCGCTCGCGCCTCAGGCGTCCAGCCACTGGCAGATGGCCTGCCATTGCTGCAAATCCTTCTCCACCCGCCCGGGCGCCACGTCGAACAGCGTGAGGCCGCGCGCCGCAAGATGGATGTAGTTCTGCGTGTCGCGCAGCGTGCCCAGCACCGGCAGGCCCAGGCTGGCCACAAATTCGTTGAGCTTGTCGGCCGAGATGGTGCGCGGGTCGACCCGCATGCCGACGATGCCGACCTGCAGCTTGTCGGCCCGGCGGGTTTCCGCCAACTCGTCCAGAAAGGCGCGCGTGGCGTAGATGTCGAAGATGCTGGGTTGCAAGGGCACCAGCACCTTGTCGGCGATCTTCAGCACGTCCTTGAAGCGCCACCCGTGCAGGCCGGCGGGGGTGTCGAGCACCACATGGGTGGTGTCCTTGGGTGGACGGGCGATCAGGTCGTGCGACACCGCCCAGCTCTGGATGGGCCGCGCGGCGGGCGGGCGCAACTTGAGCCACAGGGCCGACGACTGCTGTCGGTCGACGTCACCCAGCATCACCGGGTGGCCCTGGCTGGCAAAGTAGCCGGCGACGTTGGTCGACAGCGTGGATTTGCCCACGCCTCCTTTGGGATTGGCAACCACCACGATCGGCATCTGGAGCTCCTTGGGAAGGAAACGGCCCGCGCAACTGGCGCGCGGACGGGTCTGGCACAGCGAGCGCCTATGTTATGCGAGCGCGTCCCAGACAAGTTTGCAGCCGGTGAGGAACATACCGGTGTAAACCAGCCGGTAAAAGAGCTGCGGCTTGATGCGGTGCGCAATGCGAACGCCCACCCAAACGCCGATGGGCGCAAACGGAAGCAAGGCCAGCGAGGTCGTCATGTTGCGCACGTCGAGCAATCCCAGCCAGGCATAGGGAATCCACTTGGCCAGGTTGATGAAGAAAAAGAAGAAGGCCAGCGTGCCAGTGAACAGCAACGGTGACAGGCGCAGCGGGATCACATAGGCGTTGAGCGGTGGCCCGCCTGCGTGCGCAATGAAGCTGGTGAAGCCCGACGTCACACTCAGGAGCGCACCGACCCATTTCGGCGGTGGCGCGCTGTCGGGCTTGGGGGGGAACACCAGCCGCTGCGCCAGAAACAGCAAAGTGAACACACCCACGATGCCCGCCACCACGCGCGCGTCCAGCAGCTTGAAAAGCAACGCCCCGACAACGATGCCCGCCAGACCGAAGGGCAACAGGAACATCAGCAGGCGCCGGTCCACGTTCTTGCGAAACGCCGCCATGCCCAGCAAATCCATGAGCAGCAGCACCGGCATGAGGATGGCCGCCGCCTGCGGCACCGTGACCGCGAGCGCCATCATGGGCACGGCAAGTGAGCCGAAGCCGGCGCCAAAACCACTCTTGCTCACGCCGAGCAGCAGCACGGCCGGGATGGCCACGGCATAGAAAAATGGATCGGTGATGAGGGACAGGGCCACGGGCAGCAAACAAAAGAAGAGCCCGCTTCAGGAAGCGGGCTCGTTGGAATGACCGGATTATGGGCGGCTGTATCAGGCCATGTAGTCCACCTGGTGACGCGCCACACGCAGCCCTTCGATGGCCTGGCGCACGCGCAGGTGTTCGGGATGCACCGCGTAGGCGTCCAGCGCGGCCTGCGACTCGAACTCGGAGTACAAAACCACGTCGCAGGCGTAGTCAACCCCGCTGCGGTCCACACCGATCTCGATGTGGAGCAGGCCAGGTATCTTGCCGCGCAGGGCTTCAAACGCGGCCTTGACGCGGTCGATCGCTGCCGCCTTGGCGGCGTCTGAGCCGCCCTGGATGTTCCACATGACGATGTGTTTGACCATGGTGTTCAAGCGGCAGGAGGGAACCCGGCCTTTTGCGGCCAGAGGTTGACGAACGCGTGCACCGACGTGCTGCCGTACAGCCCCGCCTTGGTGAACGGCTCATCAGCGATCCAGGCATGGGCTGCATCGCGGGAAGGGAAGTCGATCACCAGCAGGCTGCCGAGCATCGTGCTGCCGTCGTCGTGCACAAACGGGCCGGCGAACGCGATGCGATCGGCCACCGCAGCGAGGTACGCCTTGTGCGGCGGGCGCACCGCCGTGCGCAGCGCCGCTGAGTCGGGTTTGTCGATCAGGATGAAGGTGAACAGCATGGGTTGATTTCAGAGGTAGGCCAGCCAGGTGGACAGGCTGGGGAACGCGGCCAGGATGAAGAGCATGACAAGCATCATCAGCACGAAGGGAAACGTGCCTGCAAAGATATCGCGCACGCTGATGCGGGGGTCGTTCAACGCCGACTTCACCGTGTAAACCGACACGCCGAAGGGCGGCGTGAGCAGGCCGATTTCCACCGCCACCACGGTGATGACGCCGAACCACACCACATCCATGCCGAAGGCGCGTGCGATCGGCAGCACGATGGGCAACATGATCAGCATGATGGAGACCGAATCGATGATGCAACCCAGCGCGATCACGATCAGCACGTACATGAACAGGAAGCCCCAGGGCCCAAGGCCCATGTGCGTGATGCCTTCGGTCACGGCCGAGGGCATGCCGGTGAGCGCGAGCATGCGGCTGTACAGCATGGCCGCGATGATGAGGAACAGCACCGAGACAGAGACAAAGCCGGTCTCCACCAGCACCTGCCAGAGCTTGCGCCAGGTCAGGCGCCCGCGCACCAGCGCGATGGTCAGCGCGCCCGCCGCACCCACAGCGCCCGCTTCGGTGGGCGTGAAGAAGCCAGCGTACAGGCCGCCGAGCACCAGCGTGATGAGCAGCAGGATGGGCACGAACTTCTTGGCGGCTGACAGCGGCGTTTCTTCAATGCCCGCACCCACACCCGCCAGCGCCTCGGGCGTGCCCACCTTGTGCGGCACCAGCCATGCCATGCCCACGATTAGCACGCAAAAGCCCAGCGCCAGCAAAGCCCCGGGAATGATGCCGGCAATGAACATGCGGCCAATGGATTCTTCGGCCAGCACGCCGTAGATGATCATCAGCAGGCTGGGCGGAATGAGCATGCCCAGCACCGAAGAGCCCGCCACCACGCCCACCGAAAAACGTGGCGTGTAACCGTGGCGGATCATCTCGGGCACCGCCACCTTGGTGAACACCGAAGCGGACGCGATGGAAATGCCGGTGATGGCGGCAAACACCGCATTGGCCGCCACCGTGGCCAGACCCAGGCCGCCACGGATGCGTCGCAGGAGCCACTGGAACACGTCGAAGGTGTCTCGCCCCACCCCCGACACGCTCACCAGCATGCCCATGAGCACGAAGAGCGGAATGACGCCAAACAGATAGTCACGAATCGCGTCGTTGGCCGAAGCGGCCACAAAACGCGCCGCCACCTCGGGGCTCTTGATCAGCCACACGCTCACGAACGAGGTGGCGATCAGCGCAATGCCGATGTGCATGCCGAAGTAGATGCCGGCCAGCATGCAGACGATGGCGGCGATGCCGATGTGCAGTTCGGTCATGCGGTTTCTCCGGCTTCGCGCCAGTCCTGAAACGCCAGCAGGGCGTACTGGATGGCGGCCAGCGCCGCGCCGCCCAGCACCACCAGCCGCATGGGCCAGGTGGGGAAGGTGAAGATGCCCTCAATGCCCAGAAATTCGTCGTTGCCCCAGGCCCGGCTGAGCAGCGGCCAGGTGGCATACGCGATCACGCCACAGGCAAAGATGCCCACCACCGAAAAAACCGCACGCAGCCGCTTGCCGGCGCGCGGGCGTTTGAGGATGTAGGGGTCGATGAACAGGTCGGCCCGGCTCATGCGCCCGTGGCGCAGGGTGGCGGGCAACTGCAGGAACACGATCACCACGATGGACGTGGCGACCAGCTCGGCCACGCCGTCGATGGGGTGGTTGAGCAGGTTGCGCATCAGCACGTCCACCACCATCAGCACCATCACCAGACCGATGACGACCGAGCCGAAGGCGTTCAGCCCGTCGATCAGGCGCCCGAACGCACTGGTGGGCGCACCCGAAGGCGGCGGTCCGCCCTCCAGGTCGGTGTTGGCTTCATAGCTCATGTCAGAGCTCTTTGTCCCAATCGCGCGCGGGCTTCACGCCGCGCTTGCGCAGCGCATCCATGTAGGTCTTCACGATCTCTTTCGCCGGACCCTTGGACGCGTTGGTCTTGGCCCATTCGGCCGCCAGGTTGGGCATGGTCTTGACCCACTTGTCGCGCTCACCCGAGCTCATGTTGGTCACGCGCACCGAAGGCGTCTGCTTCGCACCGTTGGTTTCCATGGTCTTGATGGCGGTCTCGTAGCGCTGCATGAGCGTGGCGCCCAGCGCCTTCGAATATTCCTTGCCCACGTCTTTCACGATCTGCTGCACTTCGGGCGGCAGGCCGGCGTAGCTGTCCTTGTTCATGGCCATGCCGCCGATGTAGAGCGCACCGATGTTCACCGTGGTGATGTAGGGCGCCACCTCGTAGATCTTGTTGGGCAGGATGCCGGTGGCGATCGAGATCGTTCCTTCGCTCACCCCCGTCTGGATGTCGGTGTAGTAGCTGGTGAGCGAGCCGTCCACCGGCACCGCGCCCGACCCCTTGAGCCACAGGCCGATGCTGCCAGGTGCGCTGATCTTGCGACCCTTGAGATCGGCGTAGGTGGCGATCGGGTTCTTGGTGAACAGGTGGTAGGTGTCCACGCCGGTGGCGCCCAGGAACACCATGTTGTTCTTGTCCCACTCCTTCTGCAGGGCGGGCACCTTCTCGTTCATCTCGTTGGCCACGTCCAGGATGATGCGCACGTCGTCGGTGGTGAACGGGGTCACGGTGCCGAACTGCGACAGCGGCATCTTGGCGGCTTCCAGGTTGTGGAACACCCAGCCGATGTCGGTGATGCCCTGCTCCACGCTGGTGAGCGTGGCGTTCATCTTGTAAAGCTGGCCGCCGTAGGCTTCGCGCCACTCGATCTTGTAACCCTTGTTGAGCGCGGCCACGCGCTTGTTGACCTCGGGCACGAACAGCGAGCTCATGAGACCGACCCAGGGCAGCGTCGTCGGGTGGCTCGACGCGATGGTGAGCTTGAAGGTCTGCTGTGCATGGGCAGTGCCCAGGCCAACGGCGGTGAGGGCGGCCACCAGCGTGGTGGTGAGGAAGGCGCGTTTCATCATGGTCTTGTCTCCTTGTTGTGGGGCGGTGGCAAAAAGTCAGCGGGCGGGGTTGAGAACAAAATCGAATTCGACGAGGTAACGGCCATCGGCCTGCGGCAGCCAGTCGGCAATGAGCGACTCGCGCACGCCGAACACCGCGTCCGAATCCAGGTACTGGTCGCCGTTGCGGAACACGTGGGTGATCAGCGTCTCGTAGCCCGACGCTTTGATCAGAAAGTGCAGGTGGGCCGGGCGCCACGGGTGGCGTTTGGTGGCCTTGAGCATGTCGCCCACCGGGCCGTCGTCCGGGATCGGGTAGGCCTCGGCCAGGATGGATCTGAAGTGGTAGCGGCCGTGCGCGTCGGCCTGCAGCACGCCGCGCGCCTGGGCTCCGTTGCAGTCCGAACGCTGCACGTCGTACAGACCCTCGGCGTCGGCCTGCCAGACCTCGATGTGCGCTTGCGGCACCGGTGAGCCGTCCAGGCCGCGCACCGTGCCGCGCACCTCGCAGGGCAGACCCTTCGCACCTTGAGCAACGTCGCCACCCAGTTCGATGTGCGGCGCACCTTCCACATGGAACGGGCCGAACACCGTGGCCTCGGTGCAGCCGGGCGGCTTGTCGTTGTTCATCGCCACGGTCAGCATCGACAGGCCCAGCGTGTCGGACAGCAGGATGAACTCCTGGCGCTTGTCGTCGCACTTCTGGCCGGTGGCGGTGAGGAATTCGATGCCCTGCATCCATTCGGCCTCGGTCAGCTTCACCTCGCGTGCAAACGCGTGCAGGTGCTGCACCAGGCTGGTCATGATCTCTTTGAGGCGCGGATCGGGCGTTTGCGCGAAGCGCGCCATCACCGCCTGTGTGATGTTGTACTGGTCGAGGTTGCGCACAGCCTGTCTCCTCTGGATCTTCCGGCGGGGTTTTCTCTGTAGGTCGCACTGTAGAAGCTGCGCACAATCCCAACCAGCGCGGCGCTGCACATGACTTTTCCGCGCGCTGCAAATACGGGGTGAACATGGATCGCTGGACCGAGATGGAATTGTTTGTGCACGTGGCCGAGAGCGGCAGCCTGAGCCGTGCGGCGGAGCTGATGAACATGTCCAACGCCAGTGCCAGCCGCCAGCTGGCTGCACTCGAAGAACGCCTGGGCGTGCGCCTGGTGGAGCGCAACACGCGCCGCCTCTACCTCACCGACACAGGCCAGGAATTCTTTCAGCGCGCCCGCAGCATCCTGGCCGACCTGCGCGACGCCGAGTCCACCGTCAACGCCGCCGCACTCAATCCCACTGGCACGCTGCGCATCAGCGCCTCGCTCTCGTTTTCGCTGCACCACATCGCGCCGCTGTTGCGCGAGTACACCGAGCGCTATCCCAACGTGACCGTGCACGTGGAAGCCGCCAACCGCTACCTGGACATCATCGACAACAACATCGACGTGGCGATCCGCAACCGCGAGGTGGAGCCCGACAGCAACATCACCATCCGCCGCCTGGCTGAAACTCGCCGTGTGCTCACCGCCTCACCGCGCTACCTCGCCAAACACGGCTTCCCCAAGACGCTGGACGATCTGCAGCGCCACCACCTGCTGATCTACGTGCACGCCAACAACCCCTACGAACTGCGCTTCACGCGCGGGGAGGAGAGCCAGACGGTGGCGGTGAAGGCACTGCTCGAATCCAACGACGGGCAGATCCTGCGCGCCGCCGCGCTCGACGGCCTGGGCATCCTGGTGCAACCCAGCTACATCGTCTACGACGACATCGTGGCTGGGCGCCTCGTGCCGGTGCTCGACGACTGGGACCTGCCCCGCATCACCGTGAACCTGGCCTACCCCAGCCGCAAGCACCTGAGTGCGAAGGTACGCACCTTCATCGACTTCATGGCCGAGCACTTCGTGAAGATGGGCTACGAGCGCAAGTGGACGGGGCGGTTCACGGTGTATTGACGGCCGGGGTCTGGATCAAGCAGGCCTTCTGCCCTCAAACGCATCCTGCAACAGCCGCCGGATTGCCCCCGTCTCCAGCGCCCGCGGGTTGGGGTACTGGTTGCTCATCGCGATCTCGCAGGCCCGGTCCAGGTCGGCTTGTTTCATGCCGATGTCTTTCAGCGCCACCGGTGCGCCGTTGTCCCGCGCCAGATCGAACACTGCCTGCGCGGCGCTGGTGCCGCCGAGCGCCGTGGCGATGCGGGCCATGGCCTCGGGCACGGCGGCTGCGTTGTAGGCCAGGGCGTGCGGCAGCACGATGGTGTGGGTTTCGGCGTGGGGCAGGTTGAAGCTGCCGCCCAGGGTGTGGCAGAGCTTGTGGTGCAGGGCCATGCCCACGGCGCCGAGCACGGTGCCACAGAGCCAGGCGCCGTAGAGCGCGTCGGACCGCGCGGTCACATCGCCCGGGGTGGCCTTGATCAGCGGCAGCGCACGGCCCAGCGCTGCAATGCCTTCTTGCGCCATGAGGCTGATGACCGGATTCGCATCGACCGCGTACAAGCCTTCGGCCGCGTGCGCGATGGCGTTGATGCCGCTGGTCACGCTCAGGCCCACGGGCAGGCCCAGGCTGAGTTCGGGGTCGTAGATCACGGTGCGCGGCAGCACGCGGATGTCCTTGCCCGTCTTCTTCAACCCCGCTTCGGTGATGCCGTAAATCGGCGTCATCTCGGAGCCGGCGTAGGTGGTAGGGATGGCGAGGATGGGCAAGCCGGAGTCGAGCGCAATGGCCTTGCCCAGGCCGGTGGTGGAGCCGCCACCGATGGCCACGGCGCAGTCGGCACCGAGCTGGCGCGCCACCTCGCGGGCTTCGCGTGCGGTCTCGATGGGCACGTGCATCACCGCGCGGTCGAACACGCCAGCGGCACGCTTCCCGAGCAAAGCCACCACGCGCTCAGCCATGCCGCGCTGCTCGGGCGTGCACAGCACCAGCGCACGGTGCGCGCCCATGGCGTCGATCTCGCGCGGCAACTCGGCCAGCGAGCCAGCGCCAAACACCACCCGCGAAGGCAGGCTCTGGTAAACGAAACTTTTCATGTCGACAGCCCTGCGCTGCGCTCGGTCGCCTTGATGATGGCGGCGTAGTCGGCCTCCGCGTCGCCGTGGGCGCGCGCGGCGTCCATGAGCTGGCGGGTCAGTGCGGTCTGGGGCAGGGGCACCTGGTGTTCACTGGCCGCGCCCAGAATGAGATCGAGGTCCTTGATCATCTGGTTCACGGTGAAGGTGGCGGAGAAATCGCGCTCCGAGAGCTGGGCCGACTTGGCCTTGACGATGGGCGAGGCCACGGCGCTGGCGCCCATCACGCGCCACATGTCGTGCCAGTCGAGCCCGCCCTTGCGGCCCAGCGTGAGCGCTTCGCCCAACATGGCGCTGGTCTGGGCGATCATGAGGTTGATCACCAGCTTCATCAGCCGCGCCTGCTCGGCCTCGCCCAGGTAGAACTGGTTCGGGCCCCAGCGCTGCAACAGCGGCAACACATGGTCGTAAGTGGAGCGCGGGCCCGACGCCAGCACCGTGAGTTGCGCGGCTTCGGCCATCTTGTTGTTGCCCGAGACGGTGGTGCGCACGTGTTCGATGCCGGCCGCTGCGCAGATCTGCGCTGCCTGCGCCGACGCGGTGAGCGACACGGTGCTGGTATCGACCCAGAACGCGCCGGGCTTCGCGTGCGTGGCCACCTGCTCGGCCACCTTGAGCAGGGCCGCATCGTGCGGCAGTGAGGAGAACACGCCGTCGGTCTGTTGCAGCGCCAGCGCGGTGTCAGATGCGACGGGCAGACCCTGTTCGCTGGAGAGAGAGCAGCGCGCCGCATCAAAGTCGCTCACGCTGATGTCGGCGCCGCTGGCGCGCAGGTGCAGGGCCATGGGCAGGCCCATCTTGCCCACGCCGATGAAGTGCAGTCGCATGCGGTGTCTCCTGGTGGCCGGTGGTGCGCGAACGTGCCCACCCCAGCTTTCCAACCAGTGTCGCGGGCCGGCCCATCCACTTCAACCGGCGCTGCGCAAATCAGTTTTGCGCGCACCGGAAAACGGGCCGTTCAGACGCGTTCGATCACCAGCGCAATGCCTTGCCCTACGCCGATGCACATGGTGCACAGCGCGTAGCGCCCGCCCGTGGCGTGCAGCCGGTTCACCGCTGTGGTGGCCAGGCGTGCGCCGCTGGCGCCCAGCGGGTGGCCCAGCGCGATGGCGCCGCCCCAGGCGTTCACGCGCTCGTCGTCGTCTTGCAGACCCAGCATGCGCAGCACGGCCAGGCCTTGCGCGGCAAAGGCTTCGTTGAGTTCGATCACGTCCATCCGCGCCAGCGACAGGCCGGTGAGCGCCAGCACCTTCTGCGTGGCCGGTGCCGGGCCAATGCCCATGATGCGCGGGGCCACACCCACCGTGGCCATGCCGACCACGCGGGCGCGCGGCGTGAGGCCGTTTTTCCTGGCGCTGGCTTCATCGGCCAGCAGCAGGGCGCAGGCCCCGTCGTTCACGCCGCTGGCGTTGCCGGCGGTCACACTGCCGTCGGGCCGCACCACGCCCTTGAGTTTGGCGAGCGACTCCATGGTGGTGGCGCGCGGGTGTTCGTCGTGCTCCACCACGATCGCGTCGCCTTTCTTATGGGGAATCGTCACCGCCACGATCTCGCGCGCAAGGTGCCCGGCCTTCTGCGCGGCCACGGCCCTGGTCTGGCTGGCCAGGGCCATGCGGTCCTGCGCCTCGCGCTCGATCTTGAATTCGGTCGCCACGTTCTCGGCGGTCTCGGGCATGGAGTCCACGCCGTACTTTTCCTTCATCAGCTTGTTGACGAAGCGCCAGCCGATGGTCGTGTCGTACACCGCGTTGTTGCGGCCGAAGGCGGTTTCCGACTTCGGCATCACGAAGGGCGCCCGGCTCATGCTCTCCACACCGCCGGCGATCATGAGACCGGCCTCGCCCGCGCGGATGGCGCGCGCCGCGGTGCCCAGCGCGTCAAGGCCCGAGCCGCAGAGGCGGTTGATGGTGGCGCCGGGCACTTCCAGCGGCAGACCGGCCAGCAGGCTGGCCATGTGTGCCACGTTGCGGTTGTCTTCGCCGGCCTGGTTGGCGCAGCCGAAGATCACGTCGGTGATGCTGGCCCAGTCCACGCCCGGGTTGCGCTGCATCAGCGCACGTAAAGGAATGGCGCCGAGGTCGTCGGTGCGCACGCTGGACAGCGCGCCGCCGTAGCGGCCGATGGGGGTGCGGATGGCATCGCAGATGAAGGCTTGGGTCATGGCAGGTTCTTCAAAAACACCGTTCGCCCTGAGCTTGCCCTTCGACAGGCTCAGGACGATCGGTGGAAACATCCTTTCGGACTGAGCTTGTCGAAGTCTTCGCTCGATGTTGGCGAGAGGGCTTCAACAGGCTCAGCCCGAACGGGGGAAAGGGAGTGCCCGCGTGGATGAAACGGGTACCTCCCCACAAGACTACTGTGCGATGGGCAGGCCCACCAGGCGTTCGAGTTCGGCGAGCGCCAGGCCATCGACCTTGTCGATGAGCTGCAGGCCCTGCGGCGTGCACGCGAGTGTGGCGAGATCGGTGTAGATGCGTTTCACGCAGGCGACACCGGTGAGCGGGTAGGTGCAGGTGGGCACCACCTTGCTGCGCCCCTGTTTGTCGATCAGGTCCATCATCACCCAGGTCTGCTTGGCGCCCACGGCCAGGTCCATCGCGCCGCCCACAGCGGGAATGGCACCGGGCTCACCGGTGCTCCAGTTCGCCAGATCGCCGGTGGCCGACACCTGAAAGGCACCGAGCACACAGATGTCCAGATGACCGCCGCGCATCATGCCGAAGCTGTCGGCGTGGTGGAAGTACGCGCCGCCGGGCAGCAGCGTCACCGGTTGTTTGCCGGCGTTGATGAGGTCGTAGTCTTCGTCTCCCGCAGCCGGTGCCGGGCCCATGCCCAGGATCCCGTTCTCGCTGTGCAACACCACCTCGATGCCTGGGGCCAGGTGGTTCGCCACCTGCGTGGGCATGCCGATGCCGAGGTTCACGTAGGCGCCATCGTGGATGTCGAGCGCCACGCGTTGCGCGAGCTCGGCTTTGCTGCGTTTCTGGTAACTCATACGGACCCTTTGAAGCCGCCGGCCTGCGTGGCAACGCGGTCGATGCGAACGATTTTTCCCACGTGGATGCCGGGCGTGACGATGGTTTCAGGGTCGAGCTCACCGAGCTCAACGATGTGGTGCACGGTGGCGATGGTGTGGCGTGCGGCCATGGCCATCACCGGCCCGAAGTTGCGCGCGGCCTTGCGGTAAGTGAGGTTGCCCCAGCGGTCTCCGCGTTCGGCCTTGATCAAGGCAACGTCGCCGGGGAGGGGCGACTCGAATACGTACTGGCGGCCGTTGATCTCCCGCGTTTCCTTGCCCTCGGCCAGCGCCGTCCCAAAGCCGGTGGGCGTGAAAAAGCCGCCGATGCCCGCACCGGCAGCGCGCAGCCGTTCGGCCAGGTTGCCCTGGGGCACCAGTTCCCAGCTCGATCTTGCCGGCGCGGTAGAGGCCGTCGAACACGTGGCTGTCGGCCTGGCGCGGGAAGCTGCAGATGATCTTGCGCACCCGCCCGGCAGCCAGCAGTGCGGCCAGCCCGGTGTCGCCGTTGCCGGCGTTGTTGTTCACCACCGTGAGCTCGCGCGCGCCGTGCTCGATCAGGCCGTCGATCAGCTCGGCGGGGATGCCCGAGGTGCCAAAGCCGCCGATGAGCACCGTGTGACCGTCGCGCACCACCGAGAGGGCGTCGGCGATCGACGGGGAAATCTTGTTGATCACGTTGTCTCCTGTGCAGATGCCCTGTGGCGCTTTGAAATTTTGTTCGTCTGCCGAACAAATGTTCGTTGAATGAATTATAAACAGGCATTCGCAAACCATCCATGCCTTCGACCACCACCGCCCCACCCCGCCCCGGGGACAGCTACGTGCAGTCGTTCGCGCGCGGGCTCGAAGTGATTCGCAGCTTCAGCGCGCAAGCGCCGCGCCAGACACTCAGCGAAGTGGCCGCGCGCAGCGGCCTCACACGCGCCGGCGCTCGGCGCATCCTGCTCACGCTGCAGACGCTGGGCTATGTGGAAACCGATGGCCGCGACTTCCACCTCACCGCGCGCATCCTCGACCTGGGCTTCGCCTACCTCTCGTCGATGCCGATCTGGAACCTGGCCGAGCCGGTGGTCGAGGCGCTGGTCGAGTCGGTCAAGGAATCGAGCTCGGCCGCGGTGCTCGACGGCACCGACATCGTCTACGTCATGCGCGTGCCCACCCACAAGATCATGAAAAATTCACTCGGGATCGGCTCTCGCCTGCCGGCCTATTGCACCTCCCTGGGCCGCATGCTGCTTGCGGGGCTGAGCGACGACGAAGTGCGCGCACGGCTCGATGCGTCTGAGCTCAAGCCGCTCACCCGCCACACAGTCACCGACCCGGCCACCCTGCTCGTACGCGTACAGCAGGTGCGCAAACAGGGCTGGTGCCTGGTGAACCAGGAACTGGAAGAAGGCCTCATTTCCCTGGCTGCACCGCTGGTGGACGCCAGTGGGCGCACCGTGGCCGCGCTCAACCTGAGCGGACAGGCCAACCGCACCAGTGCGCGCGTGGCGCAAGAGAGTTTGCTGCCGCCATTGCTGGAGGCGGCCCGCCAGATCTCCGCCCTGCTGGCGGTGAAAGGACGGCCATGACCGGTGTGGCCTTGTGGGGAGAAGGCCTGCGCTTGCTGGTGGAAATCAGCGCCACGGCCGCGTTTGCGCTCTCGGGCGTGATGGCCGGCGCACGCAAGAAGCTCGATGCCGTGGGCGTGTGCGTGGTGGGCTTTCTGGCTGCGTTTGGCGGCGGTACGCTGCGCGACCTGCTGCTGGACCAGCGGCCCTTCTTCTGGGTGCGCCATGTGGAACTGCTGTGGGGCGTGTTTGCGCTGTGCGTGCTGGCCATGCTGTTCCTGCGTTCGCGCCATTTCCCGATCACCGAGCGTGCCATGCAGTGGCCCGACGCCTTGGGCCTGGGCCTCTTCGCGGCCACTGGCGTGCACCAGGCGCTGCTGCTGGACATGCCCGCACTGGTGGCCGTGCTCATGGGGCTCATCACCGGCGTGTTCGGCGGCGTGCTGCGCGACGTGGTGTGCAACGAAATCCCCACCGCCTTCCACGATCACCGGCCCTACGCCGTGTGCGCGTTTGCCGGCAGCTGGGTTTATGTGGGCCTGTGGCAGCTGCAGGCGCCGGGCTGGCTGGCACTGCTGGCCTGCGTGGGTGTGACCGCCGGGCTGCGTGGTCTGGCCCTGTGGCGCAACTGGCAACTGCCCACCTGGCGGCTCTGAAACCACCACTGCGGGACAATCGCCCCATGTTCAACCCGACCCAAGACGACGTGCGCCGCTTCTTCTGCGCGGTACACGCCAAGACGCTGCAGCAGCAGCCCATGGAAGCCATCGAGTCGCTGGCCAGCCAGTGGATCGCCGAGCACCCCGAATACCACGCCGAGCTGAGCGATGTGGACGCCGCGCTGGAGCGCATCGGCGAGCCCGGCACCGAGCGCGACAACCCGTTTCTCCACCTGTCCATGCACCTGTCGATCAGCGAGCAATGCAGCATCGACCAACCCCCAGGCATCCGCCAGGCTGTGGAGCTGCTGACCGCGCGCCGTGACGATCTGCACGCTGCGCACCACGAGGTGATGGAGTGCCTGGGCACCATGCTGTGGGAAAGCCAGCGCGCGGGGCGACCACCCGATGGGCAGGCCTATATCGAACAGGTGTGCCGAAGGGCAACGCAAGACTGAACAGGCACAAAAAAGCCGCTCAATGAGCGGCTTTTTGCAGGGCAGTCGGTGCTTACTTGAAGCGCTGCTGGGGCACCACTCTCAGTTCGCTGTCCAGCGAACCCAGGTACTTGGCGATCTCGCGCATTTCGGCGGTGGAGTACTGCTTGGCGATGCCGGCCATGATGCCGTTGGAACGGCCCACCACCTTGTTGCCTTCGACCGTGTAGGCCTTCAGCGCGAAGAAGAGGTAGTCGGGGTGCTGGCCAGCCAGCTTGGGGTAGCTCGGGTCGATCGGCTTGCTGAAGTTGGCGCCGTGGCACGAAGCGCAAGCGCCTTTTTCGATCAGGGCAGCGGCCGCCGTGCTGGCGGTCCGGGGTGCATCTGGAGCGGTCTTGTCGGCGTGCGACGCGTAATACGCAGCCAGATCGGCCATGTCCTGCTCAGTCAGGGAGCCGGCCACACCGCGCATGGTGGGATGTTTGCGGTCGCCTTTCTTGTAGGCGTTGAGGGCGGAGACGATGTAAGCGCCCGACTGGCCCGAGATCATCGGCACCTTGTGGATTTCGGGAAAGCTGTTCTGGTAGCCCGGAATGCCATGGCAACCGATGCACATCTCGGCCTTCTTCTGACCGGCCGCCACGTCACCGGTGGCACCCTGGGCGTGAACCGAAAAAGCGGCTGCGGAAAGCGTCGCAGCGGCGACAAGGGTGCGGGTGATCGAGGACAACAGTGAGGTCATTTTGCAAGCACAATGAATGAGTCAGCGGGGGAAAATCAACCTTTGATTATATAGACCGGTCGAGGCGCGCCTCCCCTCAAAACCCCCGGCAGTGAGGTCCTTGTCAGGCTGCTGCCAGCAGCGGTGGGACCGGATCGCCCAGGATTGCCCCACTTGTTCAACCCTTCCAGCAGAACAACCCATGAAATTCCAAGGCTCCGAGAACTACGTCGCCACGCAGGACCTGATGCTGGCTGTCAACGCCGCGATCACGCTCAAGCGCCCACTGCTGGTGAAGGGCGAACCCGGCACCGGCAAGACCATGCTGGCCGAGGAAGTGTCCACCGCGCTCAACCTCCCACTCTTGCAGTGGCACATCAAGAGCACCACCAAGGCGCAACAGGGCCTGTACGAATACGACGCGGTGAGCCGCCTGCGCGACAGCCAGCTGGGCGAAGAGAAGGTCAAGGACATCCACAACTACATCCTCAAAGGCGTGCTGTGGCAGGCCTTCACGGCCAACGAGCCCGTGGCGCTGCTGATCGACGAGATCGACAAGGCCGACATCGAGTTTCCGAACGACCTGTTGCGCGAACTCGACCGCATGGAGTTTTACTGTTACGAAACGCGCGAGCTGGTGCGCGCCAAACACCGCCCGCTGGTGTTCATCACGTCCAACAACGAGAAAGAACTTCCCGACGCATTCTTGCGCCGCTGCTTCTTCCACTACATCAAGTTCCCCGAAGCCGAGACCATGCAGCGCATCGTGGACGTGCACTTCCCCAGCCTCAAGAAAGAGCTGCTGGCCGCGGCCATGAAGACCTTCTACGACGTGCGCAACCTGCCCGGCCTGAAGAAAAAGCCCAGCACCTCCGAGCTGCTCGACTGGCTCAAGCTGCTGATGGCCGAAGACATCCCGCTCGAAGCGCTGCAGAGCGCCGACAGCAAGGTCAGCATCCCTCCGCTGGTGGGCGCTCTGCTCAAAAACGAGCAGGACACCACCCTGTTTGAAAAACTGGTGTTCATGAACCAAAGAAATCGATGAGCCCCCACGCTCCACCGTTGCACGGGTCGCTGCCCCCCGAGGGGGCTGTCTCGCCTTGGGGCGGCCCGGCGGCGGGACAGTCCGCGCCACCCGCCATGGCATTCGTCGAACCCGTCACCCTGCGCAGCAACGGCATCGCACTGGTCCCGCTGTCGCTGGACCACGAAGGAGGCCTGCGCGCCGCCGCAGCAGACGGTGAGCTCTGGAAGCTGCGAGTCACCTCGGTGCCCGAGCCGTTTGAGACGCGCAGCTACATCGAAACAGCGCTGAAGATGCGCGACGAAGGCCACCGCTTTGCCTTTGCCGTGACCGACGAGACTTCCGGCAAAGTGCTGGGCAGCACCAGCTTCCACGACATCATTCCAGCGGTCAAACGCGTGGAAATTGGCTATACGTGGTATGCCAAAAGCGTGCAGCGCAGCTTTGTCAACACCACCTGCAAGCTGCTCATGATGGGCCACGCCTTCGACACCCTGGGCTGCCACGTGGTGGGCTGGCGCACCGACAACTACAACTTCGCGTCGCAAAAAGCCATTGAGCGGTTGGGTGCCAAAAAAGACGGGGTCATCCGCGGCAACGCGCTGCGCCGCGACGGCACCATCCGCGACACGGTGATGTACAGCATGCGTGCAGGTGAGTGGCCGGAGGCGAAAGCCCAGCTGCTGTACCTTCTCGACCGGCACGCATAGCATCCTTTGTATATACTTTCAGGATATACAAGACCACCTTGGAGGCTTGAATGAACAAACCCCTGAAAGCTGCTCAGCTGGCCATGCCCAGCCAGTTCACATCCGTTTTCACCTCGGGCAACAGCCAGGCGGTGCGCCTGCCGAAAGCATTTCGCTTCAACGACAAGACGGTGGAAATCCTGCGCCGCGGTGACGAGGTGATCCTTCGACCACGACGCCCGACGTTGGGCGAAGTCATGGCCGACTTGCCCCCGCTCAGCAAGGAAGAGGCGGCCCAGTGGGACGCCGTGATGGCCGAGGTTCGCGCCGATCAAGGCGAGCTCCGGGAACTCGATTGGTCCTGGCTGTCCAGCGACGAACCAGCGCCCACACCTGTGTCCACGCGTCGCGCAGCTTCGACCAAGAAATCCGCAAGCATCAAGGTGGCTGGGAAGCGCCGGTCATGAAATACCTGCTGGACACCGACACCGTCAGCCACCTTGTCCGGGGCTCAAGCGAAATCTTGATCAAACGGGCGACCAAACTGGGTGTCGACGAAGCGGCCATTTCCGTGGTCACGCGCGGCGAGTTGGCCTACGGAGCCGCTCTCAAACCGCTGAAGACACAGTTGCGAGCCACCTTCGATCGCATCCTTGGCGCACTGAACGTGCTGCCGCTTGGTGCCGACGTTGCCGTCCACTACGGTGAGATCCGGGCGGCGCTGCGCGCAGCGGGGCAGCCCATCGGCCCGAACGATCTGTGGATCGCGGCACACGCGCGCGCGCTCAAGCTCACGCTGGTCACCCACAACGTCCGGGAGTTCCAGCGCGTGCCTGGCCTCAAGGTCGAGGATTGGCTCTGAGCAGAGCCCACGGGAGAACCTCATGCTGATCGACTTCTTCTACACCCTGCGCTCGGCCAAGTTGCCGGTTTCCGTCAAGGAATACCTCATGCTGCTGGAGGCCTTGCAGGCCGACGTGGTGGGGCCGCGCAACCCCGACGCCTGCAGCATGGACGACTTCTACTTTCTGGCGCGCACCGCGCTGGTGAAGGACGAGAAGCACTACGACAAGTTCGACCGCGCCTTCGCCGCTTATTTCAAGGGCGTGGAGATGATCGCGGACTTCACAAAGCCCATCCCCGCCGACTGGCTGCGCCAGGAGCTGGAGCGCATCCTCTCCGACGAGCAGAAAGCCAATGCACCCAAGATGGACTGGGACGAGCTCATGGAGACGCTGCGCAAGCGCCTTGAAGAGCAGAAGGAGCGCCACGAGGGCGGCAGCAAGTGGATCGGCACCGGCGGCACCTCGCCTTTCGGCAACAGCGGGCAGAACCCGCAAGGTGTGCGCATCGGCGCGAACAAGGAAAAAGGTGGCGGCAACAAGAGCGGCGTGAAGGTGTGGGAGCAGCGCGCCTACCGCGACTACGACGACACCCAAGAGCTGGGAACGCGCAACATCAAGGTGGCGCTGCGCCGCCTGCGCAAGTTCGCGCGCGAGGGCAACGACTTCGAGCTGGACCTGCCCGACACCATCCGCGCCACCGCCGCCAACGCCGGCTACCTGGACATCAAGATGATCCCGGAGCGGCACAACAACGTGAAGGTGCTGCTGCTGATGGACGTGGGCGGCACCATGGACGAGCACATCCAGCGGGTGGAGGAGCTGTTCTCGGCGGTGAAGGGCGAGTTCAAGCACCTCGACTTTTACTACTTCCACAACTGCGTCTACGACTTCATGTGGAAGAACAACCGCCGCCGCTACGCGGAGAAGTTCCCCACCTGGGACATCATCCGCAAGTACAACAAGGACTACAAGCTCATCTTCGTGGGCGACGCGACCATGAGTCCTTACGAAATATTGCAACCCGGCGGCAGCGTGGAATACAACAACGAAGAAGCGGGCGCCGAGTGGCTGCAGCGCCTCACGCACGCTTTTCCCAAGTACGCGTGGATCAACCCGGAACCTCAGGGCGTGTGGCAGTATCGACAGAGCATCAGCGTGATCCAGCAACTCATGAGCCAGCGCATGTTCCCGCTGACCCTGAAGGGGCTGGAAGACACGATGAGATTGCTCTCCAAATAACTGCATGAAATGCCCTGTTCCGGACTCCACCCGCTGGGTGGGGTCCTTTCTGCTTTGCGCCGCCGCGCTGTGGTGCCCACCGGCTGCACGGGCGCAAGCGGTCGAGGCGCCTGTCGCACCGGCGGCCAGCGCCCTGCAGGACGCGGTGGACGCGGCCGATGCCGATGCGCCAGATGCGCCCACCCCCCGCGACCGCACCACTCCCCGCACACCGCGTCCACCGGCCGATCCCCGCTTCGAGATCGACCTGCAGGCGCCCGACGAGGTGCGTGATTTTTTGCTGCGCCACCTGGAGCTGCAGCGCTTTCGCCTGCTGCGCAACCTGGACGCCAACGAACTCACCCGCCTGCTGGCCGAAGCCCCCGCCAACCTGCGCGAACTGCTCGCCACACTGGGCCACTTTTCACCCGTGGTGGACGTGACCGGGCCGCCCGCCCTGACCGAGGCTGCCGCTGCCGGCAATGGCACCAGCAGCCGCCCCCTGGGCACGGTGACCATCCGGGTGTCGCCCGGCCCGATCACCCGGGTAGCATCGGTGAACGTGTCCTTCGTGGGCGACATCGCCACCGCGCCCGAGGCCAGCGAGCAACGCGACACCATCCAGCGCGAGGTGAGCGTGATGCAGGGCCTGCCGTTTTCGCAGAGCGACTGGGACCGCACCAAGGACGCGGCCCTGCGCGCGCTGATCGCGCGGCGCTACCCGGCGGGCCGCGTGCAGAACAGCCTGGCCGACATCGACGCCGACAACCGGCAGGCCAACCTTTACATCGAACTCGACTCCGGCCGCGCCTTTCAAATGGGCGAGGTGGTGGTGGAAGGCGCCCAGCGCTACGACAAGGTCACGGTGGAGCGGTTGGTGCGCCTCTCGGGCGTGGTGCCCGGCAGCGACTACGACCTGGCCCAGCTGCAAGCGGCCCAGCAGCGCCTGATCGAGAGCGGCTACTACGACTCGGCCTTTGTGTTCGTGGAGCCCAGCATGGACGGCGCGTCGTTGCCGGTGAAGGTGCAACTGCGCGAGAGCCTGCGCCAGAAACTGGTGCTCGGCGTGGGCGGCAGCACGGACAGCGGCGCGCGACTGTCGATCGAGCACACGCATCACAGCGTGCCAGGCATTGGTTGGCGCGCCGTGAGTGCACTCAAGGTCGAACGCGTGGACCAGCTCGCCAGTACCGACTGGAGTTCACCGCCCAACAACGACGGCTGGCGCTGGATCGCCGGCGGGCGCCTGCTTCGAGAGCAGGACGACTTCAACATCACCACCAGCCAGCGGCTGCGCGCGGGCCAGTCGCAAGACGGCATCGAGTACGACCGCAGCTTCTATCTGCAATACGACCGCGCGAGTGTCTTCAACGAAGCCACGCAGGCCCTGCGCACCGCCGAGGCCAACTCGTCGATCACCGCCAACTACGCCTGGACGCGCCGCCGGTTTGACGACCCGATCTCACCCAACTCAGGTTACGGCCTCGCGGTGGAACTGGGCGTGGGCTACACGCTGGGCACGACCCGCCAGCCCTTTACGCGCACACAGGCGCGCTGGCTCGGCTATTGGCCGCTGGGCGACCGCTCGCCGCCGCCCGAGGCCAAGCCGGGTGAAGCTCGCGAACTGAAGATGTTGAACACCCGCACCAACCAGGGTCGCCTGGCGCTGCGCGTGGAAGCCGGCGCGGTGCTGGCCAAACGCAGCGCCGCGATTCCCGACACCCAGCTGTTCCTGACCGGGGGTGACGCCACCGTGCGCGGCTACGGCCTGCGCGACATCGGCGTGCGACAGCCCGACGGCAGCGTGCTGCCCGGGCGCTACAAGGGCGTGGTGAGCCTGGAGTGGCAGCGGCCCATCTTCAACGCCAACGGCCGCTCGCCGGTGGAGAGCGTGCTGTTCATCGACGGCGGCGCTGTGGCCGACCGCGCGGGTGACCTCAAACCGCTGTGGGGCGTGGGCACTGGCGTGCGCTACAACAGCCCGGTGGGCCCGCTGCAGCTGGACCTGGCCTACGGCCTGGAAACCAAACGCTTGCGCCTGCACCTCAACGTGGGCTTCACGTTTTGAGCGAGCCACCCGTTCAACAGAACACCCGGCGGCGCGTGCTCGGCGGCGTCGGCTGGTTTGCGCTCTGGTTGCCCGGCGCGCTGCTGGGTCTGGTGCTGGCAGCGGCCATCGCCGCCTGGGTGTGGGCCGGCACCGCAGGCTCGCTCGCGCAGGCCATTGGCTGGGGTCAGGGCTACATGGCGAAGCAAGGCCTGAGCGCAGGCACGCTGACCGTGGGCGAGGTGCAGGGCAGCCTGCGCAACGGTGGCGAGATCGGGCGGCTGCAATGGCAGCGCGACGAACTGATCGTGCAGGCCACCGGCGTGCGCATTGCGCTGGACAACCGCTTCTGGCTCGACGCCATGCTCGCGCGCGGCCTGCGCCTCTCGCAACTCGACATCGGCCGCCTGCAAATCACAGACCGCCGCCCGCCCACCCCGGTGGAGCCGCTGCAACCCATCACCCTGCCCATGGCCGTCACCCTGCCGTGGTCGGTGGGTGAACTGGTGCTGGACAGCAAGCAGGAACTCTCGCTGAGCAACCTGACGGGCCAGTACCGCTACCGCCCCGCCGACAGCCTGTGGAACCTCGGCGTGGCCGACGCCCACCAGCTCGATCTGGACAACCTGCAGGTGGCCGGCGGCAGCTACCAGATACAGGCCGTGATGGGCGCCCAAGCCCCGATGCCGCTGCGGGTGGACGCGCAGGGCGAGGTGAAGACCACCGTGCCCGGTGGCGAAGACCTCGTGCTGAAAGCCATCGCCAAAATCACGGGCCAGCTCGCCGAATCCGACGCGGCGCTGGACGCCACCGCCAGCCTGACCACCAGCACGTCCGATACGCCGGTGCTTGATGCCAGCGCACGCATCCGCCCGTGGAAGACCCAGCCGATCGAGACTGCCAACGCGCGCATGAACCGGCTCAACCTCGCCGCGCTCTGGCCGCAAGCCCCGGTGACCGAACTCAGCGGCACGCTGGCCGCGAAGCCCGACGGGGAAGTCTGGCTTGCCCAAGTGCGCGTGAGCAACGGCGTGCCCGGCCCGGCTGACAAGCAGCGCCTGCCGCTGCAAAGCCTGCAGGCCGACCTGGAGCAGCGCGGCGCGCGCTGGACGCTGACCAACCTGGACGCCCAGCTCGGCGGTGGCCGCCTGCAAGGCCAGGGCTGGCGCCAGACAGCGGCCTCGCCCCTGGGTGACTTCCAGGGCGAGCTGAAAGCCAGCCGCATCAACCCCGCCGCGCTCTGGAGCAGCATCGCGCCGGCCGCGCTCGACGGCACGTTCTCCGCCCGCGCGGTGAACGCCGAATCGGCCAACCCGGCGATCGACCTCAGCGCTGTGGTCAAACCCTCGGGCACCCAGCCCAAAGCGGGGCAACTGGCCGGCCTGCGCCTGCGCGACCAGAACCTGCAAGGCCGCTGGACGCCGCAGCCCGACAACGCCGCGCTCGGCGTGCTCGACCTGCGCACGCTCAGCGCCGGCCTGGCCGATGCCACGCTGGACGGCCAGGGCAAGTTCGACGTGGGCGCGCGCAGTTTTGACGGGCGCTTCGCACTCAAGCTGCCCGGTGCCCAAGGCGACTGGCAAGGCCGCGTGGCCCACGCGCAGGGCAAGGGCGAGTTGAACCTGACGCTTGACGACGCTTCGCGCGTGCTCGCCTGGGTGAAGAGCCTGCAGACAATGCCGGTGCTGGGCCCGCTGCTGCGCACGCAACTGGAAGCACAGCCCGGCCTGCAGGCCGAGGGCAACGCTCGCCTCACCGCCACCTGGGACGGCGGCCTCGGCGTGCTCGGCTACCCCGCGCCCTTGACCGGCGCCACCACCGCCGCACCGCCGCGCGTGCAGGCCCGCCTGCAGGCACCGGGACTCGTCATCACACGCGGCACCGCGGCGCGCCCAGCCGACCCGGCCACCGGCACAGCCGCCGTGTTGGGCACCCTGCAAACGCTGAGCCTCGCCAACCTCAACCTGCAGGCCAGCGGCCTGCCCCACCAACTCGATATCACAGCGACCGGCCAGGCCGAACAAGGGCCGTGGCGCGGCACGCTGGACACCCAGGGCAAGTTGCAGTTGGGCAGTGCGCAACAACCCGACGTCGACAGCGGGCGGCTGGACCTCAGCCGCCTGCAACTGCGTGCCACCGACAGTGCGCGCAAGGACCGTGTGGTGGACTGGACGCTGCAAAGCGTTGCCGCGCTCGGTCTGCGCTGGCGGAACGCGCGCAGCGCCATCAACCTGCAGGCCGACGCCGGCCAGTTGCGCCTGCAGCCCAGCTTCAGAAACCGCACGGGCGCAACCGCCGCGGCCACCACCAGCCCCATGACCCTGGCCTGGGACCAACTCAGCTGGCAGCAGGGCGCACTGATGACGCGCGGCCAGCTCACCGGCCTGCCGCTTTCATGGGTGGACGCCTTCACCACCGCCGAGGGCGCGAAAAGCGGCCCGCTCAGCCAGGCCGGCCTGGGCGGTGACGTGGTGTTCGACGGCAGCTGGGACTTCGCTCTGCCCGCCGACGCCGCCACACCGCCGCGCCTGAGCGCGCAGCTGCAGCGCCGCAGCGGCGACCTGTCGGTGCAGACCGATGGGGCATTCGACGAGAACACCACCTCCACCCAGTGGCTGCAGACGGGCATCAAGGACGCGCGGCTGAGCGTGACCACCCAGGGCGCCAACGTGCAGGCCAGCCTGCGCTGGGACACCGAGCGCCTGGGCCAGGCCAGTGCCGATCTGGGCACCACGCTGAGCCCGCCCAACGGCGAGCAGACCGCGTGGCACTGGGCGCCCGATGCACCGCTGCGCGGCACCGTCACAGCCAGCCTGCCGCAGGTGGGCGTGTGGTCGGCGCTGGCTCCACCCGGCTGGCGTGTGCGTGGCACGCTGGCCGCCAGCGCCACGCTCAGCGGCACGCGCGCCAACCCGCTGTGGAACGGCACGCTGCAGGCCGACCAGCTGGCGCTGCGCTCCATCGTCAACGGCATCTCGTTTTCGCGCGGCGAACTGCGCGCCACGCTGGCCGGCGAGCGCATCACCATCGACCGCTTTTATCTGCAAGGCCGTGGCGGCGTGGAAACCGGTGGCACCCTGCTGGCCAGCGGCACCACGGAGTTCAGGCGCGTCACGGTGGACGGCGTGAGCCGGCGCCAGCCTTACATCAACCTGCAGGCCACGGCGACGAAGCTGCGCGTGTCGTCCCGCGCCGACCGCCGCCTCACGCTCTCGGGCCAGTTGCAGGCCGAGCTGGTGGGCACGGCGCTGCAGATCCGCGGTGGGCTGCTGGCCGATTCCGCCCTCTTCGTGCTGCCCGACGAATCCACCCCCAGCCTGGGAGCCGACGTGGTGGTGCGTGGCACCGAAACCGCGCTGGAGGTGCCGGGCGCCTTCCGCGTGCGGCCCGATGTGCTGATCGACATCGACCTGGGTGACGACTTTCAGGTCAGTGGCCAGGGCCTGCAGACGCGGCTGGCCGGCAAGCTCAATGTGCGCAGCACACCCGAGCTGCCCACGCCGCGTGTGCTGGGCGATGTGCGAACCGAGCGCGGCTCTTACAGGGCCTACGGCCAGCGCCTCACCATTGAAAGCGGTGTGCTGCGTTTCACCGGGCCTTACGACAACCCCACGCTGGACATCACCGCCGTGCGGCCGAACACCACCCAGCGCGTGGGCGTGCAGATCAGCGGCACGGCACAAACGCCGCGCGTGCGTCTGTTCTCCGACCCCGAACTGCCCGACAGCGAAAAACTGGCCTGGCTGGTGCTGGGCCGCCCGGCCAGCGGCGCCGGGGCAGAGGCGGCCGTGTTGCAACAAGCCGCTCTCGCCCTGCTGGCGGGACGCGACGGGCGTCTGGATGGTGGTCTTGCCGGTGCGCTGGGCTTGGACGAAGTGTCATTTGCCGGCAGCGGCACCAACGCCGACGGCTCGGCCGCCGCCGCCGCACTCACGCTGGGCAAGCGCCTGTCGAACAACCTCTACCTCAGCTACGAACGCAGCCTGGCCGGGGCATTGGGCACGGTCAGCATCTTTTACGACGTGTCGCGCCGCCTCACGGTGCGGGCGCGGGCCGGTGAAGAAAACGCACTCGACTTGATCTTCACCGTGAAGTACGACTGAGGTCAATCCGCGGCCCCCTCAGCAGAGGCGCCCCCGTACAATGCGCCCACGCTCACGCGGCCATAGTTCAACGGATAGAACGGGCCCCTCCTAAGGGCCAGATAGGGGTTCGATTCCCTTTGGCCGCACCAGCCCTTGCCGACCGGCCACCGGTCTTCAGCGCAAGGCGCGACCCAGCAACACGCCCACCACGATGCCTGTGAACACCGCCATCAGCGGATAGGCGCGAATCTCGCCCCGCAAATTGTCGGCCGACTCCACGGCCACGTCACGTACCAGGAGCGCCTGGCGTTTCATCTGTGCGCCTGTGGCCGTCCACCCAGTATCGGAATGCATCTCCGCATCGTGCGTCCCAAGCTCCACACGGTCGTTGGCGTCTTGCAGCAGGTGCTTGGTGATCTCGGTGCCGTGATCGGCCATGCCGGTGTGGCCCGGCTCGCGCACAACCTCGGTGCTGG
Organism: Burkholderiales bacterium; assembly: GCA_038213545.1. Taxonomy (GTDB): domain Bacteria; phylum Pseudomonadota; class Gammaproteobacteria; order Burkholderiales; family Burkholderiaceae_C; genus Hydrogenophaga. The sequence continues at coordinate 26,147 of JBBQSX010000002.1, forward strand.
GGATGCCGGTGTAGGGAAAAGCAGTGGTGGTGGTGATGGACATGTTGGGCTCCGGATGGTCTGCAAAGCGAGACCGGAGCATCACAGTAGGCATGGTTGGGGGCATGGTCTGTTCGGTGACGCACGGCGAGCCAACTCCGCGCTTATTTGTCCGGCAACGGCGTCGGGGGCGCAAGCTGCGCGCGGTTTCAACGCGCAGGCCGAAGACGTCAAACGCGGACCGCGGGGATGGGCCAGTCTTGAGCTGGTCGACCAGATTCAGAGCTGGCCTTCCGTCAGCGTGTCGAGCTGAAAGCGCCCGCTGCGGTCCCACAGCCAGGTGTCCACGTACTGCACCCGCCCGAAGCCCGGTGGCGAGGGAAATGGCGCCGCGGCGCGCACCAAGCGTTCGATCTCGGCCATGACCTCCGGCGCGTGGCTGGGGCCGCGCAGCCAGCGGGTTGCGCCCACGCGCCCACCCTGGTTCAGTTCCACCTCCAGCACGCCGATGGCGTAGAGCATGGGCGGCAGTTTTCCCCGGTAGATGCGGTCCGGGTACTTGCGGTAGAGGTGGGTGGCGGCTTCGCGCCGGTAGGCCGCACTGGCGGGCGCCTGGCCGGGCAGCGGTGCGCGGGTGCCGCAACCAGCGACCAGCGCCGCAACGCCGGTGGCGGCGGCGAGCGCCATGAACTGGCGGCGTTCCTCCTGGGTTTTGTTGAGCATGGGTTCAGGCAGCGTTTTGAAAACGTGCATTGGACCAGCGTGCAACCGGCGGCACAACGGGCCGCAACACCCGCTTACCGCTGTCGCAAGGTCCGGCTCAGCAGCATCACCGGCACCAGCCCCACCAGCACCAGCGTGAGTGCAGGCAACGCCGCTTCACCCAGGCGTTCGTCGCGCGCCAGTTGGTAGGTCACCACGGCCAGGGTGTCGCTGTTGAAGGGGCGCAGCACCAGCGTGGCGGGCAATTCCTTCATCACATCCACAAACACCAGCAGCGCAGCGGCAGCGGTGGAGCGTTTGAGCAGCGGCCAGTGCACGCGCGCGGCCAGCCCGAACCCGGTAGTGCCCAGCATGCGGGCCGAGTCGTCCAGGCTCGCGGGGATGCGCGCGTAGCCGCTCTGCAGGGACTGCAAGGCCACTGCGGTGAAGCGCACCATGTAGGCCCAGACAATGCCCAGGGCGGTGGCGGTGACGACGTAGCCCACGCTGGTGTCGGGCTTGATGGCCTGCACCCAACCCACCGGCAACAGCAGGCCGACCACGATGACCGCGCCCGGCACGGCATAGCCCAGGCTGGCGAGCTGCACCACCCCGCGCGTGACAGGGCCTGGCCGCACTCGCACCGCGAAAGCGAGCGCCAGCGCAATGGCGGTGGCCAGCGCCGCCGAGAGCCCGGCCAGCCACACGCTGTTGCGCGACCACTGCACGAACGAGGTCCAGGGCAGCTCTTCCCAGCCACCGATCAGCGGGCGCAGCATGAACAACACCGGCAGCACAAAGCCGAACGCGATGGGCAGCGCGCACAACGCCACCGCCAGCACTGCACGACCCCCGCGCAGCTGCGCTGGCTGTGCTTCACTGCTGCCGGCGCGCAGCCCACGCAGGGTGGAAAAACGCATGCGGTGCTGCGCGCGGTGCTCCAGCCACAGCAGCAACGCCACCACGGCGAGCAGCATGGTGGCGAGCTGCGCGGCGGCAGAGCGGTTGTCCATGGCCAGCCACGCCTTGTAGATGCCGGCGGTGAAGGTCTGCACGCCAAAGTAGCTCACCACACCGAAGTCGGCCAGGGTTTCCATGAGCGCCAGCGCCACGCCCGCGGCCACAGCGGGGCGGGCCAGCGGCAAGGCCACCTCGCGGATGCGCCGCCCCAGCGGGGCACCCAGCAGGCGTGCGGCCTCCATGAGCTGCGAGGCGCGCTCCGACAAGGCGGTGCGCGCCAGCAAATACACATAGGGATAGAGCGAGAACGTGAACACCCAGATGGCCCCGGGCGTGTTGCGGATCTCGGGAAACACGCGCCCGCTCAATCCAAAACTCGCGCGCATCCCAACCTGCAGCGGGCCACTGAACTGCAGAAAGTCGGTGTACGCATAAGCCACCACATACGCGGGCATGGCCAGCGGCAGCAGCAATGCCCATTCAAAAAAGCGCCGGCCGGGGAACTCGAACAAGGTCACAGCGCTGGCGGTCAGCATGCCCACCACCGCAACGCCCACCGCAACCGACACGCACAGCACCACGGTGGTGAGCGCGTACTCGGGGAGCACGGTCTGCGCCATCTGGCTCAGCACGTCGCGCGCGGCGGCGTCGAACTGGAACCACGAACCGCCCAGCGACAGCACCGGCAGCGTGAGCAGGCACGCGAGCAGGATCAGGGGGGCGAGGGCCAACCAGCGCAGCATGAAGAAAGGGAAGTGAGGAGAGACAGAGGGCTGGGCGGGATGATGGCACGCGGGCTCGCCGCGTTCAGCGAGGGGCTTTTGATGTACATCAATGCAAATGCGAATTGTAGTTATCTACAATGAAGCAACAACGAGAACCCCCATGTTCCTCAACGTCTCCCAACTCACCGTGCGCTATCCCGGCCTGCCCCAGGCTGCGGTGGATGGGGTGTCGCTCGGGTTGCGCGCGGGCGATATCGGCGTGCTGATCGGCCCCTCGGGCTGCGGCAAGACCACGCTGTTGCGCGCGGTGGCCGGTCTTGAGCGCGCCAGCGGCGGCAGCATCACGCTCGAAGGCGAAAAGGTCAGCGACGGCACGCACCACATGCCGGCCGAGCAACGCCGCATCGGCATGGTGTTCCAGGACTACGCCCTCTTCCCGCACCTCGACGTTGGCAGGAACATCGCCTTCGGCATCGACCGCCTGCCGCGCGCCGAGCGCGACGCACGTGTGGCCGAGGTGCTCAAGCTGGTGGGCCTGGATGGCATGCAGAAGCGTTTTCCACACGAACTCTCGGGCGGCCAACAGCAGCGCGTGGCGCTGGCCCGCGCACTGGCGCCGCGCCCGCGCCTGCTGCTGCTCGACGAACCTTTTTCCAACCTCGACGTGGACCTGCGCGAGCGCCTGGCCCACGAAGTGCGCGGCATCCTCAAGGCCGCCGGCGCCACCGCCCTCTTCGTCACACACGACCAGCTGGAAGCCTTTGCCATCGGCGACGTGATCGGCGTGATGCACGAAGGCCACCTGCACCAGTGGGAAGACGCCTACGCGCTCTACCACCGCCCGGCCACGCGTTTCGTGGCCGAGTTCATCGGCCACGGTGTGTTCGCGCCAGCGCAGATCCGCATGAACGGCGATGAGGTTTCGGTACAAACGCCGCTGGGCGCGCTGCAGGACGTGGACGAATGCCCGCTGCCCACGGCCTACGCCTCGGGCTTGTGCGACGTGCTGCTGCGCGCCGACGACATCGTGCACGACGACCACGCACCGGTGAAGGCGCAAATCTTGCGCAAGGCGTTTCGCGGCTCGGAGTTTCTCTACACGCTGCGACTGGCCAGCGGCGAGGTGCTGATGACACACGTGCCCTCGCACCACAACCACGCGGTGGGCGAGTGGATCGGCATCCGAGCCGAGGTGGACCACGTGGTCACGTTCGAGCGCGGATCGGGCGCATCAAGCCCGCCGGCACCGGGTGTTGCGCGCGCCCTGCCTTCGAGACCCTGAACGACAACGTTCAATGTTTGTGGGCACCGTGGTCCGTGACGGCTGCAGCATTGCCCAGAGGCCGCACCGTGGCCTTCACCTCCAGCGCAGAGCGCAAGCCGTCTTTGCTCTCGAGCACCAGCGTCAATGGAACCACGTCGCCCGCCTTCACGGAACCCTTGAGGTCCATCATCATCACGTGATAACCACCGGGCTTGAGCTCCACGGTCTTGCCGGCCGGCAAGGGCAGCGCAGGCACGGCGCGCATCTTCATCACATCCTTGTCCATGGCCATTTCATGGATCTCGACCACACCCGCAATGGGCGAGCTGACCTGCACGACCCGTGTGTCGGTCATGGCGGTCAGTTGCATGAACGCGCCGGTGGTTTTCTGTTGCGCCACGGTGGCACGCACCCAGGCGTCCCTCACTTCAACGTTGGCAGGCGCTTGCGCCCAGGCGCTGGCGGTGAGCGACAGCAAAGTGGCGATGATGATCTTTTTCATGGGGTTCCAGAGAGCTTGGGTTGATCTGACAGGTGGGCGACGAGGGGTACACGCACAGGGTCAGACACGGGGAAGAGAAACACCCGCGCACGGCACGGGCGACACCGACGCAGGCTCAAGCGGCCGGCGGAGCGCGCGACCGCGCCTTGGACCACAGCACCGCTGGGCGGGCCGAGGTGAACGCAGTGGTGGGCACGGGGCCCTGGGCAATGGCGACCGTGACCAACGCAGGTTCGGGCGGCAGGCCGGTCGCACCCTGTATCGGGCACCAGGGGCAGTGGGCGGAGGCGTTTGGCATGCTGTCGGACTGCCCGGTGGGCGCGGCAGGGGATTTGGCCCCTCCATCGACCCGCACCCACAGAACACCGCTGGTGCTGCACACCTCCACCCAGCCCTGGCGGCTTGAGCTGGACACCAAGGCCTGCGCCAGCGTGGGCACCAGCGCGCCCCAGAGCACAGCCAGCAGGGCGAGCCAGGCGGCAAAACGGCGGTGGAGGGGGCGCGAAAACATCGGACGCGAGTTTATCAGCGGGGTCAACTGCGAGACCCATGCACGGCGGGTGCCCCCACTACCATCACGCCACCCCAACCCCGCTCACACACAGGAGACAGACATGCTCACACTCTGCGGCTTCGCGGCCAGCAACTACTACAACAAGGTCAAGCTCGCCCTGCTCGAAAAAGGCGTGGCCTTTGAAGAAGAACTGGCCTGGCTCGGCCAGACCGACAAGGCCGCCAGCCCACTGGGCAAGGTGCCTTACCTCAAGACCGAGGCGGGCACGTTGTCCGAGTCCACCGTGATCCTCGAATACATCGAAGACGCCTACCCGGCCCACCCGCTGATGCCGGCCGACGCGTTCCAGAAAGCCAAGGTGCGCGAGATCCTGCGCTACCTCGAACTGCACCTGGAGCTGGTGGCGCGCAACCTCTACGGCGAAGCCTTTTTCGGCGGCAAAGTGAGCGATACGGCGAAGGAAAAGACAGGCGAACAGCTCACCAAGAACGTGGCCGCTTTTGCCCAGCTGGTCAAGTTCTCGCCCTTCATCGCCGGCGACACCTTCACCCTGGCCGACTGCGCCGCCGCGGTGCACCTGCCGCTGGTGAGCAGCGCCACCAAGATCATCTACGGCCGCGACTGCCTGGCCGATCTGCCAGTGGGCGAGTACCTCAAGCGCCTGGGCGAGCGAGCCACCGTGCAAAAAGTGAACGCCGAGCGCAAGGCCAACACCGCCTTGATGATGCAGCGCGCCAAGGGCTGATCAGTCAGCTGGGCTGCGCAGCCGCTCGACCTCGGAGCGCAGGTCCTGAGACCAGGTGCGGCGGTCCCGACCGCGAGGCGGTTGGGCTTCGCCGTAGCGCACCTGGGCCTGCACGCCGTCGGCGCAGAGGGTGCTCCAGATCGAGGCCATCAGCGTGGTGTCTCCAACGAACAGCGGCGCGTCGTGCCGGCCACCGCGAATGCTGTTCACAAAACTCAACGCCAGCGGCAACACAGGTGCATTGGCCGTGATGGCGGCCTGCAGCAGGTTGGCGTGAAACGGAAGCAGTTCTCGACCGTCGCCGGTGGTGCCTTCGGGAAACACGGTGAGCACATCGCCCGCGCGCAGGCGTTCGGCCATGTGGTGCACCACGCGCATGGCGTCGCGCCGGCTTTCGCGTTCGATGTAGAGCGTGCCCGCGCCGGTGATGAGCGAGCCCAGCAGCGGCCAGCTTTTCACGTCGGCCTTGGACACAAAACGGCTGGGATGCGCCGCGTTGAGCACCAGGATGTCGAGCCACGAGATGTGGTTGGACACCATCAGCAGCGGGCCATGGCCGGCCGGCGTGCCCTGCACGACCAGCTCCACCCCGATGATCGTCAGCATCTGGCGAGACCACTCGCGCACCAGCAGCTGGGTTTGCGGTGGCGTGAGCCGGCCGAATTCGCTGCGGATGATCCACAGGCCACGCAGCACGTGGCCGACGGCGCGAAGGGCGCGCCAGGCAGCGCGCACCCGGTTCACGCAGTGGCGTCCACGGCCAGGTGGGCCACCTGCCCACCCACCAGCGTGGCGCGCACGCTCACCGGGAGCTCGTGCCCGCCAAACGGCGTGTGCTTGCCCTGGCTGCGCAGCGCGGTGGCTTGCACCGTCCAGCTGGCGTTGGGGTCGAACACGCAAAGGTCGGCCACGCCGCCCATAGCGATGCGGCCCACGCTGGCCTGCAGCGTGCCCAGGCTGGCTCCCAGCACCGATTGCGGGCCGCTGGTGAGCACGGTGAGCGCCTGCATCAGGCCCAGACCGTCCTGCTGTGCCCAGGTGCAGGCCAGACCGAGCAGCAACTCCACTGCAGTGGCGCCGGGTTCGGCTTCGGCAAACGGCAGCGTCTTCGCATCGCTGTCCACCGGGTTGTGGTCGGACACCAGCGCGTCGATGGTGCCGTCGGCCAGACCCGCGCGCAGCGCGTCGCGGTCGCGCTGCTGGCGCACGGGGGGCTGCAGGCGAAGGCGGCTGTCGTAGTAGCCGATGTCGATGTCGGTCAGGTGCAGGTTGTGCACGCTCACATCACACGTGACGGGCAAGCCTTCGGCCTTGGCCTGGCGCACCAACGCGAGGCCGGCGGCGCTGCTGATGCGGCACAGGTGCACACGCGCGTTGGCGCTGCCAGGCGTCTTGCCCTGCGTGGCGCGCATGAGTTCGAACAGCGTGTGCAGCGCAATGGTTTCGGCCGCCGCCGGGATGCCGGCCAGACCCAGGCGCGTGGCCAGCGGGCCGCTGGCGGCCACGCCCTTGCCGAGCCAGAAGTCCTGCGGGCGCAGCCACACGGTGTAGCCGAAGGTGGCGGCGTATTGCAGCGCGCGCTGCAGCACCTGCACGTTGACGATGGGCACCTCGGCCTGGCCGAAGCCGATGCAGCCGGACTCGGTGAGCTCGGCCATTTCGGTGAGCACCTCGCCCTGCAGGCCGCGCGTGAGCGCACCCAGCGGGAACACGCGCGCCAGGTGCAACTTTTCAGCGCGGAACTTGAGCATGTCCACCAAACCGGGTTCGCCGAGCACCGGGTCGGTGTCGGGCGGGCAGACCAGCGAGGTCACGCCGCCGGCCACGGCCGCGACCATCTCGCTCTCGAGCATGCCGGCGTGTTCCTGGCCGGGTTCGCGCAGGCGCATGGCCAGATCCACCAGACCTGGCGCGACCACGCAGCCAGTGGCGTCGATGGTGCGGTTGGCGTGAAAGTCGGGCGCCACGTTGCCGATGGCGATGATGCGGCCGGCGGCGATGGCCACATCGGCCATCTCGTCGCGGCCGGTGGCCGGGTCCATGACGCGGCCGTTCTGGATCAGGATCTTCATGGGGTTACCTTGTTGTGCCAGGTTTCGCCGCCGGGCCGCCCCAAGGCGAAACGCGGCCCCTCGGGGGGCAGCGACCCGCGAAGCGGTGGAGCGTGGGGGTCAAGCTTCATTCCCAGCGACTATCCCCATCACGGCCATGCGCACCGCGATGCCGTAAGTGACCTGCGGCAGGATCACGCTCTGCGGGCCGTCCACCACCGCCGAGTCGATCTCCACGCCGCGGTTGATCGGCCCCGGGTGCATCACGATCGCGTCTGGTTTGGCCCACCGCAGGCGCTCGGGCGTGAGGCCAAAGCTCTTGAAGTACTCCTGGCTGGAGGGCAGCAACGCGCCGCTCATGCGTTCGTTCTGCAGGCGCAGCGTGATCACCACGTCGCAGTCCTTGATGCCTTCTTCCAGCGTGTGGCAGACCCGCACGCCCATGTGCGAGAGGTCGCTCGGCACGAGGGTGCGCGGGCCGACCACGCGCACGTCGGGGCAGCCCAGCGTGGTCAGGGCGTGGATGTCGGAGCGCGCCACTCGCGAGTGCAGCACATCACCCACGATGGCCACCGAGAGCTTGGTGAAGTCCTGCTTGTAGTGGCGGATGGTGTACATGTCGAGCAGCCCCTGCGTGGGATGCGCGTGGCGCCCGTCGCCGGCGTTGATCACGTGCACATGCGGGGCCACGTGCTGCGCGATCAAATACGGCGCGCCCGACTCGCTGTGACGCACGACGAAGATGTCGGCCGCCATGGCGCTGAGGTTGGAAATGGTGTCGAGCAGCGACTCGCCCTTGGCGGTGGAGCTGCGCGCGATGTCCAGGTTGATCACGTCGGCGCTCAGCCGCGTGGCCGCGATCTCGAAGGTGGTGCGGGTGCGCGTGCTGTTCTCGAAGAACAGGTTGAACACGCTTTTTCCCCGCAGCAGCGGCACCTTCTTGACCTCGCGATTGCTCACGCTCGTGAAGTTGGCGGCGGTGTCCAGGATCTTCGTGAGGATGTCGCGCGAGAGGCCCTCGGTGGAGAGCAGGTGAATGAGTTCACCGTTCTTGTTGAGTTGGGGATTGCGTCGCACGGTCAGGCTTTCTTGGGTTCGATCACGAAGCTCAGGCGCCCGCTGCCGTCTCTCGCGAGTTCCAGCGACTGGCCAGCGGGCACCTCGACTCGGGCGGCGCATGCGTTGGCTTCGATCGGCAGTTCACGCCCGCCCCGGTCCACCAGCACCGCCAGGCGCACGCTGGCCGGGCGGCCGTAGTCGAAGAGTTCGTTGATCACCGCGCGCAGCGTGCGGCCCGTGTAGAGCACGTCATCGACCAGCAGCACGTGCGCGCCGTTCACATCGAACGGCAACACGGTTTGTGCGCTCGATGCGAGACCGCGCTGAGCGAAGTCGTCGCGGTGCATGCTCGACGAGATCACGCCGGCGTTGCCCGGCAATCCCAGGTCTCGCTGCAGGCGCTCGGCGAGCCACGCGCCGCCGGAGGTGATGCCGGCGAGCACGACCGGCGCAGGCGAGGCGTCGATCAATCCCTTCACCGCGGGCAGGAGTTCGGCGTAGAGCGCCTCTGCGTTCAGAGGCAGGGCCCCCACGCTTGTCGCTTCGCGTCCTGCGCTGCCCCCCAGGGGGGCCCTCGCGCCTTGGGGCGGCCCGGCGTCGCTCAAGCTCTCGGTCAAGGCAAACTCCTCAAAAATTGTTCCAGGATGATGCAGGCCGAAGCGGCGTCAGCATCTTTCGCGCCCAGGCTGTGGGCTTCGGTGGTGCTGTAACGCTCGTCCACCTCGTACACCGGCAGGCCGTGGCGGCCGCGCAGCTGGCGGGCAAATCTCAGGGCACGCGCAGTGTTTTCGTGCGCCGCGCCATCGGGGTGGTAAGGCACGCCGACCACCAGGGCGTCGGGCTGCCACTCCTTGAGGCGCTGAGCGATCAAAGGGAAACGTGCGTCGCCTTCGGCATTGATGGTCGCCTGCGGTGTGGCACTGCGGGTGATGCGGTTGCCGGTGGCGACGCCGGTGCGTTTGAGTCCGAAGTCGAAAGCAAGAAACATCTGGCATTCAGCCGGTACGGCTGTGGCCAACTCGCTCATGCATGCCCCGCATCGGGTGAGAGCATCCACGGTTGCAGACCCAGCAAGGCCATCGCGCGCTCATAACGTTCGGCCACCGGCGCGTCGAAAATCACAGCAGGATCGGCCTCCACGGTCAGCCAGCTGTTCTCGGTGATCTCCGATTCGAGCTGACCCTGGCCCCAGGATGCGTAGCCGAGCGACACGAACACCCGGCGCGGGCCGGCGCCCGAGGCCATGGCTTCAAGCACGTCCTTGGAAGTGGTCATTTCCAGACCGCCTGGGATCGAGAGCGTGGAGGCGTAGACCGATTCGCCCTCGCCCGAGACCGCCTCGTGCAGCACAAAACCACGCTCTGTCTGCACCGGGCCGCCCTGGAACACGGGGTGCTCCAGCAAGTCGTCGCGGCCCATGGGCAGGTCCACCTTCTCGAACAAACGGGGCAACAGGATGTCGCTGGGCTTGTTGATCACAAGGCCGAGTGCCCCGCGTTCGCTGTGCTCGCACATGAACACCACGCTGCGGCCAAATAGCTCATCGCTGAGGCCGGGCATCGCAATCAGGAAATGATTGGTCAGGTTGATGGGGGCAAAATCAGCAGGCATCGGCGGATTTTAAGCCGCCTGCCCGCCCCTCAAGAGGTGGCCGACGTCATCCCCCCAGAGGTGGCCACCGCCATCCACCCAGCCCCACCCGCCCAGACGCATGAACACCTACGACAAAGGCCTGATGTGGTTCCGCCGCGATCTTCGCGCCGAAGACAACGCTGCGCTGTACCACGCGCTCAAGGTGTGCCGCCAGGTCTGGTGTGTGTTCGTGTTCGACACCGACATCCTTGACGCGCTGCCCCGCTCCGACCGGCGCGTGGAATTCATCCGCGAATCGCTGGTGGAACTGGACGCCGCGCTGCGAGCGCTGGGCCGGCACAACGGCGCCGACGGTGTGGGCCTGATCGTGATGCACGGCCAGTCCGTCAAGGCTGTGCCGGCGCTGGCGCAGCAGCTCGCGGTGCAAGCGGTGTTTGCCAACCACGACGACGAGCCCGCCGCGCTGGCGCGCGACGCCCAGGTGTTCGGCGCCTTGGCACACGCCGGCATCTTGCTGCACAGCCACAAGGACCACGTCATCTTCGAGCGGCGCGAGGTGCTCACGCAAATGGGCAACGCGTTCGGCGTGTTCACGCCCTACAAGAACGCCTGGCTCAAAGCGCTCACGCCCGATCACCTCGCGCCCTGCCCGGTGGCGCAGTACGCGCGCAACCTGGCGCCGGTACCCGCGGCCTGGGCCAAGCCGGTACCCACGCTGGCCGACATCGGCTTCGAGCCCACCAATCTGTCTCAGCTGCCGCTGCCCACGGGCGCCAGCGGCGCACACCGCCTGTTCGAAGACTTTGTGGAGCGCATCGACCGTTACGACGAGACACGCAACTTCCCCGCTGTGAAAGGCCCGAGCTACCTCAGCGTGCACCTGCGCTTCGGCACCATCTCGATCCGCCACCTGGCATCGGTGGCGTATCAGATGCACCTGCAGGGCCTGGTGGGCGCCAGCACCTGGCTGTCAGAGCTCATCTGGCGCGACTTTTACCACCAGGTGCTCGCCAACTTCCCGCACGTGGTGGACAAGGCTTTCAAGCCCGAGTACGACCACATCAAGTTCGAGCAGGGAAAACACGCCAAGGAGCTGTTTGCCGCGTGGTGCGAGGGCCGAACCGGTTACCCGCTGGTGGACGCGGCCATGCACCAGATCACCCAGACCGGCTACATGCACAACCGCCTGCGCATGGTGGTGGCGAGTTTCCTGGTCAAGGACCTCGGCATCCACTGGCAGTGGGGTGAGCGCTACTTTGCCGAGAAACTGATCGACTTCGACCTGGCGGCCAACAACGGCGGCTGGCAATGGGCCAGCTCCAGCGGTTGCGATGCCCAGCCCTACTTCCGCATCTTCAACCCGGTGAGCCAGAGCGAGAAGTTCGACCCTCAGGGCAAGTTCATCCGGCGCTATTTGCCCGAGATCGCAGGCCTGCCGGATGCCGCGATTCACGCGCCATGGCTCGCGAGAGAAATGGAACTGCTCGGTGCCGGTGTTGAATTGGGCAAGACTTACCCGAGGCCAGTGGTGGACCATGCCGTAGCGCGCGATCAGACCTTGCTGCGCTACGCAGTCGTGAAAAAGCCGGGAAAGATCCCGGCTTCTGGCGCTGCAGCGGCGGACTAAGCGGTGCCGCCGACGGTCAGGCCATCGATGCGCAAGGTGGGCTGACCCACACCCACCGGCACGCTCTGGCCCTCTTTGCCGCAGGTGCCCACGCCGCTGTCGAGCTTCATGTCGTTGCCGATCATGCTCACGCGGGTGAGTGAGTCGGGGCCGTTGCCCACCAGGGTGGCGCCCTTGACCGGGTACTGGATCTGGCCGTTTTCCACCCAGTAGGCCTGGCTCGCGGAAAACACGAACTTGCCCGAGGTGATGTCGACCTGGCCACCGCCGAAGTTGGTGGCGTACAGGCCCTTCTTGATGCTGGCCACAATTTCTTCGGGCGACTTGTCGCCACCGAGCATGTAGGTGTTGGTCATGCGCGGCATGGGCACGTGGGCATAGCTCTCGCGGCGGCCGTTGCCGGTGGGCTTGACGCCCATCAGGCGCGCGTTCATCGAGTCCTGGATGTAGCCGCGCAAAATGCCGTCTTCGATCAGCACGTTCTTCTGCGAGGTGTGGCCTTCGTCGTCCACGTTGAGCGAACCCCGGCGGTCGGCGATGGTGCCGTCATCGAGCACGGTCACGCCCTTGGCGGCCACGCGCTGGCCGATGCGCCCGGCGAATGCGCTGCTGCCCTTGCGGTTGAAGTCGCCCTCCAGCCCGTGGCCCACGGCCTCGTGCAGCAGAATGCCCGGCCAGCCCGAGCCCAGCACCACCACCATTTCGCCGGCCGGCGCGGGCCGGGCATCGAGGTTGGTCAGCGCCGAGGACACGGCTTCGTCCACGTAGGTCTGCACCATGGCTTCGTCAAAGTAAGCCAGTCCAAAACGGCCACCGCCGCCCGACGAACCCACCTCTCGGCGACCCGACTGCTCGGCGATCACCGTGACAGACAGGCGGATCAGCGGGCGCACGTCAGCAGCAAGCGTGCCGTCGGCGCGCGCCACGAGCACCACGTCGTGCTCGGCGGCCAGACCGGCCATCACCTGCACCACGCGCGGGTCCTTGGCCTTGGCCAGCTTTTCCACCTTCTCCAGCAGCGCCACCTTGGCGGTGCTGTCGAGCGTGCCGATCGGGTCCACACCGCCATAGAGCGAGCGCGACTTGGCCACCTTGGAAGCCGGCGTCTTCACCTTCTTTGACTGGCCCTGGCCCGAGATGCTGCGCACGGTGTGCGCGGCGTCCAGCAGCGAGTCCCACGACAGGTCGTCGGAATAGGCAAACGCGGTCTTCTCACCGCTGACCGCGCGCACGCCCACGCCCTGGTCGATGCTGAAGCTGCCGGTCTTGACGATGCCCTCTTCCAGGCTCCAGCCTTCGCTGCGCGTGGTTTGAAAGTACAGGTCGGCATCGTCCACACCGTGCGACATGATCTCGCCGAGCGCGCGCTGCAAGTGCGCGGGCGTGAGGCCAAACGGTTCGAGGAGCAGGCTTTGGGCGGTGGCCAGGCGGGCCAGGGTGGGTTCGCGTGAAATCATGGAGCCATTGTAAGAACGACCCGCCTTGCGCGTTCGCGTCAGGGTCTTGGCGTGCGCTGGCGCAGAAACGAGAGCAGCGCTGCGTCGTCAAGATCGGCCATGCCAGCCTCATGAGCCGCTTTGAACACCCCGGCTGCGCTCGCACCCAGCGGGCCTTCAAACCCCACGCTGTGCGCCGCCGCCACCGCCAGCCGGGTGTCTTTTTCCAGCAGTGTCATGTGGGCACGCGGCGCGAGGTCAGCGTCGATCGCGCGGCGCATGCGGTCCGAGCCGATCCAGCTCTGGCCACTCGACCTTTCAATCACGTCCATCGTGGTGGTCAGGTCCAACCCCATGCGCTCGGCCAGGGCCAGCACCTCGGCCGCGCCCACGAGGTTGATGCCGGCGAGCAGGTTGTTGATCAGCTTGGTGCGCGCGCCATCGCCCACACGCTCGCTGATCCGCATCACGTTGAGCGACAGGGCGGCCAGCAAGTCGGCATGGCGCTCCAGCACCGCCGGTGGCGCGGCCACCATCAAGCTCATGCAACCGTCGCGCGCGCGCTGCGGGCCACCCGACATGGGTGCGTCGATGCAATCAATGCCTTGCGTGGCCAGCCGCTGGGCGATGGACGTGGTGTCTTCGGGTGCGATGGTGGGGCACAGCACCACGGCCTGGCCGGGCCGCAAACCGCGGGCGGCGCCCTGTTCGCCCCACAGCACCGCGCGGCACTGGTCGGCGTCCACCACCACGATCACCAGCGCGTCTTGAGGTCCGAGTTGGGCCACCGCCGACAGCGGGGCGTCCGCGAGGCTCGCACCGGCGTCCAGGGCCTGTTGCTGGCGCAGCGGGTCCACATCGCACACTGTCACAGGCCAGCCGGCCTCACACAGGCGCTCCAGCAGCGCGCCGCCCATGTTGCCCGCACCAACAAAAGCAACCGTCATGACTGCATGAACCGCCGGGACTTGGCGATGGACATCAACATGCCCAGACCCACACCCATGGTGACCATGGCCGTACCGCCGTAGCTCACGAAAGGCAGCGGCACGCCCACCACCGGCAGGATGCCGCTGACCATGCCCATGTTGACGAAGGCGTACACGAAGATGTTGAGCGTGAGGGCGCCGGCCAGCAGGCGCGAGAACAGCGTGGGCGCTTCCATGGCGATGACCAGGCCGCGCACGATCAGGAAGATGAAACCGGCCATGAGACACAGCGTGCCGACCAGGCCGAACTCTTCGGAGAAGGCCGCGTAGATGAAGTCGGTGGTGCGCTCGGGGATGAACTCCAGGTGCGTCTGCGTGCCCTGCATGAAGCCCTTGCCCCACACGCCGCCCGAGCCGATGGCGATCATGCCCTGGATGATGTGGAAGCCCTTGCCCAGCGGGTCCTTGGAAGGATCGAGCAGCGTGCACACCCGCTGGCGCTGGTACTCGCGCATCACATGCCAGTCCACATCGGGAGCGCAGAGCTGCCCCTCGAAAGCGATCAGCAACACGATGCCCACCGCGCCGATCAGCAACGGCGGCAGGATCAGCTTCCAGCTCAGGCCGGCGAAAAAAATGACGAACAGGCCGGAGGAGAGCACCAGCAACGAGGTGCCAAGGTCGGGCTGCTTGAGAACCAGCGCCACAGGCATCAGGAGCAAGAGGCCGGCGGCGGCAAAGTCCAGCGGCTTGAGCAGGCCTTCTCGGCGATGGAACCACCAGGCCAGCATCATGGGCATGGCGATCTTCATCAGCTCGCTGGGCTGGATGATGACGCCGACGTCCAGCCAGCGCTGCGAACCCTTGCGCGCAATGCCGAAGAACTCCACCCCCAGCAGCAGCATCACGCCCAAGGTGTAGGCCGGCAGCGCCAGGGTCATGAGACGGTGCGGCGGGATCTGCGAGACCACAAACAGCACGGCGGCGGCGATCATCATGTTGCGGCCGTGGGACGAGAAGCGCGTGCCGTGGTCGAAACCGACCGAGTACATGGTCAGCAACCCGGCACCCGCCATGATCAGGATGGCCAGCAACAGCGGCAGATCAAAGCCCTGGAAAACCGGGGCGATGCGCTGCAGCAGGGAGGGTTTGTCGAACACGGCGGACATGAACGGCGATTATCCTTCGCCGATGCGCGCTGCCACCACCCACCTGCTCTATCTCCACGGGTTTCGTTCATCGCCGCAATCGATGAAGGCGCAGAAGGTGGGCGCGCGGGTGCGGACCGAACACCCCGACGTTGTCTGGTGGTGCCCGCAACTGCCGCCATCGCCTGCCGAGGCCATGGCGCTGGTGATGCAGGCCACAGCAAACTGGCCGCGCGAAACCATGGCAGTGGTGGGCTCCTCGCTGGACGGCTTCTACGCCCGATGGTTCTCTTTGCAGACGGGCTGCCCGGCGGTGCTGCTCAACCCGGCGCCTTTCCCGGCACGCGACCTTTCGGCTTACATCGGCGAGCAGACGGCATGGCACGACGCACAGGAGCGATTTTTCTTCCAGCCCGGCTTTGTGGATGAGCTGCGGGAGCAACAAGCCGACATCGAGCGCCTGGCGGCCCGGCAGCCCGCCAAGCCCGAAGCCTTGTTCGCCATCGTCTCCCAAGGCGATGAGGTACTGGACTGGCGCGAAATGAACAGCTTTTGCAAGGGAGGCACAGTGCACCTGCTCGAAGGCAGCGACCACGCCATCAGCGACTTCGACAGCCACATGGACGCGGTATTCCAGTTCCTGAACCTGTAGCTCCCCCATGGGACAATCCCGTCCATGCATATCCTGTTTGATGAAGCCGGCAAGTTGTTGACCGGCCGCCTCCTGTCCGAGGCTGAAAGTTCCCTGCAAGTCGAGCTCGAATCCGGCAAGCGCGTCAAGGTCAAGGCGGTCAACGCCTTGCTGCGGTTCGAAAAACCCGCCCCCGCCGCCCTGATGAGCGCAGCCACCGACCTGTCCAGCCAGATGGACCTGGCCCTGGCCTACGAATTCGCACCTGAAGACGAGTTCGGTTTTGCCGATCTTGCGCGCGAGTACTTCAGCAGCAGCGCCAGCACGGCCGAACAAGCGGCTGCGCTCCTGTGCCTGCAGGGCGCACCCCACTACTTTCGCCGCGCCGGCAAAGGCCGCTACAAGAAGGCGCCGGCCGACATCCTGGCCCAGGCTTTGGCCGGCATCGAGAAAAAGAAACAAATCCAGGCGCAGATCGATGCATGGGCCGCCGAGCTCGCCAGCGGCACCTGCCCCGAGCCGGTGCGCCAGCAGCTCTACAAGATCCTCTTCAAGCCCGACAAGAACGCGCCCGAGTACAAGGCCGTGGTCGAGGCCGCGCGCAGCAGCCACACCGCGCCGCTGACCCTTCTGCAAAACGCAGGCGCCATCAACAGTGCCTACCAGTTCCACTGGCAGCGTTTCCTGTTCGACCAGTTCCCCAAGGGCACCGGTTTCCCGGCGCTGCAGGCCCCAGTGATCACCGACGAGCTGCCGCTGGCCAGCGTGCAGGCGTTTTCCATCGACGACTCGCACACCACCGAGATCGACGACGCGCTTTCACTGCAAGGCCTGGGCAGTGGTTCGGTGGTGCTGGGCATCCACATCGCCGCGCCGGGCCTGGCCATCGCACCCGAGAGCGCCATCGACCAGGTGGCGCGCCATCGCCTGTCCACCGTGTACATGCCTGGTCACAAGATCACCATGTTGCCCGACGAGGTGGTGCAGGCCTACACGCTGATGGCCGGGCGCGACTGCCCCGCGGTGTCGCTGTACGTGACGTTCAATGAGGCCACGCTGGCCATCACCGCCACGCGCACCGTGCTGGAGCGGGTGCCGATCGCGCAGAACCTGCGCCACGACCAGCTCGACACCGTGATCACCGAGGCCTGGCTCTCGGGCGAAGCCCCGGCCAGCAACGCCGTGCCCGAGATCGCCGCGCTGCAACCCACGCTGGCCTTCATCTTCACGCTGGCGCGCCACCTCAAGGCCCAGCGCGAGGTGGTGCGCGGCAAGCCGGAAAACTTCAACCGGCCCGACTACACCTTCCGCCTCGAAGGCAAAACCGGCGACGAACCGGTGGGCGACGAGGTGGTGGTGATCGGCACGCGCCAGCGCGGCGCGCCGCTCGACCTGATGGTGGCCGAGGCCATGATCCTGGCCAACAGCACCTGGGGCAACTGGCTCAACGACTGCGGCGTGCCCGGCATCTACCGCAGCCAGGCCAGCATGGCGCCCGGCGTGAAGGTGCGCATGGGCACCAAGGCGCAGCCGCACGCCGGCATTGGTGTGAAGAGCTACGCCTGGAGCACCTCGCCCCTGCGCCGCTATGTGGACATGGTCAACCAGTGGCAGATCATTGCCTGCGCACGCTTTGGGAAAACCGCCGCACTCGCCGCGCCGTTCAAGCCCAAAGACGCCAACCTGTTCTCCATCATCAGCGCGTTCGACGCCGCCTACACCGCCTACAACGGTTTCCAGAACGGCATGGAGCGCTACTGGACGCTCAAGCACCTGCAGCAAAGCGGCACCACCGAGCTCACCGCCACCCTGGTGAAAGACAACCTCGTGCGCGCCGATTCGCTGCCGCTGGTGCTGCCGGTGATGGGCGCAGACGGCCTGCCGCGCGGTGCGCATGTGAGCGTCAAGCTCGGCGAGATCGACGACATCACGCTGGATGTGCACGGCACCGTGGTCGAGCGCCTGGACCTGCTGGTCGATGATGCAGCGATTGAGGGCGCAGGTGAGGACGGCGAGGACGAAGAAATGTCCGCGCCGCTGGCCCTGGCCATTGACGTCAATGAGGTTGAGGGCACCGAGCCCGCCGCCCAGCCGCCCGAGGCCACCAACCCGGCGGGCCATTCGGCCTGAACGCGCGGGCCACACAGATAATCGGCGTGTGAAGACTTCCACCCTCGCGTTCCTGAAAGGCCTGAGCACGCTGCAGCTGGCACTGGGCATTTCCATTGCGCTGCATGCGGCAGTGCTCACGGTCCGTTTCGTGGACCCGCAAGGTTTCAACAGGGTGTTTCAGGACACGCCGCTGGAGGTGATCCTGGTCAATGCGCGCAGCAACGAGCGCCCCGAAAAGGCCACCGCCATCGCACAGGCCTCGCTGGCCGGCGGCGGCGACGCGGTGCGCGGACGCTCCACTTCGCCCCTGCCGCCCACCACCGTGGCACGCGTGGGCGACACACCCGAAGAAGACGAACGCAAGATCGAAGCGCTGAAAGAGCAGCAGAACCAGTTGCTCGCCCAGGTGCGCCGCGAGCTGGCCAAGATGCCGGCGCCCGACACCGAGGCCGCGAACCCCAGCCGTGAGGTGATCGAGCGCGAAGAGAAACGCAAGGCGTTGGTGAAGATCCTGGCCGAGATCGAGCGGCGCATCAACGAAGAGAGCGCGAGGCCCAAGAAGCGCTATATCAGTCCGGCCACACGCGAGGCGGTGTACGCCATTTACTACGACGAGCTGCGCCGCAAGATTGAAGACCGCGGCACCACCAACTTCCCTGAAGCGGCCGGCCGCAAGCTCTATGGCGAGCTCACCATGATCATCACAGTCAACCACAACGGCGCGGTGCTCGATACCGAAATCGTGCAGACCTCGGGCAACAACCTGCTGGACCGCCGCGCCCAGGCCATCGTGCGCAGCCTGGCCTTTGGTCAGTTCAACGACGGGATGCGCCGCCAGGCCGACCAGATCGTGGTGGTTTCGCGCTTCCGCTTCACGCGCGACGAGACGCTGCAGACCCAGTTGTCGGGCCAATAGATGCGCGCCCTCGGTCGCTGGCTGTTGTGGATGGTGCTCGCCGGTGTCGCGCTGCAGGTGTTCTTTGCGCTGCGCATCGCGGCCATGGTGGTGATCGACCCGACCAGCACCGCCTTCATGCGCTCGGAGGCCTGGCGCGTCGGACACGAGAGCGCGACCACCGACAAGACCTGGCGCTGGTCACACCAGTGGGTGGCGGGTGACCAGATCAGCCCTCACCTCAAGCGCGCGGTGATCGCGTCGGAAGACGCGGGCTTTCTGGAGCACGGCGGCGTGGACTGGGAAGCCATTGAAACCGCGTGGCAGAAGAACGAGAAGCGCCAGCAGATGGCCGAGAAACGCTCTGCTGCCCAGCCCAACAAGCCGGCGCGTGAACCCAAGGTGGTGGGTGGCTCCACCATCACGCAGCAACTTGCCAAGAACCTGCTGCTCTCGGGCGAGCGCCAGTTTTTGCGCAAGGGGCAGGAGCTGGTGCTGGCGTTGGCGCTGGAGACGCTTCTGAGCAAAGAGCGCATCCTGGAGATCTACCTCAACAGTGTGGAATGGGGCGAAGGCATTTTCGGCGCCGAGGCGGCAGCGCAGCGCTACTTCAAGAAGCCGGCCAGCAAGCTCAGCGCTTCCGAAGCTGCGCGGCTGGCGGTGATGCTGCCTTCGCCCAAGTTCTTCGAGACGCGTCAGGGATCCGCCTACCTCGCACGGCGCACCGGCACCATCGTCGCCCGCATGGGTGATGTCCGGTTGCCATGAATCTGCGCGCATCCGCCATGAGCGTGTTCCTGCTGGGCCTGGTGCGCCTGCTCACGGGCGCGCAAGCGCGCTGGCACGGTTGCCCGCCCAAGGCCGAGCAGCGCATCTACTTCGCCAACCACCAGAGCCACGCCGACCTGGTGCTGATCTGGGCAGCCCTGCCGCACGAGCTGCGCAGCATCACCCGCCCGATCGCCGCCAAGGACTACTGGACAGCCTCCAACTTCAAACGCTGGATCACCACCGAGGTGTTCAACGCGGTGTATGTGGAGCGCGAACGCAAGGGCGACGAAGATCCGCTGCAGCCCCTCATCAACGCGCTGGACAGTGGCGACTCGCTCATCCTGTTTCCCGAGGGCACGCGCGGCCATGAAGAAGACCCACAGCCGTTCAAGTCGGGCCTGTACAACCTGGCCCAGCGCTTTCCCGGCGTGGTGCTGGTGCCGGCGTGGATCCACAACGTTCAGCGCGTGATGCCCAAGGGCGAAGTGGTGCCGGTGCCGGTGCTGTGTTCGGTGACCTTTGGTGAACCCGTGGCATTGGGGGCGGACGAACCTCGCGCCGATTTTCTGAAACGCGCTCGCGAGGCGGTGATCGCCCTCCGGGAGGTCTGAACCGATGGGCAGCTTCCTGCGCAACCTCACCGGCGAACAACAGGTCAGCCTGTTGTTCGTGCTGCTGTTCGGCCTGCTGTTCATCGCCAGTGCCGTGAGCGTTTTGCTCTCGGTGCGCGAGCGCCGTGCGGGTGAAGACGAAACCGGCGAACGCGAACTGCGCCTGCGCGACAACCAGGCACTGTTGCGCAGCTCGTGGGGCATGGCGCTGGTGTTCTGGATCGGCTGGGCGCTGGGCGAGGGCGTGGCCATCGTGCTGTTCGGCTTCGTGTCGTTCTTCATCCTGCGCGAGTTCATCAGCCTCTCGCCCACGCGGCGCGGCGACCACCGCAGTCTGGTGCTGGCCTTTTTCACCGTGTTGCCGCTGCAATACGCGCTGGTGTGGACCGAACGTTTCAACCTCTTCACCGTGTTCATCCCGGTCTATGTGTTCCTGGCCATTCCCGTGGTGAGCGCGCTGGGCAACGACCCGCAGCGTTTTCTGGAACGCAACGCCAAGCTGCAGTGGGGCATCATGGTCTGCGTCTACGGCATGAGCCACGTACCCGCGCTGCTCTTGCTGAACTTCCCGGGCTTCGCGGGCAAGACGGCCTTCCTCGTGTTTTTCCTGGTGCTGGTGGTTCAGACCTGCATGCTGGTGCAGCACATCGCGTCGCGCCGCATGGGCACGCCAGTGGCACCCGCCATCAGCGAAAGCTTTCACTGGCGCAGCTGGGCCATGGGCGTGGCCGCCGGTGGCCTGCTCGGCGCCTTGCTGGCCGGCCTTACCCCGTTCAAGCCGCTGCCGGCGCTCGCCATGGCGCTGGTGGCCTGCGTGGCCGGGTCAATGGGTCATCTGGTGATGAAGGCGATCAAACGCGACCGCGGCGTGACCCACTGGGGCTCAGCCGGCCGGTCCACCACCGGCGCCAGCGGCCTGCTCGACCGGGTGGACGCGTTGTGTTTTGCCGCGCCCGTGTTCTTCCATTCGGTGCGCTGGACCTTCAACCTATGAGAATCCTCGGCATCGACCCCGGCCTGCAGTGCACCGGCTTCGGCGTGATCGACACCGACGGCCCGCACCTGCACTACGTGGCGAGCGGCACCATCCAGACCAGCCCGAAGGACGGCGCGCTGCTGCCCGCGCGGTTGAAGATTTTGTTTGATGGCATCACCGAGGTGGTGGCGCGGTACCAGCCCGAGGTCTCGGCGTGCGAGATCGTGTTCGTCAACGTCAACCCTCAGGCCACATTGTTGCTGGGCCAGGCGCGTGGTGCGTGCCTCACCGCGCTGGTGGCCAACCACCTGCCGGTGGCCGAGTACACCGCGCTGCAGCTCAAGAAGGCGGTGGTGGGCTACGGCAAGGCCGCCAAGCCGCAGGTGCAGGAGATGGTCAAGCGCCTGCTTCAACTGCCCGGCCTGCCCGGCAAGGACGCAGCCGACGCGCTGGGCCTGGCCATCACGCACGCTCAGGTCAGCCGCACGCTGCAAGCGATCAACAAGGTCTCACCGTTGCAGGCCCGGTCGAGTGCTTCGTACAAAGCCGGCAGGATCTACTGAGCATGTGCACCATCAGAGACCTGCCCGAGCAGGCCTGACCCCAAGGCACCGTTGGCTCACAAAAGCCGTTCGAGCACCAGCACTGCGAAGAAGCCCAGCGCGGCGATCACCGTCCATTTGAGGATGATCACGCCCCAGGTGCGAAAGCGGGTCTGTCCAGTGCCCACGTAAAACGCAAAGCACACGCCGGCAGCAATGAGCAACAGCAGGACGGTCCAGCGAAACAACAGCATGGGGTTGAGCTACCAGGCAGGTGCCAGCTGCGCAAAGCCTTGAGGCGCTTCGCGCTCCTGCTCGAAGCTCACAACCTCCCATGCATCGGTGCGCTCCAGCAGGGCGCGCAGAAGCTGGTTGTTCATGGCGTGGCCACTGCGAAACGCGCTGTACGCGGCGAGCAGCGGTTTGCCCACAATGTAGAGGTCGCCCATGGCGTCCAGGATCTTGTGTTTGACGAACTCGTCCTGGTAGCGCAGGCCGTCGGCGTTGAGCACCTTCACGTCGTCCATCACGATGGCGTTGTCCAATCCTCCTCCAAGCGCCAGCCCGTGCGAGCGCATGGCCTCCACGTCCTTGGTGAAGCCGAAGGTGCGGGCGCGGGCAATCTCGCGGGCGTACTGGCCACCGCCGAAGTCGAACTCCACGCGCTGGCCAGTGGAGTTCACGGCCGGGTGATCAAACTCGATTTCGAACGCAAGCTTGTAGCCATGGAACGGATCGAGCCGCGCCCATTTCACGTTCTTGCCTTCACCTTCACGCACTTCCACGGGTTTGGTCACACGGATGAAGCGCTTGGGCGCCTTTTGCATCACGATGCCGGCGCTCTGCAGCAGGTACACGAACGAGGCCGAAGAACCATCGAGGATGGGCACTTCTTCTGCCGTGATGTCCACATAGAGGTTGTCCAGCCCCAGGCCGGCGCACGCACTCATGAGGTGCTCGATGGTGTGCACCTTGACGTTGCCGTTGGAGATGGTGGAGGCCAGGCGCGTGTCGGTCACGGCGGTGGCGTTGACCGCGATCTCCACGGGCTCGGGCAAATCCACGCGACGAAACACGATGCCGGTGTCGGGCGCGGCTGGGCGCAGGGTCAGCTCCACACGTTGACCGCTGTGCAGGCCGACGCCCACCGCTTTGGTCAGGGATTTGAGGGTGCGTTGCGCGAGCATGGGATCGAT
This sequence comes from Burkholderiales bacterium, assembly GCA_038213545.1. Taxonomy (GTDB): domain Bacteria; phylum Pseudomonadota; class Gammaproteobacteria; order Burkholderiales; family Burkholderiaceae_C; genus Hydrogenophaga. Next base: position 49,115 of record JBBQSX010000002.1, read on the forward strand.
TTTAAGTTTTGCTGCGTTTTGGCGTGTTCAGGAAACCTGATCGCCGCCATAGGGATAAGCGTTCTTCTTGTCTTCTCCGGTTGTTCCGGTCCTCGGCGGGCAAGGGGCCCCGCTCCGCGAAAGTGCCCCCGGGCCGTGGGCCCCACCACCAATATTTAGCTGCGCCCGGCCCCCAGGCCCCCGCTGTCCACCTTTTGACACCGGCAGTGGCC
>JBBQSX010000003.1:0-46301 GCA_038213545.1 Burkholderiales bacterium
CCACAAACGTTGCCCGGCCCCACCGGAGAGAGCAACAGCTTGCGCATGGAAGGCCGTGGCGCCTGGGTCTGCATCAGCCCCTGGAATTTCCCGCTGGCCATCTTCGCGGGGCAGGTGGCCGCCGCACTGGCCACCGGCAACACCGTGCTGGCCAAGCCGGCCGAACAGACACCGGCCATCGCACTCGAAGCGGTGAAGCTGCTGCACGCCGCCGGTGTGCCAGCCAGCGCTCTGCAACTGTTGCACGGCCCGGGCGAGACGGTGGGGGCTTCGCTGGTGGCGCAACCCGGCATAGCGGGTGTGGTGTTCACCGGCTCCACGCAGGTGGCCAAGATCATCCAGCGCGCGCTGGCCGCCAAGGACGGTCCCATCATCCCGCTGATCGCCGAGACCGGCGGCATCAACGCCATGCTGGTCGACAGCACGGCCCTGCCCGAACAGGTGGCCGACGCGGTGGTGCAGAGCGCGTTTCGCAGCGCGGGCCAGCGCTGCTCGGCGCTGCGCCTGCTGTGCGTGCACGAGGCGATTGCCGATGGCGTGATCGAGATGATCGAAGGCGCTGCGAAGGAATTGGTGGCCGGTGATCCATCCGATCTGGCCACCGACCTCGGGCCGGTGATCGATGCCGAGGCCTTTGAGGGCATCACCCGCCATGTGCAGCGCCTGCACACCGACGCCAAACCCCTGTTGGGCACCCGACGCGCCGTGCCCCCCCTGCCGCACGTGATCGCGCCCCAGATGTTCGAGGTGGGATCCATCGGCGAGGTGACGCAGGAAATCTTTGGCCCGGTGCTGCAGGTGGTGCGCTGGGGCGGCGACCCGATGGCGGTGATGCAGCAGATCAACGCGCTGGGCTACGGCCTGACGCTGGGCATTCAAACGCGCATCGACAGCCGTGCGCTCGCGCTGGCGGGTGCAGCGCGTGTGGGCAATGTCTATGTGAACCGCAACATGATCGGCGCCGTGGTGGGTGTGCAGCCTTTCGGCGGTGAAGGCCTGAGCGGCACCGGCCCCAAGGCCGGTGGGCCCCACGACCTGCTGCGCTTCTGCGCCGAGCAGACCCTGACCATCAACACCACCGCCGCCGGCGGCAACGTGGCGCTGTTCACCAGCTGAGAATCGGCCTGTGCGTGGGCTTGGTGCGGCCTTACAGTGGCGCCACCCTTGCAACACCTCCACGCCCATGGCCGACATCACCTCCCCCGCCGACGCCCAGCGCATCCAGCAATGGCTGGATGAACACCGCATCACCGAAGTGGAATGCCTGATCCCCGACATGGCGGGCCAGGCGCGCGGGAAGATCGTGCCGCGCCACAAGTACAACCCGGCGGTGGGCCTGCGCCTGCCCGAGGCGGTGCTGGCCATGACCGTGACCGGCGACTATCCCGAGAAGGACTTCACTTCGGTGGCCGACCCGGACATGTTGCTCAAGCCCGACCCGAACACGCTGCGCCCGGTGCCCTGGGCCAAGGAGCCCACCGCGCAGATCATCCACGACTGTTTTGCCTTCGACGGTACGCCGTTCGCTCTCTCGCCGCGCAACGTGCTGCGCCGCGTGCTCAGGCTCTACGCCGACGAAGGCTGGAAGCCGGTGGTCGCGCCCGAGATGGAGTTTTACCTGGTGCAGATCGAGCCCGACGAAGACATTCCGCTCAAGCCACCGGTGGGGCGAACGAAGCGCACCGAGGCCGGCATGCAAAGTTTTTCGATGGATGCGATCAACGAGTACGACGACATCTTCGACGTGATGTACGACTGGTGCGAAGCCGAGGGCATCCAGCTCGACACGCTGATCCACGAGATGGGCACGGCGCAGATGGAGATCAACATCGACCACGGCGACCCGCTGCCGTTGGCCGACCAGGTGTTCCTGTTCAAGCGAACCATCCGCGAGGTGGCGATCCGCCACCAGATGTACGCCACCTTCATGGCCAAACCCATGCAGGGCCAGCCCGGCAGCGCCATGCACATCCACCAGAGTGTGGTCGGCATCGACGATGGGCAGAACATCTTCAGCAAGCCCGATGGTGAACCGTCCGACGCGTTCTTCCATTACATCGGTGGCCTGCAGACCTACCTGCCTGCGGCCACCGCATTCTTTGCGCCCTACGTCAACTCTTACCGCCGCCTGTCACGTTTCACTTCGGCGCCGATCAACCTGAGCTGGGGCTACGACAACCGCACCTGCGGTCTGCGCGTGCCGCACTCGGGTCCGCAAGACCGGCGTGTGGAGAACCGCCTGGCCGGTGTGGACGTGAATCCTTACCTGGCCATCGCGGCCAGCCTGGCCTGCGGTTACCTGGGCATGAAGCAGGGCCTGAAACCCAGCGAGCCGCTCAAGGGCAGCGCCTATGAGCAGCCGCACCAGCTGCCGCGCCACCTGGACGATGCGATCGAAAAACTCATGGGCTGCGCGCCATTGGTGGGCCTGTTTGGCGAACACTTCATCCAGACCTACAGCGCCATCAAGGAAACCGAGTACCGCGAGTTCTTCGACGTGATCAGCCCGTGGGAGCGCCGCTTCCTGCTCCTGCACGTGTAGGACCGGTTCGAGAGCGGCGAGGCGCCGAAGGCGACGCGGGGGGTGTCAGCTGAGCACGAGCATCCCGGAGGTCGGGTTTTCCAGCATCGCGTCCAGCGCCTCGATGGGCAGTGGTTTCGAGAACAGGTGCCCCTGGAACTGGTCGCAGCCCTGGTAGGCCAGAAAGTCCCGCTGCTCCTGCGTCTCCACGCCCTCGGCCACCACCTGCAGGCTCAGGCTCTGCGCCAGCGCGATGATGGCGCGCGAGATCGCCGCGTCGTTGGGGTCGGTCAGCACGTCGGCTACAAAACCCTTGTCGATCTTGAGCTGGTCCAGCGGCAGGCGCTTGAGCACCGAGAGCGATGAGTAGCCCACGCCGAAGTCGTCGAGCGAGAGCGTCACGCCCAGCGCCTTGAGCATGCCCATCTTGCCGATCGTGATCTCCATGCGATCGGCCAGCAGGCTCTCGGTCATCTCCAGCTTGAGCCGGTGCGGCCGTATGCCGGTGCGCTGGATCGCCGCCATCACCATGTCCACAAAATCGGGGTGGCGGAACTGGCGCACGCTGACATTCACCGCAATGCTCAGGCTGGCGGTCTGCGGACGGTCCGCCCAGGCGGCGAGCTGTTCGCAGGCGGTCTCCAGCACCCACTGGCCCAGCGGCAGGATGAGACCGGTGTCCTCTGCAACGGGAATGAAGTCGGCCGGAAACACCAGGCCGCGCTCCGGGTGCTGCCAGCGCACCAGGGCCTCCACACCAGTGATCACCCCGATCCGGTCCACCTGAGGCTGGTAGTGCACCACGAACTGCGCCTCTCGCAGGGCGACGCGCAGGTCGGAACTCACGGTGGCGTTGGCGCTCACGGTGGCTTGCATGCCGGGGTCAAAGAAGCACACCGTGTTGCGCCCCAGCGATTTGGCCTGGTACATCGCCAGGTCGGCCTGCTTGAGCAGCTCGCCCACGTCGTTGTGGTCGCCACAGAACGAGGTCACGCCGATGCTCGGGGTGGCGAACTGCTGGTGGCCGGTGAGCTGGAATGGTTCGCGCAGTGTGTGCAGCACCTTCTCGGCCAGTGCGCGCGCCTTGTAGGCGGCGGCTTCGGGGTCGGTGCTCAGGTCGTCCACCATCACCACAAACTCGTCACCGCCCAGGCGCGCCACCATGTCGGTCTTGCGCACACTGCGGGTGAGGCGAGACGCCACCTTCTGCAACAGCTGGTCACCCATGTGGTGTCCCAGTGTGTCGTTGAGCACCTTGAAGTTGTCCAGGTCGATGAACATCAGCGCACCGTGCTGGCCCGAGCGTGCGCTGGCCGCCAGCGCCTGCTGTAGCCGGTCCAGCAGCAGCTGGCGGTTGGGCAGGTCGGTGAGCGCGTCGTAGAAGGCCAGGTGGCGGATCATGTCCTCGGCGGTTTTGCGCTGCGTGATGTCGCGCCCCACCGCCACCCAGTGCGTCACCTCTTCGGCGTTGGCCTGCACGGAGACCACCTCCAGCTCGACCCAGAACAGCGCACCGTTTTTTCGCCGCACCATCAGCTCGGTGCGGGCTTGCTGGTTCTGCTGCAGACCCGCGGCCAGCGCCTTGAGCTTGGTGATGGCTGGGTCGAGTTCAAGCAGCATGCGCGGCGTCTGGCCCAGCACCTCGGCACGGGTGTAGCCGGTGTGCTGCTCGAAGGCGTCGTTGACGAACACGATGCGCGGCTCTTGCGCGCTGGCGCCGGTCTCGGCGATCGCCACGATGTCGTTGAGCCGGGACACGCTGGTCTCCAGCAGCATCAGCTGTTCCTGCGAACGCCGGCGCTCGGTCACATCGCGGAAATACACCGCCAGGCCCTCGGCAAAGGGGTAGGCGCGCACTTCCAGCCACTTGCCCAGCGTGGGGAAAAAATCTTCCAGTTCAACGCGGCGGTTGGTGTTGAGCGAGCGGGTGAGTTTGTCTTTGAGCCGCTCCGCCAGACCGCCGGTGAAGTCTTTCCAGACCTCTTCGCCCAGCAGGTCGGCGGTGGTCTTCTGCAGCAGCCGCTCGCTTTCCTGGGTGAGGTAGGTGAAGCAGCATTGGCGATCCAGTGTGACGAAGGCCTCGGTGATGCTGGCCAGCGTGGTGGTCAGGCGCATCGCCAGGCGCAAGGTGTCCTGTTGCGCCTGCTTCTGCGCCGAAATGTCCTGGATCGCGCCCTGGATGCGCAGGATGAGCCCGTCCTTGTTGCGCACCGCGGTGCCCACCGTGCGCACCCACTTGGGTGAACCGCCCTCCACCATGATCTGGATCTCTTCGTCAAAGCCCTCGCCGCTGACCGCACATCGCTCCAGCCGCTGGCGGATACCGCTGCGCCATTCGGGGTTGTAGCGCTGCACCATGGAGTCGAGCGAGACCACGTGGCGGTGGTCGGGCAGGCCCAGGATGGTGGCGAATTCATCCGAGTGCGTGACCAGGCCGGTGGAGACCTGCATCGACCAGCTGCCCGCACCCGCTGTGTGCTCGGTGAGGTTGAGGCGGCTTTCGCTCTCGCGCAACACGTTCACGTTGTACTGCTCACTGGCCTCGCAGCGGCGCCACAGGGTGAGCACCTCGGCTGCGTGCGCGGTCAACAGGTTCAGTGCGGCGCCGCCCGTGGGCTTGTCTGGTTGAACTGCCGAGTCCAGCAACAACAAGGCCACGCCACCCTGGCCGCTTGCAGGAGCCACCGGCAACCAGTGCGCGCAACGCATACCGGCCCACTCCGTGCTCGCCGCCAAGCCGTCGAGCTCGTGCTGTGCGCTCAAGTCGTCCATCCAGGCTTCCCGGTGGCGCTCTGCAAACGCTGTTGCGCTGTACCGGGCCGCACTGGCAGCGGTCTCGTTCGAAGCCCCGTGCACACCCAGCACCACCGGTGGCCATTGGTTGGTGTCCAGCACCACCGCGGCCGCGCAGGCGCCGAGCTGGGTGGCCAGTTGCGCGAGCCGGTGGAAGCCGGCGAAGTCCCGCGCTGTCGTCCATGCGCCCGTGGCCTCGAAGTCTATTTCTTTGGTCAGCGCGCTGCGGGGAGTGGGAGATCCGTTTCGCATGGAGGTCGTGCCCGGTGGGTTGGGTGGTCGGCAAAAGGAAAGCGATGTCACGCAATGCACACACTGTGCGGGCATGCTTCACATCGAGAACGTGATCAAGATCACAAGACCAGCAGCCAGTCCGAGAATTTGTAACAAACCACTGGATATTCGTTACTTCTGTTCTACCATGGCGTTCCGCTACAGGGAGCCCATGCCCGCAGCGGCGCATGACTGCGATGACGGAAACGAACTTGGGGAGTTGATTGTGAGCACACTTGCAGAACTCAGGCAACACAGTGATGTGCCGAGCTTGAAATCCGCGTTGCACCAGCTGTGCAGCGAATTCGGTCGCATCACGCGCCTGGACATCCTCACCGCCATGCACGAAGGCACCAAGCAGGCGATCTGCTTCCTTCGCATGGAGCGCCCTGAACAGGAGCAGCAGCTCATGAAGAGCTTGGGTGTGGGCCGTTTTGGTGGCGAGGTGGTCTTTGTGCTGAACCTCAACACGCCGGTGACGGCCGACGATTTCGGACCCTCGTCCCAGTGGGCCGACTCCGACATCTACTGAAGTCTTTTTTCTTTCCCCCGCGCAGGCCCTTTTCAGGGCCTGTTTTGTTGTGTGTCGACCTGTCGCGCCATCGACCGTGATCGAGATCCACGCGGCGCAGAATCCGGCCATGAACACCTTGCGCGCTCCTTTGCAGGCCCGAATTGTTGAATGGCTTGTTGCTCCGGGCGATGCGGTGCGCCGGGGCGACGTGCTGGTGGTGCTTGAAGCCATGAAGATGGAACACGAGCTGCGTGCTGAAGCCGACGGACTTGTGCTGGAGCTGTTGCTGGCCTCGGGCGAGCCCGTGCAGTTGAACGAAGTGCTGCTGCATCTGGCGCCGCTGACGCACCCTGTTGGTGTCGGCACTGAACCCACTGTGGCATCGGAGCGCAGCAGCGCCGAGGTGCGTCCCGATCTGCAGGCCTTGCGGGAGCGCGAGGCGTTCACCCGGGACGCGGCCCGGCCGGAGGCGGTGGCACGCCGCCATGCGTTGGGTTTGCGAACGGCGCGCGAGAACATCGCCGACCTGTGTGACCCGGACAGTTACCTTGAGTACGGTGCTCTCGCGGTGGCAGCGCAGCGCAGCCGACGAAGCGAACAGGATCTGATCGCGAACACGCCGGCTGATGGCATGGTCACCGGCATCGGCTCCGTCAATGGCGCGCTCTTCGGTCCCGAGCGGGCGCGCACTGTGGTGCTGGCCTACGATGCGACGGTGCTGGCCGGCACGCAGGGTCTGCGCAACCACCAGAAGACCGATCGCCTGCTGGGCATTGCGCTGGCACAGCGGCTGCCTGTGGTTCTGTTGGCCGAAGGGGGAGGTGGTCGACCGGGCGACACCGACATGCCCATCGTGGCGGGACTGCACGTGGGCACTTTCGCCGCACTGGCCCGGCTCTCGGGCGAGGTGCCGGTGGTGGGCATCGTGGCCGGGCGCTGCTTTGCGGGCAATGCTGCGTTGCTGGGCTGCAGCGACGTGATCATCGCCACGCGCGGCAGCAACATCGGGATGGGTGGCCCGGCCATGGTCGAGGGTGGGGGGCTGGGGACCTTCCGGCCCGAGGACATCGGTCCGAGCGAAGTGCAGCATGCCAACGGGGTGATCGACGTGCTGGTGGACGACGAAGCCCAGGCTGTTGCGGCCGCCCGGCACTGCTTGTCGTATTTCCAGGGGCGGCTGGCCACCTGGACGGCGCCCGACAACGCCGCACTGCGCGACGCCGTGCCCGAGAACCGCCTGCGCAGCTACGACACACGCACTGTCATGCAGGGTCTGGTGGACGTAGGCAGCCTGCTGGCGCTGCGCACCGGTTTTGGTGCGGGCATCCACACCGCGCTGGCACGTATCGAAGGCCGCGCGGTGGGCGTGATGGCCAACAACCCATTGCACCTGGGCGGCGCCATCGACGCCGATGCGGCCGACAAGGCGGCGCGCTTCATGCAGCTGTGCAACGCCCATGGCCTGCCCATCGTGAGCCTGGTGGACACACCCGGTTTCATGGTGGGTCCGGCGGCTGAGGCGCAAGCGCAGGTGCGGCACGTGAGCCGGTTGTTCGTGACGGCCGCAAAACTTCGCGTGCCGTTCCTCGCCGTGGTGCTGCGCAAGGGCTATGGTCTGGGCGCCATGGGCATGACGGCCGGTGGGTTTCATGCGCCGGTGTTCACTGTGGCCTGGCCCACCGGGGAGTTTGGTGCCATGGGCCTTGAGGGCGCAGTGCGGTTGGGCTATCGCAAGGAGTTGCAGGCGGCTGCCGAAGGTGCACAGCGCGACGCCTTGTTTGCCCGTCTGCTGGCTGAGCAATACGCCAGAGGATCGGCCGAGCAGATGGCCACCACGCTGGAGATCGACGCGGTGATCGACCCGGCACACACGCGGCATTGGCTGGTGCAGGGGCTGGCGGGTGCGAAGGTCGGTGAGCCGTTGTCCAACCGCTTCATCGACACCTGGTGACCAGGGTCGGACGCAGCCTCAGATGAGGTCGCCGAAACCTGTGTTGCGCACCGTGGCGTTGACGGTCTGCGGCGCGGTCTGGTTGATGTTGATCCAGAACTCGCACACATGTTTCATGGCGCTGAGGAACTGCGAGAACTCGGTCGGCTTGGCGATGTAGGCGTTGGTACCGGCGTCGTAGGCGCGCAGCAAGTCGCTGGGTTCGGTGGACGAGGTGAGCACCACCACCGGGATGTTGTGAAGCAGATCGCTGCCCTTGATTTCCTTGAGCACACCGATGCCGTCGAGCAAAGGCATCTTGAGATCAAGCAGCACGAGAACCGGGTTGGCTCCTGATCGGTTGCTGAAGCCGTTGCGCCGGTGCAGGTAGTCCAGCGCCTGCATGCCGTCTGAGACATGGGTGACCCGGCCGTCCAGACCATGGCGCGACAGCGCCAGTTTCGTCAGCTCGGCGTCGTCGGGGTTGTCTTCAACCAGGAGAATCGCGTCGGCGTTTTTGCTCATGATTCCAGGGGGGCAGGCATCGAATCCAGGATGGCATCCGAAAAACCAGGGCCCTCAAAAGGTAGGGAGAAGTAGAAGACGCTGCCGAAACCCAACTCGCTCTCGGCCCAGATGCTGCCGCTGTGCCGCTCGATGATGCGCCGTGTGAGTGCCAGTCCGATGCCTGTGCCTTCGAATTCCGACGCTCGGTGCAATCGCTGGAACACGCCAAACAGCTTCTGCGCGTATTTTGTGTCGAAACCGACGCCATTGTCACGGACAAAGAAGGTGTAGCCCACCACTGGGTCGACGCTCCAGCCGACCTCGATGCGCGATCGTTCACGTGGGCGGCTGTATTTGTAGGCGTTGCCCAACAGATTGGCCCACACCTCGCGCAGCAACAACGCGTCGCCCTGCACCACCGGCAGGTCGGGGGCGATCACCCAGTCCACCACCCGACCTTCGGTGTCGTGCCCGATCTGGGCCACCACCGCATCCACCAGCAACTGGAAGTCCACCGGCGTCACGTTGACCGCGGCACGACCCAGGCGCGAGAACGCCAGCAGGCCGTCGATGAGCTGGCTCATGTGGCGCGCCGAGTTGCCAATGGTGTTGAGGTAACGCGCGCTCACCTCGTCGCACTGGCTGCCCATGTGCTCTTCAAGCAGGCTCACAAAGCTGGAGATGTGGCGCAGCGGTGAGCGCAGGTCGTGCGACACCGAGTACGAGAAGGACTCCAGGTCCTTGTTGGCGGACAGCAATTGTTCGGTGCGTTCGACCACGCGGTTTTCCAGCTCGTCGTTGATGTTGCGCATCAGGTCGTCGAGCCGCTTGGCATCGGTCATGTCGCGGTTGATCTTGGCGAAGCCGCGCAGCTCACCGCTGTCGTCGCGCAGGGCGATCAGCACCGAGTGCGACCAGTACTGGGTGCCGTCCTTGCGGGTGTGCCAGTTGTGCAGCTCGTGCTGGCCGCGCGAGGCCGCCAGGCGCAGCATCTGGTCGGCTCGGACCTTGCCGTGCTCCGGGTTGGCCTGATCGAACAGCACGCAGTAGTGCCGACCCAGCATCTGGGTGGGTGAGTAGCCGTCCATGCGCTGGGCACTGTCGGTCCAGTCGGTGATCAGGCCATCGGCATCCATGAAGAAGATGCAGTAGTCCCGCAGGTTGTCCACCATCAGGCGGAAGCGCTGCTCGGCCTCCAGCAGTTCGGCCGAGCGCTCCCGGATGCGTTCCTCGAGTTCCTCGTTGAGGTTGCTCACCCGTTCTTCAATCAGCTTGCGTTCGGTGATGTCGATGATCTGGACAAACAGGCCCTTGACCAAGCCGTCCTGTACATCCGGCAGGTATCGCGCGCTCACGAAGATGTGTCTGCCGTCTGCGGTGGGACGCCAGGCGGTGAAGTTCTGCTCCTGTCCGGCCAGCGTGGCTTCCATGCGGGGTTTCGTGTCGGCCCAGATTTCGGGGGCGATGCAATCACCGATGTGCTTGCCCAGGATCTTCGCTGGATCCATGCCATAAACGCGCAGGTGCTCGGCATTGGCAAAGCGAAAGCGCAACCCGGCGTCCAGGTAAGCAATCAGACCTGGCACATGGTCGGTGATGGCCTGCAGGAATCGCTGGTTGTCGCGCAGCGAAATTTCGGCTGCCTTGCGGTGCGTGATGTCCACCACCGTGGTGTTGCTGCGCAGGAAAAGTCCGTCCTTGTCACGCACCGCCGACGAAGAGAGCAGCGCATGGAAGGTGGTGCCATCGCGTCGGCGCATTCTGTATTCCACGCCCTCCAGCGCATCGTCCTTCAGGATCTTGCGCATGCGTCCTTCAAGCAGCGGCACATCGGCAGCGGGGATGACGTCGCGAAAGCCCAGCTTGCCCACCACCTCGTCGCGTTCGTACCCCAGCCACGCCAACTCGGTGTCGTTGATCGATACAAAGGTCCCCTGTATGTCCAGCGAGTGGTAGCCGCACGGGGCCTCGTTGTAGAGCGCCTGCGCCTGACTCAGGGCCTCGTTGAGCTGGCAGTTGGCGTGGTTGACGCGGTCTTCCGAGGCTTTGCGCTCGGTGATGTCGAGCATCTGGATGAACAGGCCAGCCACCTTGCCGTCGAGCCAGTAAGGGGTGTAGTCAATGCTGGCGTAGAACAACGTGCCGTCCGGGAACACGCGCTCGCCTTCGAATCGCTGGGCCACGCCGGCCAGCGCGCCTTCCAGTCGCGGGCGCGCCGCTTCGAAGTCTTGCGGGCGCGCGATCTGGTTCAGGTGCAGCCCCACGAGCTGCTCGGGTGTTCCGTTGAGCCAGCGTGAGTAGCTGGCGTTTGCAAAACGGCAGATCAGGTCGGTGTCGAAGAACGCCAGCTGCACCGGCACGCTGCTGGTGATGGTCCGCAGGAAGTTGCGCTGCGTTGCGAGCGCCACCTCGGCCGCCTTGCGCTCGGTGATGTCCACCAGTGTGTTGATGGTGCGAACAAAGCGGCCTTGGGCATCGGTCACAGCGGTGCTGCTGATCAAGGCGACAAACGTGCTGCCATCACGCCGGTGCACCGTGAACTCGGCGGGATCCAGCCGTTCACCCGCCACCATGCGCTCCAGCCGCTCGCGCGCCTTGGGCACTTGTTCAGGGCTGAGCAAGTCGCGAAAGTGCACCTTGCCCACGATCTCGTGACGTTCATAACCCAGCCACTTGAGCTCTGTGCGGTTGATCAACACGATGATGCCGTTGGCATCGACAGAGTGGTAACCGCAGGGAGCCTGGTCGTACAGTGTCTGTGCTTCGGCCAGCGCCATGCCGACGCGCTCCTTGGCCTGCGCCAGTTCCTCGGTGCGCTGCCTCACGGCGCTTTCCAGCTCTGCATTGAAGCGCTGGATGCTTTCCTGCTGCAGGTGCTGCTCGGTGATGTCGCGTGACACCGCCAGCAGCATCACCGGCTGGCCGTTGGTGTCGCAGATCGGCGTGACCATGGTGTCCCACCACTTGGGCGTTCCCTTGAATGTGGGGCCATAGGCCACGAAGCGGGCGCTCTCCCCACGTTGGGCGGAGGCGATCGAGCCCGCCGCCAGCTGCACGCCGTCGTCGGGCCACCACCCGGTCCAGGCGCTCAGGCGCACCTGTTCAAAATCGTCGACCTCCACCAGGCGACAACCTTGCGCCGTCATCTGCACAACGCGGCCTTCGAGATCGAGCACCTTGGTGCAGTCCGGGCTGCTGGCGATGATCTGGCGGTTGAGCTCGTCCTTGATGCGCGCTTCGGCTTCAAGCAAGCGCATCGGCGTGATGTCCTGGATGAAGCCCAGCTGGCTGGTGACGTTGCCGTCCTTGTCGCGCAGCGGTGAGTTGCGTGCCAGCACATGCACGACTTCGTCGCCTGAGCGGATCAGCCGGAACTCCACGCTCAGGCTCTCGCCGGTGGCGATGCCACGGATCCAGTGGTCCTGCACGCGGGGCAGGTCTTCCGGATGCACGCGATCGAGCCAGCCGAAGTTGGGGAATTCGTGTTTGTCGAGTCCGAATATCTCTTGCAGCCGTGCGTCGACGTGGGTGAGCAGGCCGGCCTGGTCGGTGCGGAAGATGCCGATGGGAAAAGCGCTGCCCAGCGCTGCAAACAGCGCCGAGTATTCCAGCTGTGCAGCAGCGACTGGTGCGCCCCGGTCTGCTTCAAGTGCGAGTTCGAGCGACAGCGGCAGATCGGCGTTGACATCCAGATCGCCAGGCGAGCCTTCGTGCAGGTTGCCGCCCATGTGCTGGGCGTAGTTGCGCCTCAAATGAAGGTTTTCGGCCTTGAGGGTCTCGATCTCCAGCAACAGCGCCCGCTCGCGAGCCGAGATCATCGCCTCGGGTCGGTTGGCTTCAAGACGGCTGTCTTTCGGAGGGAAGAGAGCGCTCATCGATCAACTGTACCCCAGGGGGCACTGTGTTGAACGTGATATTTGACCCTCAGAACCGGGGCAGATCGGGGTGTGCAAGACGGCCGCCGCGCACCAGCATTTTTCCGTACTCAGCACAACGTTGCAGGGTGGGGATGACCTTGCCCGGATTCAGTAGCGATTTGGTATCAAAAGCCCGTTTGACGCTGAACATCTGCTCGTTCTCCTCGGGCGAGAACTGCACGCACATGCTGTTGAGCTTCTCCACGCCCACGCCGTGCTCGCCCGTGACCGTGCCGCCCATGGCCACGCTGGTCTCCAGGATGTCGGCGCCAAAGAGTTCGCAACGGTGCAGCTGGTCGGCATCGTTCGCATCGAACAGGATCAACGGGTGCAGGTTGCCGTCGCCTGCGTGGAACACGTTGGCGCAGCGCAGACCGTATTTCTTTTCCATCTCGGCAATCGCCAGCAGGATGTCGGCCAGGCGCTTGCGCGGAATGGTCGAGTCCATGCACATGTAGTCGGGGCTGATGCGCCCACTGGCCGGAAAAGCGTTTTTGCGACCGCTCCAGAAACGCAGGCGCTCGGCCTCGTTCTGGCTCACCGCAATCGCCGTGGCGCCGCAGCTGCGCAGCACGGCGCTCATGCGGCCGATTTCTTCTTCCACCTCCTCGGGCGTGCCGTCGCTCTCGCAGAGCAGGATGGCCTCGGCGTTGAGGTCGTAGCCGGCGTGCACGAAATCTTCCACCGCGGCGGTCATGGGTTTGTCCATCATCTCCAGCCCGGCCGGGATGATGCCGGCGGCAATCACCGAAGCCACGGCGTCACCGGCTTTGCGGATGTCGTCGAAGCTGGCCATGATGCAGCGCGCCAGCAGTGGCTTGGGCACCAGTTTCACCGTGACTTCGGTGGTCACGGCCAGCATGCCTTCGCTGCCGATGACGAGCGAGAGCAGGTCAAAGCCCGGCACGTCCAGCGCCTCGCCACCGAAGGTGACAGGTTCTCCCTCCACCGTGAAGCCGCGCACTTGCAGCACGTTGTGCACCGTCAGGCCGTATTTGAGGCAGTGCACACCGCCGGAGTTTTCGGCCACATTGCCGCCGATGGTGCAGGCGATCTGGCTGCTCGGGTCGGGGGCGTAGTACAGGCCGTGCGGCGCAGCGGCCTCGGAGATGGCGAGGTTGCGCACGCCAGCCTGCACCACCGCCGTGCGCGAGCGCGGGTCGATCTCGAGGATGCGGTTGAACTTGGCCAGCGACATCGTCACACCCAGGGCATGTGGCATGGCACCGCCCGAGAGGCCGGTGCCCGCGCCGCGCGCCACCACCGGCACGTCCAGCGCATGGCAGGCCTTCAGCACAGCCGACACCTGCGCTTCTGTTTCGGGCAACACGACCACCAGTGGGCGCTCGCGGTAGGCGGTGAGGCCGTCGCATTCGTAGGGCACCGTGTCTTCCGCCTGCCAGAGCAGGGCATGGGCGGGCACCACCGCCTGCAGGGCACGCACGACCTCGGCCTGTCGCGCGGCGCGCTGGAGCTGGGTGGCCTGGGCAGGGGAAGTGGGTGCGTTCATGGGGGGCTCGGATTTGTCTGCAAAGTGGCCAAGCCAGTTTAGGACAACGCCCCCCAGGTGGTTTGAAGAAACTTGCAACCCCCTTGAAATTTCCGGCGACCGACATCAACTGAGGAGCACCACAGAGCGCCCCCGGGTGCAATTGTTCAAACCCTTTTCAGGAGCCAGCGCCATGAACCGTCTGATTGCCCGCACCAACCTGTTCGACGACTTTTTCAAGGACGTCGCCCCCGGCTTTTACGTCAAGCCCCTGCACGGCGAGGGCTTGCCCGCGCAGATCAGTATCGACGTCAAGGAAACCCCCAGCGCCTACGCAGTGGAAGCCGAAGTGCCCGGCGTGTCCCGCGAAGACATCCAGGTGACGATCGACGGCCCGGTGGTCACGCTGCGCGCTGAAATTCGCCAGCAGGACAGCCAGTCCGACGGTGAAAAGCTGCTGCGCAGCGAGCGCTACTACGGTGCCGTTTCGCGCAGTTTCCAGCTGCCGCAGGACATCGACAACACAACGTCCAAAGCCAAGTACGAAAACGGCGTGTTGCAACTCACGTTGCCGAAAAAGCTGCCGACCGCTGGCCAACGTCTCACGATCGAGTGACATTGCCCCCACGCTCCGCCGCTGTGCGGGTCGCTGCCCCCCGAGGGAGCTGATCCCGCTTGGGACGGCCCGGCGCCGGATCGTCAGCTCACCGCTTTCTTGAGCCACTCTGCAAACGCCGCGCATTCCCACCGGTCCATGGTGCCGGTGCGCCAGCAGAGGTAGTGCGCGTGCGGGCTGGGCACGTGGCGGCTGTAGAGCGGCACCAGCGTGCCGTGTTCCAGCCAGGGCGCGGCGAGTTTGAGCCGCACCAGGGCCACGCCCATGCCGGCTGCCGCACCGTCGCACATCAGGCCGATGTCGTTGAATTGCGAGCCCTCGTTGGGCTCGGGCCAGTCCAGGTCGTGCGCGGCGAACCAGGTGCGCCAAGGCTCGAGCGGGCTGCGCAACAGCGGCACGCCTTCCAGATCCAGCGCAGTTTCAAACGGGCCGTGTTCGCGCACGAAAGCGGGTGAGGCCAGTGGCGTCACCTCGTCTTTCATGAGGCAGACGTGTTCCACGTCGGCGTACCGCCCGGTACCGAAACGCACGGTGAGATCAGCGTCTTCGGCCACCACGTCCAGCAGCGGAATGCTCACCTGCAGCGTGAGGTCGATCTCGGGATAGGCGTCGCTGAACTGCTTGAGGCGCGGCAGCAGCACCGAGCGCGCAAACGTGGGCGTGACGGCCACGCGCAGCTTGCGCCGCCCCG
The DNA here is from genome assembly GCA_038213545.1 of Burkholderiales bacterium. GTDB lineage: Bacteria > Pseudomonadota > Gammaproteobacteria > Burkholderiales > Burkholderiaceae_C > Hydrogenophaga. The sequence goes on from JBBQSX010000003.1 coordinate 15,252, forward strand.
GCGCAGCCGCGTTGCTGGGAAACTTCTGCAGCGTCGTCAGGCCGTCGCGCACATGCGCGAGGTACTCGCTGCCCTCGGTGGTGAGTGAGAAGTCGGCCCGCCCGAACAGCTTGGTGCCCAGGATCTGCTCCAGCTGCTTGATGCGGTGGCTCACTGCGCTGGGTGTCACATTGAGTTCGTCCGCCGTCTGCGTGACGCTGCGCAGGCGCGCCAACGCCTCGAAGGTCAACAAGCACTGGATGGGCGGGATTCTGATCACTTGAACACGACCGTCTTGTGTCCGTTGAGCAGCACGCGGTGTTCGCTGTGCCACTTCACGGCGCGCGCCAGCACCTGGCTTTCGGTGTCGCGGCCGCGCGCGGTGAGGTCTTCCACCGTGTCGGTGTGGTCCACGCGGGCCACATCCTGTTCGATGATCGGGCCTTCGTCGAGGTCGGCGGTGACGTAGTGGGCGGTGGCGCCGATCAGCTTCACGCCGCGGTCGTGTGCCTGGTAGTAGGGCTTGGCGCCTTTGAAGCTGGGCAGGAAGCTGTGGTGGATGTTGATCGCCTTGCCCGCGAGTTCGCGGCACAGCTCGTTGCTCAGCACCTGCATGTAGCGCGCCAGCACCACGAGTTCAGCGCCTTCGGTGCGGATGATGTCGAGCTGCTTGGCTTCGGCCTGGGCCTTGGTGGCCGCCGTCACCGGGATGTGGTGGAACGGTACGTTGTAGCCAGCGGCGAGTTGGTAGAAGTCGCGGTGGTTGCTGACGATGGCGCGAATGTCCAGCGGCAGCAGGCCGCTTTTCCAGCGGAACATCAGGTCGTTGAGGCAGTGGCCTTCCTTGCTCACGAAGATCACGGTGCGCACCGGCTCGGCCAGGGGGTGCAGGCTCCAGCGCATGCCGAAGGGCTCGGCAAACAGCTTCAGGCGCAGGCGCAGGTCTTCCTGGGTGAGCTGGGCGCAGGCGAACTGAACGCGCATGAAGAACAGGCCGGTGTCGTGGTCGTTGTACTGCGCGGCTTCTTCGATGTTGCCGCCGTGCTCGAACAAAAAGCCTGAGACGGCGTGCACGATGCCGGGGCGGTCCTGGCATGACAGGGTGAGGACGTGGGTGTGGTTCATGGCCGGGCAATTGTCGCAGCATGGGCCTGGGTGGGCCTGCGCAGGGTCGGGTCAGTGGAGCCCCCGGCATGGGGGTACCGGTGCCACAATTCCGGCATCCCTTTTGTGCCGGAGTCAAACCATGGCCTACAACGACCTTCGCATGGACAACCAGTGGTTGCCCTTCACCCCCAACCGCAGCTTTGCCAAGGACCCGCGCATCTTCGTGGCGGCCGACGGCATGCACTTCACCACGCACGACGGCCGTCAGGTCATTGATGGCATCTCCAGCCTGTGGTGCGTGGGCGCGGGTCACAACCGCAAGCCCATCAACGAAGCCATCAAGAAGCAGCTCGACACGCTGGACTACAGCACCGCCTTCAGCGTCAGCAACGACAAGGCCTTTCGCGCCGCCGAGATGATTGCTGCCATGGCGCCGGGTGACCTCAACAAGGTGCTGTTCTGCAACTCCGGCAGCGAGGCGGCCGACACTTCCATGAAGGTGGCGCTGGCCTACCACCGCGCGCGCGGCGAGGGCCACCGCAACATGTTCATCGGCCGCGAGCGCGGTTACCACGGCGTGGGTTTCGGTGGCATGTCGGTGGGCGGTATTCCAGCCAACCGCAAGGTCTACGGCACCAGCCTGCTGCCGCGCGTGGACCACCTGCGTTTCATCCACGATCCGGTGAACCACGCCTACATTCACAACACCCAGCCAGTGTGGAACGAAGACCTGCTGCTGGAGCTGGAAAACCGCATCCTGCCGCTGCATGACCCGAGCAACATCGCCGCGGTGATCGTCGAGCCCGTGGCCGGCAGCGCGGGCTGGTACGTGCCGCCGCAGGGTTACCTGAAGCGGCTGCGCGAGATCTGCGACAAGCACGGCATCCTGCTGATCTTCGACGAGGTCATCACCGGCTTCGGCCGCCTGGGCACCTCGTTCGCGTCGGACTACTACGGCGTGCAGCCCGACATGCTGAACTTCGCCAAGGCCGTGACCAACGGCGTCTTCCCGCTGGGCGGTGTGATCTGCACCGACCGCATCTACAACGCCATGATGGGCGCGCACGGCAACGCACCGGAGCACGCCATCGAGTTCTTCCACGGCTACACCTACTCGGGTCATCCGGTGGCGTGTGCGGCGGCCATTGCCACGCTGGACCTGTTCCACGAAGAAAAACTGTTCGAGCGCGCCGGAGAGATGGGCCCGGTGCTGGGTGATGCGATGCACGCCGCACTCATGGGCCTGCCCAACGTGATCGGCATCCGCAGCCTGGGGCTGGCGGCTGCGGTGGAGCTCGCACCCATGGCTGGCCTGCCGGGCAAGCGCGCCTTCGACGTGTTCATGGACTGCTACCACCGCGGCGTGCTGGTGCGCAACGCGGGCGAGAACCTGGTGTTCGCGCCCCCCTTCATCGTCGAGAAGTCGCAGATCGAAACCATGGTCGGCACCCTGGCCGACGCGATCAAGCGCGCCGCCTGAGCGTGCTCTTCAGCGCTTGAACTGCTCGCGCAGTTCGGCGCAGTGGTCGCGCGGCGGCTGGGGCGGTGTGAGCCACACGGCGTCTGACGGCAAGGCCGCCTTGGGCCCGCCGGCCTGGGCCATCACCACGCGGTGCGCCAGCGTTTTGGGCAGGTACAGCGGAACGCCCAGGTCGCGCCGCACATGGCCATTGCCGGCCACCAGCACCACCGTCTTGCCCGCGCCGGCCTGCTCGACCGCCGCCACCGTGGTTTGCGCCAACGCCTCGTCGCGCGCCAGCTGGATGCGGGTCATCGGGCCTATCTGGCTCTCGGGCAACAGGTCGCAGTGGCCGCTGCGGATGCCTTCGCGCTGTTCCTGCAACGCCGCGCTGCTGATGCGGCCCTCCAGCGAGGCATCGCCCATGGCCGCACGCATCTGGCTGCGCGGCAGGTTGCCGCCGAGCACAGGTGCCCCGGCGCGAACCGCCGCCATCACCACCGGGCCGTAGGTGGGCCAGGGCCAGCCTCCATCGTCGGTCCAGGCCAGGGCTTCACGCACCCGGACTTCGGTGGCGTCCGCCGGCAGGCCGGTGGTCTGGCGGCCTTGTTCGGCCATTTCCATCACCAACGCACCGAGCTGACCGCGCGCCGCCAGTGCCAGCACCACGTCGCGCTGAAGCGCCTGGTGCTCGGGCGCATCGTGCTGCTCGCCGAGCATGAGCACGGGCGTGGGCATCACGCGCTCCAACAGGCCGGGCACGGTGTCGGGTGGCGGGTGGGCGCAGGCGCTCAGCAGGGCCAGGCAGATCGAGAGTGCGACAGCGGATCGACGGGTCATGCGCGGATACTACGGGGCCTGCCGAGTGTGGCCGGCGCTTCACACCAGTACCCGAGTGCCTTCCTTGCCCGCCTTTGGCCCGTCTTCGTGGCCGTGCGTTGTCTTCACCCTCTTGCTTGCCCTGGCCGCCGCACTGTTTTGCGTGTGGCTGAGCACCCCCATTCCCTGGATGATCGGCCCGCTGCTGGCGACCTCGCTGGTCTCGGTGCTCGGCGCATCCACCGAGAGCTGGACGCCACTGCGCAACACCGGGCAATGGGTGATCGACACCGCGCTGGGGCTCTATTTCACGCCGGCAGTGGGGGAGCTGGTGGCCAGCCTGTGGTGGGCGATTGCGCTGGGGATCGCCTGGGCGCTGCTGCTGGGCCTCGGCTTTGGCGCCTGGCTGCGCCGCCTGCATGCCGGGCACCTGGCCCACCTCACGCCTGCGCAGTTGCTGAGCACCACCTACTTTGCGGGCGCCATCGGTGGCGCGTCGGAAATGACGCTGATCGCCGAGCGCCAGGGCGCCCGCACCGACCTCGTGGCCGCCGCGCACAGCCTGCGCGTGTTGCTGGTCACACTCACCATTCCGTTTGCGCTGCAGGCCTGGGGTGTGAGTGGCCTGGACACGCTCACCCTCGGTCAGCGCGACGTGCAGCCCACCGGTCTGTTGATGCTGGCCAGCCTCACGCTGGTGGGGGCGCTGGTGATGCAGCGGCTGGGCCGCGCCAACCCGTGGTTCATGGGTGCGCTGGTGGTGACCATGGTGGTCACGCTCTCGGGCGTCGCCTGGTCGGCCATTCCGCAGCCGCTTTCAAACGCAGCGCAGTTGGTCATCGGTGTGAGTCTGGGCGTGCGCTTCACGCCCGCGTTCGTGCACACGGCCCCGCGCTGGCTGGCTTCGGTGGCCTTCGCCAGTTTCTTCATGATGGGGATCTGCGCGCTGTTCGGCTGGGTCCTGTCGAAAGCCACCGGCCTGCATCCCGCCACCCTGCTGCTGGGCACCGCCCCGGGTGGCATCGCCGAGATGGCCATCACCGCCAAGGTGCTGCAGCTCGGCGTGCCCGTGGTCACCGCCTTTCAGGTCTGCCGGCTGGTGGCGGTGCTCGTGTTGGCCGAGCCGGTGTACCGCTGGCGCTACCGCCACACGTGAAAGCCAGACGTGAAAAAGCCCGGGCAAGCCGGGCTTTTGGAGCGAGGTTGCAACGCTCTCAGTGCATCACGACGGGCATTTGCGCCAGTTCTGCATAGCCCTCGAGCGTGTCTTCCACCTCTTCCTGCGAAGGGGTGGTTTGCTGCCACGCGGTGATCTGGATCTGGAACATCTCGGCCCAGGAGCCGTCGAGGTACACCTCTTTGCCCGAGCGCTTGTCCACGATCTCGAAGCCGTGGCGGGGAATCTGCGGGCCCTGTGCGGAAGTGTCTTCACCCTCGGCAGGTGCGTTGGCCAGGATGTGGACCACAGCGAAGGCATCCGAGTCGTAGAGCATGTTCATGACTGAAATTCCTTGTGTTGGGAAAACCGGCTTCCGGTATCTCTTATATCGGCAAACCTGGGCGGTCTTGAAGTTCTGAGTGCTCTTTACTTGGCAACGTTCCGCCTGATTTCAAGATGCGTGTGTTTTCCGGCACAAATGAGGTCCAAACGCCTACGGCAGCCTGCTGAGCTGCTGGTCGGCCACATCGCCGCTGGCCTGGGTCACGCGCAGGCGCACCGGCAGGTGTTGCAGTCCGGGTGCCAGCCACATCTCCACGGTGCTGTCGAATTCCTTGCGCGGCAGGCGCACCAGCTGTCGCACGCGCATCTCGCCTGCCGGCAGCACCAGCGTGGATTCATCGCCGACCTTGAAGCGCCAGATGTCCGCATCGCCCGTGCCGGCCACCTGCATCTCGATGGTCTGCCCGCTCGCATAGGCCTGCGGCCGCGCCTGCAGGAGGCCTGCGATCTGCAGGAACAGGCTCAGACGGTCCTGCGCGCCGGGCAGCAACACGGCCTCGGGGGCGTTGTTGCTGAAGCGGATGCGGTTCTGTTCGGCGTCGAAATGGGCGGCCTTTTCGCTGCGGCCCTTGTCGGCGAAGCGCTCCGGGCTCAGGCCGGCGGGGCCCACGCGGCCGGTGCTGGTCTGCACGCGGCTGCCCAGCAGGAATACCTTCATTTCCATGCGGGCGCTGTAGCGGTCGTCGGCCAGCGTCCAGTCGAGCAGGCCTTCGGCGTTGTAGGCGATGCCCTTGATGCGACCTGTCACGGCGTAGTCGAGCCGGGTGCTGGTTGGCGGTTGCGCCGGGGGCAGGGCACGCGCGCTGGCTGGTGTGCGCTTCTTGACGGCAGCGGCGGCCATCAGCTCGTGGTCGGGTGCGTCTGTCGCGGCTTCCTCATCGTTGGCATTGGCATTGGCTTGCGGGGGGGTGGGCTCGGGCGCCTTGGCATCGGCCAGGGCCAGGCGCTCCACCGGCATCGGCTCGGTGATCGCGGCCTCTGTCACCACCGGTGGCTCCGTCATGGCCTGCGCCAAGGGCTCGGCGCGCGGTGCAGTCTGTTCCACCGCCGGCACTTGCAGCGGTGCCGGCACCGGCGGTGGGGCCGGTGGCCGGGTTGGGGGTGTTGGCCGCGCGGTGGTGGATGTGGTCCGAGCGGGTGCCGGCGCGGGGGGCACGATCCAGCGCACGGTGCTCACGCGCGCCATGGCCGTGGGTTGCGCAGCGCCCTCAGCCGGCCGTGCCTCCCCAGGAGCCGGCTGCAAAGGAGCCGGCAACACGGCGGGGGCCATGCCTTGCATTGTTTTGGGCAAGCCGGGCAGCTCGCCCACCAGCAGCGCGAGGTGCACCCCCAGAACACCGGCGATCAGCACCAGCAGCGTGGGCCAGCGCGGTGCGGGGGCGGGTGTGCGCATGGTGCTCATGGACTGTGCGCGCCCGGGCGGTGGCCGAGATCGGCGCTGAGCTGGCGTGCGCTCTGGAGAACGGCGCGGGCGGGTGCACCCGTCCATTCGGTGTCGAGTGTGGCCACCGAGCCCAACACCACCAGGCCCAGCGCCAGGCGGCCCTGCGCGTCGAAAACCGGTGCGCAAAAGCCGCCCACGCCGGGCAGCAGGCTGTGCACCACGCGGGCCAGGCCGTGGCGGCGGGTCTCGTCCAGCAGCGCCTGCACCTCCTGCAGGTTGTGCGGCACGTCCGTCAACGGTGATCCGCTGCGTGGCAATTTTTTCAGGCGTGTCAGTTCGTCGCGGACCATGGGGCCGATGCGCTGGGCGTCGCGCCCCTCGCTGCCCATGAAGGCGACAAAACACCGGCCGGTCGCCGAGGTGAGCAGCGGCATCACGTCGCCCAGGCGCAGCGTGACCGGCACGGTTTGCGGCGCTTCGATCCAGTGCACCATTGTCGGTCCCTGGTTGCCCCACACCGCGATGGCCAGCGTGTGACCGGTCTCTGCAATGAGCAGGTCCATGCGCTCTCGGGCCAGCTTCACCGCGTCGATGCGCGAGAGGCTGGCCAGGCCCAGGCGAAGCGCGGCCGGGCCCAGGTCGTAGCGGGTGCTCACGGAGTCTTGCACCACAAGACCCATGCGCTGGAAGCTCACGAGGTAGCGGTGGGCCTTGGCCGCGCTCATGCCGGCGGCGGCGGCCAGGTCGCGCAGCATCAGCGCGCCCGGGGCTTCGGACAAGGCATTGAGCAGTTCGAAGCCCACCTCCACCGACTGGATGCCCGCGCGCTGCGGCTCGTCGTCTGCTTCGGCGGCGACTGGGGGGGTGAGGGCGTTGCGTTGGGCGGTGGACATGGGCGGCGCTGAACAGTAGGACGGTCGAGGGGCAAACAGGTTCAACGCAATGTGTGTCCAGTCACCCGCGTTCCCGGGGCATCGCCTAGAATCCTTGTTTTACGAATAGGTTAATCGATTTCACTAATCGTAACCATCCATAAAGCCACTGGCGCCGCCTCCCGCGGAACACTCAGGAGACACCCATGAAACTCGCCACCTACAAGGACGGCTCGCGCGACGGACAACTCGTTGTGGTCTCGCGCGACCTGAGCACGGCGCATTATGCGACCGGCATTGCGCACAAACTGCAGCAGGCGCTGGACGACTGGAACTTCCATAGCCCCCAACTGCACGACCTCTACGTCACCCTCAACCAGGGCAAGACGCGCCACGCGTTTCCGTTCGACCCGGCGATGTGCATGGCCCCGCTGCCCCGCGCTTACCAATGGGCCGACGGCTCGGCCTACATCAACCATGTGGAGCTGGTGCGCGCGGCGCGCAGCAGCGAGGTGCCGCCGTCGTTCTACGCCGATCCGCTGATGTACCAGGGCGGCAGCGACGACTTCATCGGACCCACCGACGACGTGGTGGTGCCCAGCGAAGACTTCGGCATCGACTTCGAAGCCGAGATCGCGGTGGTGACCGGCGACGTGCCCATGAGCGCCACGCCCGAGCAGGCGCTGGACGGCATTCGCCTCCTGATGCTGGCCAACGACGTGTCGCTGCGCAACCTCATTCCGGCCGAGCTGGCCAAGGGTTTTGGCTTCTTCCAGAGCAAACCCGCCACCGCATTCAGCCCGGTGGCGATCACGCCCGACGAGCTGGGCGACGCCTGGCAGGGCGGCCGTGTGCACCTCACGCTGCAGAGCACCTGGAACGGCCGCAAGGTGGGCATGTGTGAAGCCGGTCCCGAGATGACTTTCCATTTCGGGCAACTCATCGCTCACATCGCCAAGACGCGCAACGTGCGCGCCGGCTCCATCGTGGGCAGCGGCACGGTGAGCAACAAAGCGATCGAGGTGGACGGCCGCAAGGAGTGGCCCAAGGGCTACAGCTGCATTGCCGAAAAGCGCGCCATCGAAACCATCCTGGATGGTCAACCCTCAACCGCCTTCATGAAGTTCGGCGACACCATCCGCATCGAGATGAAGGGCAAGGACGGTCAGTCGATCTTCGGTGCGATTGATCAGAAGGTGTCCCCATTGCAGGCTTGAGGTACACCCCGTTCGCCCTGAGCTTGCCCTTCGACAAGCTCAGGATGATCGGAGCAGAGGGCTTCGACAGGCTCAGCCCGAACGGGAGTGGCTAGCTGGCATAAACCTGCGCCAGCGACGCAAATCCCTTGACCTCGATCGGGTTGCCGAAGGGGTCGCAGAAAAACATCGTCCATTGCTCGCCCGGTTGCCCTTCAAAACGCACCTGGGGTGGCAGCACGAATTCGACACCGGCACGCCCGAGGCGCTCTGCGAGCGCTCGCCACTCGGGCAACAACAAGACGAGACCGAAGTGCGGCATGGGCACCAGGTGGTCACCCACGCGCCCGGTGCGCGTTGTTTTGAACGGCTCACCCAGGTGCAGCGAGATCTGGTGGCTGAAGAAGTCGAAGTCGACCCAGGTCTCGGTGCTGCGGCCTTCAAGGCAGCCGAGCACACCGCCATAGAAGCGGCGCGCCTCCATCAGGTCGGTGACGTTGAAGGCGAAGTGGAACAGGCTGCGGGTGGTCAGGGTGGTGGCGGAGGCGTTCATGTCCGCAGCATACCCAGCCGCTGCAGGTTTCAGTGCTCGGCCTTGGTCTGGCAGTCGATGCAGCGCATGGCCGTGGGGTTGGCGTGCAGCCGCGCTGCGGGAATGGACACGCCGCAGTCGACACACAGGCCGAAGCTGCCGTCGGCGATTCGCTGCAGCGCTGCGTCGATCTCGATCAGCTCGGCCGACTCGCGCTCCTCCAGTGCGAAGGTCAATTCGCGTTCGGTGTTGGCCTGGGCCTGGTCGTCGCTGGCGCTACCCAAAGCTTCGGCGGCCGATTCGGCCCGGCTCATGGCGCCACCATGCTGGGCGCGCAACTGGGCGAGTACGTCGATGCGCATCTCCTCAAGCTGGGCGGCGAAGGTATCGGAAATACGGGCGGTCATGCGGTTCTCCTCGGGACGGGCATATCGTTTGTTGAGCCGTTGATGGCTGCCATGGTGCGCCTTTTGATGCCTCGCCGGGTTGATGCACGTCAATCACAATCCAGCGATCGCATGGGCTCGCGACGCGCCCCTGATTCATAACCCGATTGCCCGAGGAGACCCTGATGACCACCGTGGATTACAGCCGCTACCAGACCCTGGACATCACCCGGCGCGGCCCTGCCGTGGCTGGCGTGCCCTCGGTACTCGACATCCGCATGCGCGCCGACGGACCCGGCGGCAACGGCAAGTTGCCCACCGCGGGGCATGAGGGCCACTGGGAGCTGAGCGAGATCTGGCGCGACGTGGGTCGCGACGACAGCGTGCGCTGCGCCGTGTTGCGCGGCAGCGGCCTGGGCTTCTCGGGCGGGGGTGACCTCGCGCTGGTGCAGGACATGGCGACCGACTTCGAGGTGCGCACGCGGGTGTGGAAGGAGGCGCGCGATCTGGTCTACAACGTCATCAACTGCGACAAGCCGATCGTGAGCGCCATGCACGGCCCGGCTGTGGGCGCGGGCCTGGTGGCCGGCCTGCTGGCCGATATCTCGATCGCAGCCAAGAGCGCGAAGATCGTCGACGGCCACACGCGCCTGGGCGTGGCCGCGGGCGACCACGCGGCCATCGTCTGGCCACTGCTGTGCGGCCTGGCCAAGGCCAAGTACTACCTGCTGCTGTGCGATCCCATCAGCGGCGAGGAGGCCGAGCGCATCGGGCTGGTGTCGCTCGCGGTGGACGACGAGCAGTTGCTCGGCAAGGCCTATGAAGTGGCCGACCGCCTGGCCAGCGGCAGCCAGACCGCCATCCGCTGGACCAAGTATTCGCTCAACAACTGGCTGCGCCAGGCGGGCCCTGCGTTCGACACGTCGCTGGCGCTGGAATTCATGGGTTTTGCCGGTCCCGACGTGCGCGAAGGTGTGGCATCCTTGCGTGAACGTCGTGCCCCCCGCTACGGCGTGGACGGCTGAGGCCCGGCAACACGGCAGTCGCCCCTGACCCACAACAGGAGACATCCATGAGCGACGCGCCCAGCAGCGGATTCGGCAAGTTCGTGCCCGGTTTCGAGTTCCTGCAGAACCTCGCTGGCCAGGCTGCCGGCGGTGTGGCGCAGGGCATCGGGCAGAACATCCCGCAAATGCCCAACCTGGGCCATTGGGTGGCGCCCACCTTCAATGTGGAAGACCTGGAAAAGCGCATCGAGGAACTCAAGGCGGTGCACTTCTGGCTCGACCAGAATTCCAAGGCGCTCGGCGCGACCATCCAGGCCCTCGAAGTGCAGAAGATGACGCTCTCCACGCTCAAGAGCATGAACTTCAGCATGGGCGATGTGGCCAACGCACTCAAGATCAAGGCCGCCGACACGCTGGCCAGCTTCACCGGCGCGGCACCTGCCGCAGCACCCGCCCAGTTCGCCGGGCTTGAGATCCCGGCGCGCACCTATGGCAACGCACCCAAGGCCGACCCGGACGAAGAGGCCGAGCCCGAAGAAGCGGAGGCGCCAGAACCGGCACCCCGCAGCAAGGCCCGCAAGACGACCGCTCCGGCCGCACCACCGGCCGCCGGCGGGGTGGTGGATCCGATGCAGTGGTGGGGCGCGATCTCGCAACAGTTTCAGCAGATTGCCTCCAACGCGATGAAGGACGTGGCCAAACAGACCGCCCTGGACACCACCCGCCAGGTGGCCTCGGGCCTGACCGACCAGGCCGTGAAAGCCGCCACCGGCATGGCCGGCAAGGCCGCGCGCAGCATCGGCGGCACGGTGGCGCGCAACGTGGGCACGGCCGCTGGCATGGGTCGCGCAGCGGCCCGCGCCGTCACCGCACCAGCCAAAAAGGCAGCGCCCCGGCCTGTGGCCAAAAAGGCACCCACCCGCGCACCCGCAGCCCAGCCCATGGCTGCGGGCGACTGGACCATGCCCACCGCGTTTTTCCCTGGCTTTGCCGGGCTGCAGCCGACCGCTGCACTGTCGGCCAAGCCCAAGGCCGCGGCCAAAAAAGGCGGGGCCCGCAAGGCCACTCCCCCAAAACCCGCTGCCCGCAAGACCGCAGCAGCCAAATCCGCTCGCCGACGCTGAATCCCTGAGCTGTTGCTGGGTCGACTCCCGATGAAACTCTTTCCCTACGCCCACGCCACCCATCCGCAATGGCGCATGGCCGCCGCCCTGGTACTGGCGCAACTGCGCGGCCAGATGGCCCTGCCCGAGTACGCAAAGGCGCCTTCGCTGGCACTCCTGTACATCACCGACCACTACGCCGCCGAGGCCCAGGCGATCCTGGAGCACCTGAGTGCGGAGCTGCCCGAGGTGACCGACTGGGCCGGCACGGTGGGGGTGGGCGTGTCGGCGAACAACGTGGAGTATTTCGACGAACCCGCACTGTGCGTGATGCTGTGCGACCTGCACCCCGACCAGTACCGTGTGTTCAGCGGTGTGGCGCCGCTGGCGGCGAGCGGACGCGCAGCCGGATCGGGCGTCTTTGTGGCCCACACCGCTCTGGTGCACGCCGACGGCGGCACGCCCGAACTCAACGAGCTGATCGCCGAGGTGGCCGAGCGCACCGGCAGCGGTTATGTGTTTGGTGGGCTGGCCGGCAGCCGGGGGCAAAGCGTGCAGTTTTCGCTCAGCAGCGCGGGCAACCTGAGCGGCCAGGGTGCGGCCAGCGGCGTGTTCCTGGGCGGCTTGAGCGGTGTGGCGTTCGGGGCCGATGTGGGCATCGTCTCGCGCGTCACGCAGGGGGCGCAGCCGGTGGACAAGGAGCGTACCGTCACCGAGTCCGACGGCAACCTCGTGCTCAAGCTCGACGGTGAACCCGCGCTGGACGTGCTGCTGCGCGAACTCGACATTTCATTGGAGCAGCCCGAGTTGGCCATGCCGCGCCTGCGCGCCACGCTGGTGGGGCTGACGCAGCCGCACCCCGATGTGGATGTCGAGCTGCCTGCCAGTGGCCCTCAGCTGCGCGGGCAGTTCGGCACCGAGGTGATGGTGCGGCACCTGATCGGTCTGGACCCGGGACGCCGCGGCGTGGCCATTGGCGACCAGGCGCCCGAGGGCACCCGGCTGGCGTTTTGCGAGCGCAATGTGCAGGCCGCGCGAGCCGACCTGATCCGCGTGTGCTCGGAAGTGCGTGAAGAACTTGAGCCCGAAGAGCTCAGCCTGTCGATGGCCAGTGCCTTGACCGCTGCCGAGGCGGACGCTGCGCCGCACCCGGCGCGGCGCATTGCGGGCGCCATCTATGTGAGTTGTGCGGGCCGGGGTGGCCCGCATTTCGGCAGCCCGAGCGCCGAGCTGCAGGTGGTGCGGCGCGCGTTGGGCGATGTGCCGCTGGTGGGCTTCTTCGCCGGCGGCGAGATCGCGCACCACCGGTTGTATGGCTACACCGGGGTGCTGACGGTGTTCACAATGCCTGCCGCCTGATCCTCAGGCGGGCTTGACCGCGCGGGCGCGGGCCCGCTCCAGCGTGCGGTTTGCATCCGCCCCGCCCATGCCGTACATGTCGGCGAACTCGTCCACCGTCTTGCCGCTGGCTTCAAACGCGCGCAGCAGCGCCGCGTCTTTGGCCGCACGGGCGACCACCGCGTCCAGTGCCTCCTGCGTCAGCGCATTCACGGCTTCGTCGCGCGTCTGCACCAGTGCGGCGTAGGCTTCGGCGCCCATGCCCGAAGCTTCAAAGGCCTGCTCGATGCGCTGGCGCAGCTTGGGCCTCAGGTCTTGCGGTGCGCGACCCTGTCGGCGGCGAAACACCTCCACCAACGCGTGGTGCACGTGTTCGGGGGCCAGGTCTTCCACCGGCTGGCCGTTCAGGGCGCAGCGCGGCTGGCCGCTGGCCACGGCGGTGAGGTAACGGGTCGATCGCGTGTGCAGAGCCAGGGCGGCTTTCAGGCCGTCCTTGTCCAGCGTGTCGGGATGCGCTTGGAGCAGGTCCTGGAAGATGCCGCGCTTCATGGGCAGAAACTCGGCTCCGAACAACGCCGGGTAGAGTTCGGCGAGCTGGTCCAGCATCGGGTGGGGGGCACCACCGGGCAGGCTTGCACCACCCCGCTGCGCACGCTGGGGCGCCGGGCCACGGCGGTTGCGCCCGCCGCGTGCCGGGAGGCGGTTCCCGATGTCTGTTTCGGCGGGCGCCGGCGTTGCGGCGTCGGCGGGTTCGGAGGCGTTCGGATTCATGGTGTCCTGCATTCAGGCGGTCAAGCAAAGCCCGACATCATGCCAGCCGGGCCGCAAAGTCGGGTCGGCTCAGCGCCGCAGCTGGGCGAAGGCTTCAAATTCCCAGCTGCGCATGGCCAGCACGAGGGTGTAACCCTCGCGGTCTTTCTCGGCCAGTTTCTGGTCGGTCTGGTGCTGCTGCGCAAAGTCTTGTGCCACGCGCTGCAAGCGATCCATGAACATGGGTGCGAGCGTGCGGCTCACCGAACCGTGCACCAGCATCAGGCCCTCACCCGTACCGTCAAAGCCACCGCGAAAGTAGTCGAGCAGGGCGTGGTCGCGGAAATAGTTCATCACCGGGCCGTGCGGCCGCCAGCGGAAGGTCTTGGCCAGTTTGAGTCGGTAGCGGTTGAGCGGGCGCAGTTCGATGATGCCGATGCGGTCGAGCTGGGCCAGGCTCTTCACACAGTCGGCTTCGCTCAGGCGGTAGCGCGCGGTGATCTGCTCCAGCGTCCACTGGCTCAGCACGCAGATGGCCACCAGCAGCAGCTTCTTGTCGGCCACCACCGCGCGCTCCTGCTCCTGCGTCATTTCGCGCAAGAGCGGCTGGGCGTCGGCCACGCGGCGCGCGAGATCGGCGAAGTCCAGCCGCAGGGCGCGGCAGATCGCGTCCACCTTGGACAACGACATGTCGCCCTTGGCCAGCATGCGTTTCACACTCGATTCGGCCATGCCCATGGCCTGCGCCAGATCGGCGTAGGTCATGCGAGCGGCCTTCAGTTCCTGTTTGAGGGCGGTGACGAGGTCGGTGGTGGTGCTCATGGTCGTGGTGGTTGAGTCTTCTTTATCGATACTCAGGGTTCTCCGCATGGGCACTGTATCGGAATGCGATGCTTCAAGCGATCGCGGCTTCGACACTCCCCCCTGCGCTCAGCCGGGTGGCTCGGTCACAATCCGCCCGTCCATCCTGCGGCGATGGGCTGAGAGGCGCCCCCGCAACAATTGGAGAATCCAGCCATGTCCGTGTCCCCATCGCACCCCGCCGAGGGCGGTCAGTTCGCACTGCTGAGCCAGCGCCGCTTTGCGCCATTTTTCTGGACGCAGTTCCTGGGTGCTGCCAACGACAACCTGTTCAAGTTCGCCTTCACCGTGCTGGTCACCTACCAGTTGCAGGTGAGCTGGTTGCCGCCGGCGCTGGCCGGGCTGGTGATCGGTGCGCTGTTCATCTTGCCTTTTTTGCTGTTTTCGGCCACCAGCGGGCAACTGGCGGACAAGCTGGACAAGAAGACGCTGATCGTGTTTGTGAAGCGGCTGGAGATCGGCATCATGGCGCTGGCCGCGTGGGCGTTCTTCACCACGAACATTCCGCTGCTGTTGCTCTGCACCTTCCTGATGGGTCTGCACTCCACGTTATTCGGTCCGGTGAAGTTCGCCTACCTGCCCAACCACCTGAGCGAGCGCGAACTCACAGGGGGCAACGGCATGGTGGAGATGGGCACTTTTGTGGCCATCTTGCTGGGCAACCTGGCGGGTGGGCTCATCATCGCGGTGCCCGAAATCGGCGCTCACCACGTGGGTTTCAGCTGTGTGGCGCTGGCCGTCATCGGCCGCCTCACGGCGCAGGCGGTGCCCGCCACGCCGGCCACCGACCCTGGGCTCACCATCAACTGGAATCCGTTCGCCGAGACCTGGCGCAACCTGAAGCTCGCGCACGGCAACACGGTGGTGTTCCGCTCGGTGCTGGGGATCAGCTGGATGTGGTTCTTCGGCGCGGTGTTCCTGAGCCAGTTTCCGAGTTTTGCCAAAGAGGTGCTGCACGGCAACGAGCAGGTGGCTTCGCTGCTGCTGATCGTGTTCTCCATCGGCATCGGTACCGGTTCCCTCTTGTGCGAGGTACTCTCGCGCCGGCACGTCGAGATCGGCCTGGTGCCGGTGGGTGCGATCGGCATGAGTGTGTTCTCGATCGATCTGTACTTCGCGTCCCGGGGCCTTCCACCGGCGAGTTCGCTGGGCCTGAGTGAGTTCATCGCCCAGCCAGCCCACTGGCGCGTGCTCGCCGATCTCACCCTGCTCAGCCTGTTTGCCGGCCTGTACAGCGTGCCCATGTACGCGCTGATCCAGATGCGCAGCCAACCCACGCACCGCGCCCGCATCATCGCGGCCAACAACATCCTCAACGCGCTGTTCATGATCGCCAGCGCCGTCATCGCCGGTGCCTTGCTGTCGGCCGGTTTCACCATTCCGCAGATGTTCCTGCTGGTGGGTCTGGCCAACGCGGTGGTGGCGTTCTACATCTTCATGCTGGTGCCCGAGTACCTGATCCGCTTTGTGGCCTGGGTGGCCTCACGGCTGGTGTACCGCTTCAGGGTGCGCGGCGACGAGCACATTCCCACGCAGGGCGCAGCGGTTCTGGTGTGCAACCACGTGAGTTTTGTCGACGCGGTGCTGCTCATGGCCGCCAGCCCGCGCCCGATCCGTTTCCTCATGGACCACCGCATCTTCAAGGTGCCGCTGCTGGGCTGGCTGTTCAAGCTGGCCAAGGCGATTCCGATCGCGCCGCAAAAGGAAGATGCGCGGGCTTACGAGGCTGCGTTCGAGGCGGCGGTGGCGGTGCTGCGCGAGGACGAGTTGCTGGCGATCTTTCCCGAAGGCGGCATCACTCGCGACGGTCAACTGCAGCCGTTCAAGGGCGGTGTGGTGAAGATCCTGGAGATGGCCGCCAGCGAGGGCTTGAGGCCCACCGTGATTCCGATGGGGTTGAGCAATCTCTGGGGTTCGTACTTCAGCCGGGTGGAGGTCCGCAACGGCGAAGCGGTGGCCATGGTGCGGCCGTTTCGCCGGGGGGTTTTCAGCCGGGTCGGACTTCGGGTGGGCGAGCCGCTGGCGGCTTCGGTGTTGACGTTGGACAGTCTGCAGGGCCGTGTGCAAGCCTTGATCGACTGACCGCCCACCATTGCCTTCACTCACTTGCCCAGGATGGTACGCAGGGTGTGGGCGTCGATGGGTTTGTGCAGGATGGGGAAGCCGAGTTGAGAGGCTTCGAGGAGGCGCTGTGGGGAGGTGTCGCCGGTGAGGATGTAGGTGGGGATGGAGCGTGGGAGGCAGGCGTGCACGGCGCGGATGGCGTCGATGGCGGTGACGTTGCCGCCCAGGCGGTAGTCGGAGATGAGCAGGTTGATGTCGCTGGCGTGGGAGATGGCCATGACGACCGCCTCGTCGGGGGAGGTGGCGCAGAAGACGTGGTGGCCCCATGCGCCGAGCACGCTGCGCATGGCTGCGAGCACCTGCTCGTCGTCATCGATCACCAGCACGCCCTTGCGTGCGACCGATTGCGGGTAGAGCGGCTCCTGCACGACCGCAGTGGTGTGCAATGGAGCCTCGCAGCGCGGCACGCGGATGCTGAACATGGAGCCGCGCCCGGAGGTGGAGCGCAGGTCCAGTGGCGCACCCAGCAGCAAGGCCGAGCGTTTGACGATGGACAGACCCAGCCCCAGTCCGTGGGACTCGTGGCCTGCGGCGGTGCTCTGGCCGATCTGGAAGAACTCGCCAAAGATGGCGTCGCGCTGCTCGGGCGGGATGCCGATGCCGCTGTCCCAGACCTGGAACTCGACCTCGGTGCCGCGCAGGCGGCAGCCGATGAGCACGCGCCCGCGCGAGGTGTAGCGCACGGCGTTGGAGACCAGGTTGACGAGGATGCGGCGCAGCACGGTGGGATCGGTGTCGACCCACAGGCGCGAGCTGGCCACGTGCAGGCGCAGGCCTTTCTCGCCGGCGAGCTGGTGGAAGTCCTGGTCGAGTTCTTCGAGCAGGCGCTGGGCGCTGGTGGGGGCGCGCTCGACCTGCACGGCGTTGGCGTCCAGGCGGGAGACGTCCAGCAGCATGTTCAGGAGCTGGCCCAAGCCGTCCAGGGAGGCCTGCATGCGCCGGCAGATCTCGGCCAGGTCGTTGGTGCGCACGCTGGTGGACTGGGACATGGAGCGCAGGGCGGTGAGGAAGAGGCCCAGGGCGTGGATGGGCTGGCGCAGGTCGTGGCTGGCGGCGGCCAGGAAGACGGACTTGGCGCGGTCGGCGGCCTCGGCCTTGTCTTTCTCGGAGCGCAGGCCTTCGATGAGTTCGTGGATGCGGGCCTGGGCCTCGCGGCGGTCGCGGATGTCGCGCACGACGGCCATGCGCAAGCGCTCGCCGTTGCGCATCATGGAGCGTCCGATGATCTCCACCGGGATGCGCTCGCCGCGGACGTTGAAGATCTCGCTCTCGTAGGCCACGTCCGCGCCCGAGGCAATCACGTTGATGGCTCGCGCTCGGTATTCGGGGGGTACCAGCTCTGTGACCGACCGACCGAGCAAGCCGTGCAAGGGCGTTTCCAGCAGGCGGCTGGCGGCCGGGTTCGCATCGGTGATCAGACCGTCGCGGTGGAACACCACGCCCTCTTCGCTTGCATTCATGAAGCGCGACAACCGGTCCTCTGATTCGCGCAGGGCGAACTCCGTTTTGTGGCGCTCGGTGATGTCCGTGATCAGGTAAAAAAACCCTTTGTCGGCGCCGGTGTCGTGCGCATCGCCGGCAAAGGTCACCGTCACTTCAAGCCACAACGGGATGCCGTTGGTGGTGATGAATTCAAAGGGAAATGTCACTGGCGCGCGCTCTCTGAGCGCGCTTCGCAGGAAAGGAACCACTGTTTCGCGCAGGTTCTTGCCGATGAGATCAAGCGCGGGGACACCAATGATCGACTGTTCGTCGAGCCCGAACAGTGCGGCGAATTGATGGTTGGCAAACTCGCAGCGGTTGTTCGGGCGCGGGCCGAAATGGGCCACCATCACTGGCAGCTTCTTGAATATCAAACGCACGCGTTCAACGAGCGCTTTCGCTTGGAGTCGAGCCGCTTCAATGCCCGTGATGTCTGCCCAGTGGCACACGTGGTGTGCGGACGCCGGCACCCAGTGCGCATCGCAAGTCAACCATCGTTGTGATTGATTTGCAGCAGATGGTTCGGACGTGAACAGCTCCAGCGGCAGATGGAAGTCGGCCTGGCTTCGCAGACTGACCAGAAGCCTTTTGCGCGAATCGGTTGCCAGACACGCCGTCCAGTCGGCAGGCGCGCCGAGCGTGCGGTGCATTTCCATGAAGGCGGGCGAGGCGCTCAGCAGCGCAGCACCGTGTCCCAGCGCGGCCGACAGGCCAGGGAGTTGATCCCAAGGAATCGATTCGGGGTTTCGCATGGGATTCGGGCGTGTCCTTCGATGGCGGGGCCGGGAAAAGCCATCGTAGTCGCGGCATTCGAAAAAATCCATGGCAGACCTGTGAAGTCGGCAACAGCCTATCTGGAAAATACTGCGCCGGCGTTATTGAGACGCCGCACGCCAGCCCAGAGACTGCAGTCTCCCCAGTCTATTTTGGAAGAGCTGAGCATGACAGAGCGTTCCGCACCGACCCTGCAACACGGCCCTTCGAGCCCGACGACTCGCGCCGAAGCGCCCACCGTTCCGGCGCCCGTCCGGTTGGGTGAGACCGTCGCCGAGCGCGCAGCCGGCCAGACCCACCAACCCATGACGCTCGCGTCGGTTCTGCGTCATGTTCTGACGCTTGATCGGAGCAACGGCGGCAACATGGGCGCAGGATCAGAACTGCCGATGCCGCAGGGAATATCCCGTGTGTCCGAGCCGTCGGATGCAGGTTCGTCCGATGCATCGCTGGCGGTGGCCGATGAGCCTGCCCTGCGTCGGTTGAACGACCTGATCAACACCACACTGGACATTTGCCTGCACCTGGACACCGCGCGCCTTCAGCTCCAGAACGCGATTTCCACCCAACGGGAGATGGAGACCGTGCTGGAGATGGTGGCCGCCCGCGTGGAAGCCGGGCAGGCGCACCAGACCGACCATCGGCGTATCACGACACTGCTGATGGCCGAGCGTGACAAGGTGTCTGAAGCGGTGCGTGAATGGAACCGGACCGGCAGGCGCTTTACGCACCACACCCGCCTGCTGCCGGCGCAACTGGAGTCCGTGGTGGACACCGTGGGCCCATTGCCGGCCGACGAGATGGACCGTCTGGCCGAAGCTTGTTTGTGGACTCATGCGGACGTGCATTTCAGCCTTCGGCAGCGAGCCCGCTACCTGGCCGATGGGCGCACCGAGCGTCCGCTGGAGTCATGCCGCGCTCCAGAGGGCGTTCATACCTGGATTGCGCGCATGGAAGAAGTCAGGGCCCAGGCCGCGGCGGACTTCTCTGCCGCCCGCGAAGCCTACCTGGACGCCATGCTGAACCTGGATCGCGAGCATGCCTGTTTTGTGAGGGCGCGTTCCTTGCGTCGTACCGCCGAGACCGGATTTCGCCATGGTTCTGGGAGCGCGCTTCACTTCACCGATGCCATCGTCGAAGAGAGTCGGCGCATGCACGCCGTGCTGGCGCTGCAGGCGCGCAGGTTGGCCGCCAAGCATCAATTGTTTGCGTTGGCAGGCTTGTTGCCCAAACAATTTGGCCTTGTGGGTCCTTTGACCTGGCACTGAACTTCGCCGCCTCAAACAACAAGGGCCTTGCCGCATCGCGGCAAGGCCCTTGTTGTTTCAGCCACCGGCTGGGTGTGACTCAATGCATCGTGGCAACCGAACCCGTGGCGTTGGCCGGTGAACGAAACCACAGACCGGCGAAAGCGCTGTAGCGCAGCATCGAGCTCTGGCGCACGCGGCGGTCGATTTTCTTCTCGATGCTCGGCATCTTGCCGAGCATGTCCACGACCCGATTGTCCCAGTGCACGACCTTGATGAAGGCTGCGTAGATCTCCAGGCCGCTGGGGTTCAGCCCGACCGAGCGGACCATGACCCGGATCTGTCCACCGTCCAGGCCCAGGGCCCTGAAGCAGTCCTGGATCAGTTGTTGGTAGTCGTCTGAAATCGAGGAGGGCATGATTTCTGAATCGACGTCTTCGTTGTTCTGCGCCCTCACCTCGTTCTTGCGGCCCAAGTGTTTGATGACACCGAACGTGAATGCGGTCATGTCCATGATCTGCCTCGCTTCTCTGGGGTTGGCTTGGTGACCGAAGATGCGTTCACCATGGGATGAAGTATCTCGCCCGGAGACCCCCACCCCCAATAATGCATGAGCACTATTTTGCGAAAAACTGACCGATCAACGCTTCCGGCTACAGGTTGCTGTCGATGTCGGGGGCTTCGGCAAGTCCCGACTGGATGGCGTACGCGGCGATCTCGGCGCCGTTGTGCAGACCCAGTTTGAGCATCACGTTTTGCCGGTGCTTGCGCGCCGTGAGAACGCTGATGTGCAGGGCGTCTGCGATTTCCTGGTTGCTACCGCCCTTGGCAATCATGCGGACGATCTGTTGTTCGCGTTGAGTCAACGATTGCGTCATGCCATGGCCGCTGGAGCGCGCGTTGGCGGTGTTGTCCAAGCCTTTGGACACTTGCTGGCTGACGTAGCGCCGGCCCGCCAGCACAGCCTGAATGGCTTCGAGCAATTCCGAGCCTTGTTCATGCTTCAGCACAAAGCCGTCTGCCCCGGCGGCAAACGCATTGGCCACCGATCCTGGATAGACGTTGCCGGTGACGATCAACACCTTGGTTGCGGGCGCAACCTTTTTCACCTTGCGAGTCACCTCGATGCCCGAGCTGTCGCTGAGCGCGAGATCCAGCAGCAGCAGGTCGGGACAGTGAAACGCCACCAGCAATTCGACCTCGCTGCCCAACGCGGTTTCGGCCACCAGCTCGAACCCACCGCTGGCCGACAGCAGCATGCTGATGCCCTGACGGACCAGCGCATGATCTTCTGCAACAACTACTTTGACCATGGTGAGCATCGATTGAAGGTGTGAACACGGTGCCGTGTGATCACGGCACGTCGGGCTTGGGTCAGAACGGGATGTCGTCGTCCATGTCGTCAAAGCCACTGGACTGCCGTACTGGCGCGGCTGCAGGTGCCTGCCGCGCAGCGGGCGCTTGTGCTCGGGGAGCGGCTGCAGCTGGACGGGAATAGCCGCCACTGCCGCTGTCTTCGTTGCCACCCATGCCTTCGCGGCCACCCAGCAGTTGCAGTTCGGTGGCGACGATGTCCACGGTGTTTTTCTCCACGCCCGCTTGGTCGGTGTATTTGCCGTATTTCAGGCGACCCTCCACGTAGATCGGACGGCCCTTCTTGACGTATTCACCCGCGATCTCGGCGAGTCGGTCGTAGAAAGTGACACGGTGCCATTGCGTGTCCTCGATCATCTCGCCGCTGTTCTTGTCCTTGCGGCGGCTGGAGGTGGCCACGCTCACGTTGGCCACCGCCTGACCCGAAGGCAGGTAGCGGATCTCGGGGTCGCGGCCGCAGTTGCCGACGAGGATGACTTTGTTGACGGATGCCATGGTGATGTCCTGTAGAGGGGGCGCGACCCGTGCTGACCGGCCCGAAATTCGATCAGTCATTGTGCCGCAACTGACCGCCAGCGGACCGTTGGCGCAAGCCGGGCTGAGCCGGAATACCCCAGGGCCTACACTGCCACCCCATGAAAGGCGAACCGGACTTCCTGCAGAACCTGCGCTACGAAATGGGTGGCGGCAGGCAATGGCTGGACCGGGCGGTGGTGATTGCGTACGCCGTGCTCGCCGGCCTGGCTGTGGTCGGGTTCACGCTGCTGGCCGACGCCGCCATCGATTTGTACAGCCGCCTGCGCAGCGGCTGGTGGTGGGCGCCCTTGCTCTGGACGCCAGCCCTGACTGCCCTGATCGTCTGGACCGTCCGGCGTTGGGCGCCTGGGGCCGTGGGGTCGGGTGTGCCTCAGGTGCTCACCGCGCTGGCGCCGGAGACACCGCTGAGTGAGCGCTCGCGTTTTGTGTCGTTGAGGCTCAGTGTTGCCAAGGTGCTGGGCGTGTCAGGCGGGCTGCTGGCGGGCTTGTCGGTCGGTCGGCAGGGGCCGTCGGTGCAAGTGGCGGCGGGTGTGATGCTGCACGCACGGCGCTGGCTGTCGCCGGCCTCGGGCATCAGCGACCGCGAACTGCTTGTGGCCGGCGGAGCTGCAGGTATCGCAGCAGCCTTCAACACCCCGCTGGGCGGCATTGTGTTTGCCATCGAAGAACTCTCGCGCCGCCTGCAGGACCGCAGCAGCGGGTTGATGCTGGCGGCCATCGTGGTCGCAGGTTTGGTGGCGGTGTCGGCGTTTGGCAACCTGTCGTACTTTGGCCGGGTGCGGGCGGATGCCTTGTCCTGGTGGAGCCTGTTGGCGCCGGGTGCGCTCGTCGCGCTGGCCTGTGGTCTGCTCGGGGGCCTGCTGTCGCGTCTGATGTTGGCCTCGTTCACCGGCTTGCCCGACCGCTTTTGCGCCTATCGACGCAAGCGTCCGGTCATGTTTGCAGCCATCTGCGGTCTGGTGGTGGCCGTGATAGCGGTGGTCAGCGGCGGCGCGGCCGTGGGGGTGGGGCACGAACATACCAAGCACCTGCTCGATCAGGCCGCCGATCCTGCAAGCACCCACCAGCCAATCGTGTTCACGGGTCTGAAGTTCGTGGCGTCATGGCTGTCCGCCTGGGCCGGTGTGCCCGGTGGCATCTTCGGGCCCAGCCTGTCGCTGGGTGCCGGCGTGGGAGCCGATGTGGCCTGGCTGCTGAGCTCGCCCCACGGTGCGGCGCTGATTGCCCTGGGCATGTGCGGTTTTTTGGCTGCCGTGACCCAAACGCCCATCACCGCCATGATCATCGTGATGGAGATGACCGATGGTCACAGCATGGTGCTCAGCCTCATGGCGTGCGCGCTGCTGGCCAGCCTGCTGTCGCGGATGATCAGCCGCCCGCTGTACAGCACCATGTCGTTGCTGATGATGCGTTCCCTGCGAGAGCGCACCGACACAGGTCCGAAGCCCGAAACGATGGAACGTTAGGCGTGTCTGGATGGCCGCATCGGCCAGGCCAGCGTCAGCCACAGGAGCATCAGGCCGGCGCTGACAAGGAAGATGCCTGTGCTCCCCCATGTCTTGTTCACCAGACCACCCAGGCTGCCGCCGGCAAAAATGCCCAACGACATCAGCGTGTTGTAGACACCCAGCGCTGCGCCGCGCTGGCGCGGCTCGGCCAGGCGCGATACCAGGCTGGGCTGGCTGGCTTCCTGGGTGTTGAAACCCACAAAGTACACACACAGCAGCGCGCCCACAGCCCACAGCGAGGGCGACTGCAGGTTGAACCAGAACCCGAGCTGGGCCAGCACGATCAACGCAATGGAGCCCAGGTAGACCTGCTTGAAGTAGCCCATGCGCTCCAGCCGGAACAGCAGCCCGCCCATGACCAGCAGCGACCCCAGCACCGCAGGCAGGTACACCTTCCATTGCCCGGCACTGGCGATGCCGGCTTCCTGCAGCAATGCCGGCACCGCCATCCACATGGCGATCTGCACCGCGTGCAGCACGAAGACACCCAGGTCCACGCGCAGCAGCTCCTTGTTGCCCAGCACCGCGCGCAGGCCGCCGCGGTTCTGCACGTGCTGCACAGGCGGCTCGGGCGGCACCACCCAGGCCACCACCGCCATGCCGATGGCGGCCAGCACCGCGGTGAGGACAAACAGGCCTGAGAGGCCAATCAAGGGCACCAACAGCGGGGCCAGCACCAGCGACAGGGCAAACATGAGCGCGATGCTGATGCCCACCAGTGCCATGGATTTGGTGCGCACCTCGTCGCGCGTGAGATCGGCCAGCAGGGCGGTGACGGCGGCCGATATGGCGCCCGACCCCTGCAGGGCACGGCCGATGGCCAGCCAGGCCATGGTGGGCGCCCAGGCGGCGATCAGGCTGCCCATCACAAACAAGACCAGCCCGGCCTGGATCACGGGTTTGCGGCCCAGCCGGTCGGAGGCGATACCGAACGGCACCTGGAACAGGGCCTGCGTCAGCCCGTAGATGCCCATCGCCAGCCCCACCAGGAAGGGATCGTCGCCGCCAGGGTAAGAGGGGGCCTGCAGCACGAATACCGGCAGCACCAGAAACAGCCCCAGCATGCGCAACGCGTAGATGGACGCCAGCGCGCCGCTGGTGCGCCGCTCGATCGGCGTCATGCGCGCAACCGCCCCCGCAGGGGCGGGGGTGTCGGAGGGGGCGGTGCTGAGAGTGGACAAGGAGCGCTGGGCAAAGCCGTTATTGTGCTTGATGGGTCAGCGAGCGCCAGCAAGCCCGACGCGAAAACCCGCGGCGGCTTATCATGCCGGGTTGCCCTGAACACACCCACCGCGCCTTGAACCAGAACCTGCCCCCGGACCTGAAACTGCCGAGTTTGACCGGCGCCCGTATTCCGGAGACTGTGCCGGTGGAGCCCGACGAACAAGCGCTGCTGAACCGCGTCAACGCAGCCCACCTGCGCCACGCCAGCCCCTTTCTGTCGGTGCGCGGCGCGCGCACGCACAACCTCAAGAACATCGACCTCGACATTCCCAAGCATTCGCTGGTGGTGATCACCGGGCTGTCGGGCTCGGGCAAATCGAGTCTGGCGTTCGACACGCTGTACGCCGAGGGCCAGCGCCGTTACGTGGAAAGCCTGTCGGCGTACGCGCGGCAGTTCCTGCAACTCATGGACAAGCCCGACGTGGACCTGATCGAGGGCCTGTCGCCAGCGATCGCCATCGAGCAGAAGGCAACCTCTCACAATCCGCGCTCCACCGTGGGAACGGTCACCGAAATCCACGACTATCTGCGCCTGCTGTTCGCCCGCGCCGGCACACCTCACTGCCCCGAGCACGATCTGCCGCTGGCGTCACAAAGCGTGGCGCAGATGGTGGACTCGGTGCTGTCCCTGCCCGAGGGCACGCGCCTGATGATCCTCGCCCCCGTGGCCCGAGAGAAGAAGGGCGAGTTCACCGAGCTGTTTGCCGACATGCAGGCACAGGGCTATGTGCGCTTTCGCATCAACCAGACCGTGCTCGACTTCGACGCCTTGCCGGCGCTGAAGAAAACCGAGAAGCACAACATCGACGTGGTGATCGACCGCATCAAGGTTCGCACCGATGGCGAAGAGGAGGGCGTGAACCCGCTTCGGCAGCGGCTGGCCGAGAGCTTCGAAGCCGCACTTCGCCTGGCCGATGGCAGGGCACTGGCCGTGGACATGGACACCGGCGCGGAGACCACGTTCTCCGCCAAGTTCGCCTGCCCGCTGTGCAGCTACACCGTGGGTGAGCTGGAGCCGCGCCTGTTCTCGTTCAACTCGCCCATGGGCGCCTGCCCGACCTGCGACGGCCTGGGCCACACCGAGTTCTTCGATCCGGCGCGCGTGGTGGCCTTCCCCACGCTGAGCCTGGCCAGCGGCGCCATCAAGGGCTGGGACCGGCGCAACAGCTACTACTTCGCCATGATCGAAAGTCTGGCCGCGCATTACAAGTTTGACGCCGAGGGTCCATGGGAGTCGATTCCCGAACCGGTGCAGCAGGTATTGCTCTACGGGTCTGGCGAGGAAGAGATCAAGTTCAGCTACGCCCTTGAATCGGGCGAGCGAGCCGGCAAGAAGATCAGCAAGAGGCACCCCTTCGAGGGCATCATCCGCAACTTCGAACGCCGCTACCGCGAGACCGACAGCGCGGCCGTGCGCGAAGAACTGGCCCGCTACCGGGCGGTGCAGCCGTGTCCCGACTGCGGAGGCGCGCGCCTGCGCCGTGAGGCGCGCCATGTGTTCGTGGGCGAGGGTGAGCACAAGCAACCCATTTACAAGATCAGCCACGTCACGCTCGGCGACGCACTGGCGTACTTCCAGAAACTGGAACTGCGCGGTACCAAGGGCGACATCGCCGCGCGCGTGATCAACGAGATCCGCCAGCGCCTGAAGTTCCTGAACGACGTGGGCCTGAATTACCTCAGCCTGGACCGCAGTGCAGACACGCTCAGCGGCGGTGAGGCCCAGCGCATTCGCCTGGCCAGCCAGATCGGCAGCGGCCTGACCGGCGTGATGTACGTGCTCGACGAGCCCAGCATCGGCCTGCACCAGCGCGACAACGACCGGCTGATTGCCACGCTGCAGCACTTGCGCGACCTGGGCAACACCGTGCTGGTGGTTGAGCACGACGAAGACATGATCCGCACAGCCGACCACGTGATCGACATGGGCCCCGGTGCCGGTGTGCACGGCGGACGCGTCATGGCGCAGGGCACTTGCGCCGCTGTCATGGCCACGCCGGGCTCACTCACTGGGGAGTACCTCAGCGGTGTGCGCAGCATTGCGGTGCCGGCAAGGCGCACGCCCTGGCTGCCGGTGGTCAAAAGCACGGCGCCCGCTTTCAAGCCCCGCTTTGCACCCAGTCCGGCGGCTGAACGCCGGGCCGCGCGCGAAGCCGCGCACCAGGCCTCGCTGGGCGAGCTGCAGGAGATCCGCGTGGTCAACGCCACCGGCCACAACCTCAAGGGCGTGAGCGTGGCGTTCCCGGTCGGCTTGCTCACCTGCGTCACCGGTGTGAGCGGTTCGGGCAAATCGACGCTGGTCAACGACACGCTCTATGCCGCCGTGGCGCGCACGCTTTATCGCTCGCACGACGAGCCCGCCGAGCACGAATCCATTGAAGGCATCGAGCACTTCGACAAGGTCATCAACGTCGACCAAAGCCCCATCGGCCGCACGCCGCGCAGCAACCCGGCCACCTACACCGGCCTCTTCACCGGCATCCGTGAACTCATGGCCGAAGTGCCCACCGCCCGCGAGCGCGGCTACGGCCCGGGGCGCTTCAGCTTCAACGTGGCCGGTGGCCGCTGCGAAGCCTGCCAGGGCGATGGCGTGGTCAAGGTCGAGATGCACTTTCTGCCCGACGTGTACGTGCCGTGTGAGGTCTGCAGCGGCCAGCGCTACAACCGCGAAACGCTGGACGTGCAATACAAGGGCAAGAACATCGCGCAGATCCTCGACATGACGGTGGAGCAGGCCCACACCTTCTTCACCGCCGTGCCCACGCTGCACCGCAAGCTGCAGACGCTGATGGACGTGGGCCTCACCTACATCCAGCTCGGCCAGAGTGCCACCACGCTATCGGGCGGCGAGGCGCAGCGCGTGAAGCTGGCGCTGGAACTCAGCAAACGCGATACCGGGCGCACGCTCTACATCCTGGACGAACCCACCACCGGCCTGCACTTTGCCGACATCGAGCTGCTGCTGCAGGTGCTGCACCAGCTGCGCGACGCGGGCAACACCATCGTGGTGATCGAACACAACCTCGACGTGATCAAGACCGCCGACTGGGTGATCGACATGGGCCCAGAGGGCGGTTCGGGCGGCGGCATGGTGTTGGCCCAAGGCACGCCCGAAACCGTGGCGACGAATGCGGGCAGCCACACCGGGCGTTACCTCAAACGCCTGCTGACGTTGCCCCAGGCCGCTTGAAGCTTCAGTTGTTGCGGTAAGCCAGCCCCACCGTGGCGCCATAGGTGGTGGTGCGCGTGGCCAGCGGGCTGCGGGCCACGGCGCCTTGCAGCTGGTACACGCTCAATCCGCCGTAGGCCACCCAGTTGCGGTTCAGTGCCGATGTCATGCGCCAGCCCAGCGAGGCGCCGTCGAAGCCCGAGCCGAGGGCATAGGCCTGCAAGCCGGTGGTGGCGGCGGCGGTGGGCGCTATGCCGTAGTGCGTTTGCCGGTAGGTGCCGTTGGCCCAGCCCAGGCCCAGCGACAAATCCCAGTGTGTTTGTGGCGACAGGGGGTGGCGGTAGTTCAGACCGGAGTCGAGCCGCAGGCCGCCGTCGCGGCCCAGCAGGTCTTGCGAGGCACGCAGGGAGGCGCTCCAACGCGGGCTGAGCGTGACTCCGGCCGTGACGCGCCCGCGCACCGTGTCGCGTACCCGCGGCAGGCCCCCGTACACCGGGTCGTCTTTCCACGATCGGCCTTCGTCGATGGACAACGAGGTGCTGAGCGATAGCAGGTCGCTGCGCGTGAGCACGGTGCTCACGCCGCTGTCCACCGTCTCGCGGCCCTGCGCGAGCAGCGCGCTGGCGCCCGAGGTGGCGAAACGGAAACGCCCGAGTTGAAAGGCCCAGATCGGGCGCAGACCGAGCTTTTGCTTGTTGGTGCCCAACGGATCGCGTCCGCTGGAGAGCGAGGCGCCGAGCAGATAGTCGCGGCTGGCCTCCAGGGCCACTGGCTCGGCGTTTTGCGCATGGCCTGCCGCGGCCCACGACGCAGCCATCGACGCGCAAAGGAGGAGCGGCAGTCGGCTCATGGCCATGACCTCAAAAGCGGCTGAGGTCTTCGATGGCATCGACCACCATGCTGGTGCCCACGGCAATCAACAGGATGTCGGCGGCCACGCGCACGTATTTGTAGCCCGATGGCGGCACGCCCAGGCGGATCGAGATGTCGTTGGGTACGGGGTAATAGACCACGTCGGACGGCAGGCGGTAGCCTTTGCGCCACTTCTTGGCCTGACCGGGCGGCATGCAACCGTTGTTCTTTTTGGCCAGGCCGGGCGGGCAGTTGCCGGCGCGGAAACGCGGCTCGTAGTAGTCGCGAACCACCACGCGCTGGCTGTCCTGGAAGTAGCCGCCGATGTTGATCTGCACCGCAACGTTGGTCGACGAACGATCGCCCGAGCCTTGCGTGCTGTAGCGCCGATCGTCGCGATCGCCTTTGCCTTTGTCCTTGTCTTTGCCGCCCCGCTCCGACTTTTCCCACTTGTCGTGCTTGCCTCCGCCGGCATGGTCGGGCTTCTCGGCCATGGCGGGCGCCAGGCACAAACCGGCGGCCACGCTCAGCACCCATGCACGGGCAGTTTGTTTCAGAGTGGTGTTCATGGTGGGGACTGTGTGTGGGGTGTTGTTGAATGCGCGTATCTTTGATGCGGATTGTGCCGCCCACAGCCGGGGCACTGGTGACCGCTTGTGTGCAGCGGGCCTGGGTGTTGCGCCGTGGCTTCAGGGGCTGTCAGACTCGGCAGCCTGTCGTCTTGCAACCACCGTCTGCCGCCCGCCATGTCACAAGAAACCGAACTCAAGCTTGAAGTCCATCCCCAAGACCTGGCGGCGCTGCTGAAGCACCCTTTGCTGAAGGCATCGCCGGCCCGGCGTGAGCGCCTGTTCAACACCTATTTCGACACCTCCACGCTCGCGCTGCGCGCGCAGCGCATGGCCGTGCGCGAGCGCCGCGTGGGGCGCCAGACGCTGTTGACGGTGAAGACAGCGGGCCAGTCGGTGGGCGGTCTGTCGCAACGCGGTGAGTGGGAAGCGCCCACCCGGCCGGGCACCTTCGATTTCACCGGGCTGGTGAACGACGCGGCCCTGGCTGCGCAGCTCGCCAGCGTGGCATGGCAACTCGTGCCGGTGTTTCGCACCGATTTCACCCGCCGCAGCTGGGTGCTGCAGCACGGGCCGGCCCGCGTGGAAGTGGCACTCGACCAAGGCTTCATTGCCACCGGCAATGCCCAGGGCAACCACCGCCAGCCCATCCTCGAACTGGAGCTGGAGTTGCTGGATGGCCCGGTGGACGCCTTGCTGGATCTCGCCCACACCCTGGCACTGGGGCCCCAGGGGCAGGCCGCCAGCGCATTGCGCCTGCTGCCGGCCAACCGCAGCAAGGCCGAACGCGGCTATGCGCTGTTCATGGGGGAGCGGATGCAGCCGGTGAAGGCGGCAGGCTTGCAGTTGCAGGCCGGCATGCACCCGGTGCAGGCGTTTCGTGTGGCGGCCCTGAGCTGCCTTGCCCACCTGCAAGCCAACGAAGCCGGGGTGCTCCATCCCGGCCCGGAAGGCGCGCTGCCCGACCCCGAGTTCGTGCACCAGGCGCGGGTGGCCCTGCGGCGCTTGCGCACTGGTCTGCGCATCTTTCGCTCGGCGCTGCCCCGTCGTTTTGTCGAGCATTGGTCGAGCGATTGGAAGCTGCTCACCAACCAGCTCGGCGACGCGCGCAACTGGGATGTGTTCGCCACCGACTGGATGCCCGAGCTGATGGCGGGTGGCGGGCCGGCCGCCGGCACCGACGACGGCTCGGCCCCGGCGCTGCAGGCGTGGGTGCAAGCGCAGCGGCGCGCCGCGGGGCAGCGCGCGGCCGACGCTCTGGGCAGCCGCGAACACGCGCTGCGTTTGCTGGCTTTCACACGGGCGGTGCTGTGCCTGCAGCCGTCCGATCCTGTGGCGGATGCGCCGCACGACGGCGACGGGCTGGCGGTCTGGGCGCGGGCGGTTCTGCGCGAACGCCACGCGGGCCTTCGCCAGCAGGCCCGCGCGGCGCAGCGCATGGGCCCCGAGGGCCGCCATGCCTTGCGCATCTCGCTCAAGAAGCTGCGTTACGCACAGGAGTTTCTGGCCAGCGTGTTGCCACCCAAACGCGTGGCGCGAAGCACCGCAGTGTTGTCCAACGCACAGGAGCTGCTGGGGCGGCTCAACGACCTGAGCACCGCACACACCTTGCTGGGTGCCGTCGCGGCGGGACCCGCCTCGGCCCTGGTGGTGCACTGGCAGCAGTCGCTGCAGGTCCGGCTGGATGCCGGCTTGCTGGAGTTGCCGGCGATGGAGCGCTCGCTGGAGAAAGCACCGACGCCGTGGGACTGAGTGGCGCCTGCTTGCAGGCAGCGTTCAGGCCTGGGCGCTGGGTCGTGCGGCCACCTTGTCGCGCCAGGCCTGCAAGGCGTGCAAGCCTTCGTCCGCCGGCTTGAAACGCATCAGCTTGCCGAAGTCCACGGTGCAGAAGGCCGT
>JBBQSX010000004.1:0-45560 GCA_038213545.1 Burkholderiales bacterium
TGCTGATCACGGCGACCAGCACCCGCTGCAAAGCGGGCAGGTAATCGGGCTCGGACGCGCTGCGCCCATTGCGCTGGTGCGCCAGGATGATCTGCAGCCGGTCCTTGGCCACACTGGCGGTTTTTTTCTTCTCGCCGAGCAGAAAGGAAAAGATCGACATGCGTCATTTCCCCCCGAACAGGCGCTTGAAGAAACCGGCCTTTTCCGCATCGATAAAACGCAGGGGTTTGTCGGCACCCAGGAAACGGTCGATCACGTCGCTGTAGGCCTCGGCCACGTCGGTTCCCTTGAGGTGGATGGCCGGCGTGCCCTGGTTGGACGCGGTCAGCACGTTTTCGCTTTCGGGAATCACGCCGATGAGCTTGATGCGCAGGATGTCCTGGATGTCTTCGAGCGAGAGCATCTGGCCGTCGGCCACGCGGGTGGGGTTGTAGCGCGTGATCAGCAGATGTTCCTTGATGGGTTCCTTGCCATCGATGGCGCGCTGCGTTTTGCTGCCCAGCATGCCCAGGATGCGGTCTGAATCGCGCACGCTGGAGACTTCCGGGTTGGTCACGATCAGTGCTTCATCGGCGTAATGCATGGCCATCAGCGCGCCGGTCTCGATACCGGCGGGCGAATCGCACACGATGTACTCGAAGCCCATCGCAGACAGGTCTGTGAGCACCTTGTGCACGCCTTCCTGACTGAGGGCATCCTTGTCGCGCGTCTGGCTGGCGGCCAGCACGAACAGGTTGTCACACTGCTTGTCCTTGATCAGCGCCTGGTTCAGGTTGGCTTCGCCCTGGATCACGTTGATCAGGTCGTACACCACGCGCCGCTCGCAACCCATGATGAGGTCGAGATTGCGCAGTCCGACGTCGAAGTCGATCACGGCGGTTTTGTGACCACGCAAGGCCAGGCCGGAGGCAAAGCTGGCGCTGGTGGTGGTCTTGCCCACACCGCCCTTGCCGGAGGTGACGACAACGATTTTGGTCATGGTGAAGGTCCTTGTGTTCGAAAAATAGGAGTGGATCAGGCGCCGATGGCCTCGATCAAGAGCTTGTCGCCATCGGGTCCAGGCACGAGGCGCACCTGCGCTGTCTTGCCCTGGATCGAATCGGGCAGGGCGACCTCGCTCGTGCGATAGATACCGGCAATCGAAATCAACTCAGGCGCCATGCTGAGCGCAAAGATGCGCGCTTCGGCGTTGCCGCGCGCACCGGCAATGGCCTTGCCGCGCAGCGGTGCGTACACATGGATGTGACCGTCGGCAATCACCTCGGCACCCGGATTGACCATGGCCATGACCACCAGATCGCGACCGCGGGCATACACCTGCTGACCAGACCGCAAGGGCTTGTCAATAACCAATGCGCCAGACGCTGGAGGAGGTGCCATGGGCAGCACGGGTTCTGGTGCAGTGGGAATCTCGGCAGGTGCTACAGACGGCGAAGCGCGCTGAACCGAGGCATCAGGCGCGTTTGTGAGACCGGCCGCCAGTGCGAGCCGGGTCTGCTCGATGGTCCCACCGCGCACAGCCAGCGGCACCAGTCTGTATTGACGCAAGAGGGTTTGCAGTGCACCGAAATCAGGCAGGGCATTGGCTTCGGCCACGTTGAGAGGGTGGAGGTCGATGACCAGCGGATCGTTGTCGAAAAAGTCCGGCATGTCGCCAAACCGCTGGGTCAACTCTTGCGCCAGGCGATCGAGGTCGGACGACTTGAGCATGAGCGCCACCAGGGGCAGGTGGGCGCTCTTGATTTCGAAGGTGGTGGGCGCGGTTCCTGCGAGGGCAACAGACATGGGCGAAACAGGCTCACAAAAAAGGCGGTCGACGCGCACGGTGCACGGCACCGGGGTCGGTCTTGAAGCGGCGCAGTTTAACAGCCAGGCCTTTGGCGACCGGCCAGCGCATGTGCCCAGGTGTCAGGGCATGTTTCCTGACATGGCTCAACAAGTCTGTGCATAACTTTTGAACAAGCCACGACATATCCACAGGCTCGGCGCGTTCAGGGCACTTGTCCTTTTTTCGCTTGCGCAGGCCCGGGGTGCTTCACACAGACTTCCAACGGAGGCAAGTCCTTGATCGGACAAGAGAAAGGGCGCTTGTCCACAGCGGACGGCGCCCCTTACTACTACTGCTATCTTGAATTAAAAGAATTCATAAGAATAAGAAACACAGCAGTCCATTGGCTTGACACCGGGTCAGACCGGACCGCCCATGCGGTGGTGGCCACCGTGGTGGTATTGGCCGTGGCCTTTCATGCCGGCGCGTTGGAAGCCCTGCATCTGCTTCGCGTCAAACACCTTTTGCTGTTCGGCGCTGAGTGCCGCATAAAAGCTTTTGATGGCATCGTGGCGCTGGACCATGCGGGCATCGCGCTCGACTTTCATGGCCGCCATCTTGTCCAGCCGCTGTGGCGTGGTCAGCTTGGACCAGTCCTCGCGCGGACCTTGGCGCGCCGGGCGCGCTTCAGGCGCGGTGCGTGCCACGAAGGCGTTCCAGGCGGGTTCTTGCTGGGCGGTGATCTTCAGTTCGGCTTTCAAGGCCGCCTGGTGCTCGGCCATGCGTTTCTGCAGCCGGGCCATGCGCTCGACGCGTTTGGCGTCGCTCTGGTCCTCCTGGGTGCCTTGCTTGGCCTGTTGTGTGGTGGCCGGTGATGCGGGGGCTGCCGTGGTGTTTTGTGCGATGGCGGTGGCTGAGAGGCCCGCGAAAGCGGCGACCAGGGCGGCGGCCATCAGGGCGCGTTTGGGAATCGATGTCATGTTCACTCCTAGTGACCGTTGAGGAAGAGTCGCCACAGCATGGTCGGTGGGCCGTGGGATGGCTTCAGTCTCGTCGGAGGGTGTTTCTGCGCGGTGCGGCCTGTGTGGTGGGCTTGTAAAGTTTTGTGCCGGTTTCTGCCGGCGCTGCCGGATGGGCCAGGTCGTCCAGGATCGGGCATTCCGGCCGGCCGTCCCCTGGACACACGTTCATGAGGCTGCTCAGCGAGCGTTGCATGGCCTGCAAGGCCTCGATTCGCTGGACCAGTTCGTCCAGGTGCTTCTGGGTGACGCGCTTGACGCTGGCACTGCTGCGTTTGCGGTTGTGCCACAGGCTCACCAGCTCGGCGATGGCGTCCAGGCCAAAACCCATGTCGCGCGCTCGGCGGATGAATCGCAGCGAATGCACATCGGCCAGGCTGTACTGGCGGTAGTTGCTGTCGGTGCGCACCACATCGCCCAGCAGGCCAAGCGTTTCGTAGTGGCGCAGCATCTTGGGTGAGATGCCACTGAGCCGGGCGGCTTTACCGATGTTGACCGGCCACGTGGTGAGCTGGTCGATGTCGACGTCTTTCATGGCCTTCAGGCCGCTACCTGGTAGCCCTCTTCGCGAATGGCTGTGACCAACGTGTCGCGGGGTTGTGTGGTGTTCACTTCAACGCGGTTTTTCGCTCGGTCGATGGTGACTTGGGCTTGGGGATCAACCAGCTTGATGGCGGTGGTCACGGCCTTTTCGCAGTGGCCACAGGTCATGCCCTGCACGGTGAAAACTTCATTCATGGAAACTCCCGGTGGGTTGGAGAAATACATTGTCATCCTTGACACCGTGTGAAGGTCAAGCCAGGCGTGTTGCTTGACCTTCCCATGGTGGTAAAGCCTATGCTGCACCCATGAACACGATCACCACACCTGCTGCTTCCGCTCACATCGATCTGGGCATTGGCGGCATGACTTGCGCTTCCTGCGTGCTGCGTGTCGAAAAGGCCCTGAAAAAGCAACCCGGCGTGTCCGAGGCCACTGTGAACCTGGCAACCGAATCGGCGCGGGTGACCATGATGGACGGAGAAACACCCGAATCGCTGGCGCGCATCAAGCGAGCCGTGCGTGATGCGGGTTACGAACCCCGCACCATGGAAGCCATGGACGCGGCTGCCGATGCGCGCTGGATGGGGGTGCCGGTGGACTTCCTGCCGGTCTTGTTCGGCATTGTGCTGTCCGCACCGCTGGTGCTGCCCATGGTGGGTGATCTGTTCGGCCAACACTGGATGCTGTCGGCGTGGATGCAGTTCGTGCTGGCCACTCCGGTGCAGTTCGTGCTGGGTGCACGTTTCTACCGGGCTGGATGGCACGCGCTCAAGGCTCGCACCGGCAACATGGAATTGCTGGTGTCCATCGGCACCACGGCGGCCTGGGCGCTGTCGACCTGGCTGTGGTGGCGTGCCGAACCAGACGAGATGCTGCACCTGTACTTCGAAGCGTCGGCCGTGGTGATCACGCTGGTGCTGCTGGGCAAGTGGCTGGAAGCGCGCGCCAAGCGCCAGACCACCAGCGCCATCCGGGCCCTGCAGTCTTTGCGGCCCGAGCGGGCGCATTTGTTGCCCGACGGGATCCGCCGCACCGAACTGACTGAAGTGGCGGTGGACGAGCTGTTGCCTGGTGATGTGGTTCGGGTGCTGCCCGGTGAGCGTTTTGCGGCCGACGGCACGGTGGTGCAAGGCAGCACACAGGCCGATGAATCCATGCTCACCGGTGAAGCGATGCCGGTACCCAAGGTGGTCGGTGACGGTGTCACGGGCGGCTCGCTCAACGGAGAAGGCGCCATCGACGTGGAGGTGCGTGCCATCGGTGCACAGAGTGTGCTGGCTCAGATCATTGCGCTCGTGCAGGACGCTCAGGCCGGCAAGGCACCGGTACAACGCATGGTGGACCAGGTGGCGGCCGTGTTCGTGCCGGTGGTGCTGGTGATCGCGCTGGCCACCATGCTGGGTTGGCTTTACACCGGTGCCTCGATGGAAGTGGCCTTGATCCATGCGGTGGCCGTGCTGGTGATAGCGTGCCCTTGCGCGCTGGGGCTCGCCACACCGGCGGCCATCATGGCGGGCACGGGTGTGGCTGCGCAGCACGGCATATTGATCAAGGATGCGCAGGCGCTGGAGATTGCGCACCAGGTCGACACGGTGGCCTTCGACAAGACCGGCACGCTCACCGAGGGGCATCCTCGCCTGCTGGTGGTCGAGGTTGCGACCGGTGTGGACGAGCTCGCGGTGCTGCAGGCCGCAGCAGCCTTGCAGGCCCAGAGCGCGCACCCATTGGCGCGGGCGGTGGTGGAGGCTGCTGCTGCGCGATCGCTGGTGGTGCCGCCCGATGCGGCGAGCGACGTGCAGGCGGTGTCGGGTCGGGGCAGCCAGGGCACGGTGCACGGAGCCCGGTTGTCGTTGGGCAGCCTGCGCTGGATGGATGAACTGGGTGTCGATCTGGGGCCATTGTCCGAACGGGCAAAGGCCTTGCAGCAACAAGGATCGACTGTTTCGGCACTTGTCAGCCAGGCCGCTGGCACAACCGTCTGGGCACCGCTGGCCCTGCTCGCCTTTGGCGACGAACCCAAGGCGGGCGCCGCGGCCGCCATTGCCGAGTTGCGCGCGGCCGGCATGCGGTTGTTCATGGTGTCAGGCGACAACCACGGTGCGGCGATGGCCATGGCGGTGCGGCTGGGTCTCCGTGCCGACGAGGGTGAGGTGATTGCCGAGGTGTTGCCGGGTGACAAGGCTGCTGTGGTGCAGCGCCTGAAAGAGGGTGGTCACGTCGTTGCGATGGTGGGTGACGGTGTGAACGATGCACCTGCGCTGGCGTCTGCCGACGTCGGGATGGCCATGAGCCACAGCCAGGGCGGCAGTTCGGATGTGGCCATGCACGCAGCCGGCATCACGCTGATGCGCGGCGACCCGCTGATGGTGGCGGCAGCACTCGACATTTCGCGCCGCACGGTGAGCAAGATCCGTCAGAACCTCTTCTGGGCCTTTGCCTACAACGTGGCGGGCATTCCGCTGGCAGCGCTCGGCTTTTTGAGTCCGGTGGTGGCGGGTGCGGCGATGGCGCTGAGCTCGGTGAGTGTGGTGAGCAATGCGTTGCTGCTCAAACGCTGGAAACCTCCGCAGGGCTGAGAGCGCAGGGCCGCTTGTTGATGCAGGTCAAGGCGTTTCGCGGGTCCTTGAGCGAAGCTTGCACGACCCGAACGAGGCCCGAGGAGACACCCCATGCACCATTCAGCCCTGCGTGTGATCCGCGACGAACACGCCAGCCTGGCTGCCATGTTGAAGTCGATGCTGCAGATGGTCCGGCGCGGACCGGATGCCGATGGCAAACACGCACCCGAGCAGTACTTCGACGTGCTGCGCGCCATGCTGTTCTACATCGACGAGTTTCCCGAGAAGCTGCACCACCCCAAGGAATCGGACCTTTTGTTCCCGCGCATTGCGCGCGTGGCACCGCACATCATGGCAACCATCGAGCGGCTCGAGAGCGACCACATGACGGGCGAGGTGCGGGTGCGCGAACTCATGCACCTGCTGATGGCTTGGGAGTACCTTGGCGAGACGCGGCGCGCCGCCTTCGAAGCCGATGCCACCCGGTATGTGGAGTTCTACCTGAACCACATGCGGCTGGAGGAAACCGTGCTCCTGCCCGAGGCAGAAAAGAGCCTGACGGACGCCGACTGGCACGCACTCAATGTGGCGTTTGCCACCCACCGCGATCCGCTCAACGAGAAGGGTGCACGCGATCCGCAGTTCGACCGGCTGTTCACACGGATCGTGATGCGGGCGCCGGCGCCTGTGGGACTTGGGGAGCCCTGAGCGTGGTGAGCAGTTCATCGAACACATCCAGCAGCCGCGCCACATCGGCGTTTGTGGTGGC
The DNA here is from genome assembly GCA_038213545.1 of Burkholderiales bacterium. Taxonomy (GTDB): domain Bacteria; phylum Pseudomonadota; class Gammaproteobacteria; order Burkholderiales; family Burkholderiaceae_C; genus Hydrogenophaga. The sequence continues at coordinate 6,658 of JBBQSX010000004.1, forward strand.
GGGTGAGACCAGCATCATGCTGTGGAAGGGCGTGAGCAGCACGCCCCGGTTGAGCATGAAGAGGTGCGTGAAAGCCTCGAGTTCGCCTTGCGCTTGCTCACGCACATCCTGTGCGCTGCGCGGCGTGTGTGCCATGAACTGCAGTTCCATGCGCGCGCCCAGGCGGGTAACGGTCCATGGTTGGCCATCCGTTGCGATGCGTTCGCGCAGGCCCCGCTCCAGCGTGGCCGCGAGATCGAGCATGTGGGCGTAGTTTGCAGCGGTGTGCAGGTGTTCCAGTGACGCCTGCAGTGCTGCCAGGGTGAGTGCGTTGCCTGCCAGCGTGGTGCCAATGCCGCTGTGGCCCTCGGGCGCGGTGTTCTTGGCTTGCACCATGCGCTCGGCCACGCTTTGTGTGAAACCGTAAACCGCACACGGCAAACCACCCGCCACCGCCTTGCCCACCACCATGAAGTCAGGGTCCAGCCCATGGGCGCGCGCGTAGCCGCCGAGCGCGGTGGAGATGGTATGGGTCTCGTCGCACACGAAGAGCGCGCCGTGCTGGCGGCAAAGTGCACGGGCCTGTTTCCAGAAGCCGGGCGCGGGCGGCACCAGGCCGAAGTTGGTGAGCGCAGGTTCGGCCAGCAGGCAGGCCACATCTCCCTGTTTCAAGGCGGCTTCCAGCGCGGGCAGATCGTTGAACGGCACCACGCGTGTGAACGCCGCGTGGTTGTGCACCTGGCCCAGAACCGATGAGCGTGCCAGCGTGGCGCCGGTCACGGGGTCCATGTCCACCAGCGTGTCGTCCACCGCGCCGTGGTAGCAGCCATCGAACACCAGCAACTGAGGCCGCCTGGTGATGGCGCGCGCCCAGCGGAGCACGAAGCGGTTGGCGTCGCTGGCCGACAAAGCCATCTGCCACATGGGCAAACCAAAGGTGGTTGAAAGCAATTCGCCCACGACAGCTGCGTTGGTGGCCGGCAGCATGCAGGTGAGCCCGTTGGCTGCTTGCTGCGCGATGGCCCGGGCCAGGGCAGGCGGGCTGTGGCCGAACATGGCGCCCGTGTCGCCCAGGCAGAAATCGCAGTAGCGCAAACCGTCGGCGCAGGTGAGCGTGGCGCCCTGCGCCTGAGCCACGGACAGCGTGGCCGGGCTGGGCCAGTCGCGCATCCAGTGCAGCGGCACGCCGAAGAGGTAGTGGTCCTGCGCAGCATGGGCCAGCGCCATCGAGTGTGGGTGGGTCGCGATGAAGCGTTCGCGCTCAACGTGCTGCAGGGCGCGGATCTGTTCCGTGGCGGTGTGTTCCATGGCGATCAGCTTACGTGGCTTGCTTCGTCAATCGACACCTTGGTTGCAGTGGTTGGGTCGCGCGCCGTTGAATTGGCACCGACAATGGCCCGGCCATGAGCCACCCAGAACCCACGATCGATCGCACGCCCTACGTCCGCCTCGCGCTGGCCCTCTCGCTGGGTGCGGCCGTGTCGCTGGGCATCACCCGTTTCGCTTACGGCCTGCTGTTGCCACCGATGCGCGAAGACCTCGGTTGGAGTTACACGCTGGCCGGCGCCATGAACACCTTCAACGCTGTGGGTTACCTCATCGGCGCGCTGGCCACGCCGTGGCTGATGCGGCGTTTTTCACCCACCGGGCTGTTGATCGCTGGTTCGCTCGGGGCGTCGCTGTTCATGGCCCTGAGCGGGTTCTTCACGGCCGCGGCACCCCTGCTCGCGCAGCGCCTGCTGGCCGGGTTGGCCAGCGCGCTGGTGTTCATTGCAGGGGGTTTGCTGGCGGCCCGGCTGGGTGCGCGCCAACCGCGGCGCAGCGGTTTCCTGCTCGGCGTTTACTACGGCGGCACAGGACTGGGCATCGTGATCTCGGCGCTGGGCGTGCCGCCGGTGTTGGCCGCCGCCGCGCAGCAGCCGCACGGCTGGGCCTGGGCCTGGTGGGCGCTGGCGCTGGTGTGTCTGCTGGCCACTGCGCTCATGGCCTGGCCAGCGCGGGTGCTGGGCAACCAACCTGCTCCGGCGGCCAACGCTGCCAGCGCAAGTGCACGCGTGTTCCGCGTGCGCGACTTTGCGTTTGCGCTCGCAGGCTACGCCGGATTCGGCGTGGGCTACATCGGCTACATGACCTTTGTGATCGCGCTGCTGCGCGAGCAGGGCAGCTCGTCCGTTGCCATCACCACCTTTTATGCCTTGCTCGGTCTGGCGGTGATCGCCTCGTCGCGCATCTGGGCGGGGCTGCTGGACCGGCATCGCAACGGCCAGGCGCTGGCGCGGTTGAACGTTCTGCTGGGCGTGGCGGCCATCGTGCCGGCCCTCACCAGCGCGCCCTTGCTGGTGATCGCCTCGGGCCTTCTGTTTGGCGGTGTGTTCCTGTCGGTGGTGGCCTCCACCACCGCGCTGGTGCGGCACAACCTGCCACCGGCGCAATGGGCCGCCGGCATCAGCGCCTTCACCATCGTGTTCGCCGCCGGGCAGATCGTGGGTCCCACGGTGGTGGGCTTCATTGCCGACGGATCGAGCGGCGCACAGGGCTTGCGCGAAGGCCTGGTTTTTTCGGCCGTGGCGCTGTGGATCGGTGCGGTTCTGGCGCTGCGCCAGCGCGCGCTGTGATCGGCTGATCACAATAGGCCGATGCGTCGAATCTTTATCTGGACAGGCGCCGGTCTCCGGCTGGTGGCGCTGCTGCTGTTGCTGGCCGCGTTCGCTCTGGGCCAGTGGACGGGCAGCGACGGTTTTCGCCAGCGCGTGGAACGCGAAGCCACGGCTGCGCTGGGCGTGCCGGTGACGCTGTCGCGCGTGGCGGTGGACGTGTTTCCCCTGCCAGCCGTGGCGCTGGAAGGCCTGACCATCCAGGCCAAGCCGGCCATCACGCTGGCGAGGGTGGAGGCGCGGCCCGTGTGGTCGGCGTTGCTGGTGGGCCGGCTCGCGGTGGCCACGCTCATCGTGCGCGAGGCGGTGCTGCCGCAGACCACCATCGTGCTGCTGGGTGCGCGCATCCAGGACCCCGCCAGAAAACCGGACAAGCAAGGTACCGATGGCGAGGCCACAGATTTCAGTTGGTTGCCGCGCAGGATCGTGCTCGATGACGTGACCTGGATCGGTGTCCAGGGCCGCAGCAGCACGGTGCAGGCCGAACTGGCCCTCGACGATGACGGCTGGCCGGCGGTGGCCACGGTGGCGGTGGTTCGCGGTGCGCTGCAAGGTTTGAAGGCCGAACTGCAGCGCGAAGCCGACAAAGCGACGGTGTGGAACTTGAAGGTGGACGCGGGTGGCGGCACGCTGCAGGGACCGCTGAAAGTGGCGTTGCCCGAGCCTGGCGCCAAGTCGAGGGATCTGGTGTTCGAAGGCGCACTGGAGACGCGCGGCGTGGAGGTCTCCGCGCTCACCGCGCCCAGCCGCACGCTCACCGGCCGGCTGGACGCGAGCACCACGCTCTCGGCGCGCATCAACCCCAAGGCGGGGGCCGCGTCCATCACGGACGCGCTGCGCAGCCAGACCCGCTTCACGGTGAACAACGCCGTGCTGCAGGGCGTGGACCTGGCCAAGGCGGTGGCCACGGTGGGCTTGTCGCGCGGGGGCAGCACCGAACTGGACACGCTGGCCGGCCAGGTGCGCACGCGCGGGCAGCTGGTGGAACTCACCAACCTGGTGGCGAGTTCGGGCGTGCTCGCAGCCACGGGTGAGGTGACGGTGGCACCCAGCAAAGCGCTGTCCGGTCGGGTGCGGGTGGACGTGACGAGCGGGACCGGCGGTGGCGTGGTGGGTGTACCGCTGGTGGTGGGTGGCACGGTGGACGAGCCATCGGTGAGCCTGAGCCGCTCGGCCCTGCTGGGCGCGGCCATTGGCACCGCGCTCATGCCCGGGGTGGGCACAGGCGCGGGCGCCAACCTGGGTGACCGTCTCGGCGAAGGCCTCAAGGACCTGTTCGGCAAGTGAGCCGGGTGTTGGGGTGGACGCCGGCCACCGGGTCAAATTGGACTCACGCACCCAGCTTCCCGGGGGTATCTTCTGGCTCCAATTCGCCCCACCCCACCGAGGACCTGCCATGGCCATGGGTCAGTTCGCATACGCCAACAACAGCAACCGTTTTCTGGGCTGCACGCCGCTGGCCGATCAACCCTTCGCGGTGGCCGGGGTACCTTTTGACGGCGTGGTGACCAACCGCCCCGGCGCGCGTTTTGGCCCGCAGGCCATCCGCTCGGCCAGCCTGATGCTGTGCGACGGCATCCACCCGGTGTTCAACGTCTCGCCGATCGATCACCTGGGCGATGCGCTGGACATGCGCCTGCCCAACGCCTCGCCGCTTCCCGAGGTGCGCCGCCACATCGAGGCGCAGGCCGCTGCCCTCATGGCCAGGCACCACTGCGTGTTTCTCGGGGGCGACCATTCGGTGACGCTCTCTTTGCTGCGTGCCGCGAAGGCCAGGCACGGCGGCGAGCCGCTGGCGCTGGTGCATTTCGATGCCCACTGCGACACCTGGAGCGACCATTTCGGCGAGCCTTCGGGCCACGGCACATGGACGTACGAGGCGCTGCAGGAAGGCCTGGTGAGCGCGGCGCACACGGCGCAGATCGGCATCCGCTCCAGTGGCGAGCGCGCAGCGCGCGAGTATGTGGCCGACCAGGGCGGACAGATCTTCACCGCCCGCGCCCTGCGTGGGCTCGATGGTGCGGGGATGCAACCCACCATCGATGCGATCCGCACGCGCATCGGCCAGCGGCCGGTCTACCTCACGCTGGACATTGACTGCCTGGACCCGGCTTTTGCCCCCGGCACCGGCACGCCCGAGCCCGGTGGCATGACGAGTTCGCAGGTGCTGACCCTGCTGGAAGAGCTGGCCGACCTGAACTGGGTGGGCATGGACTGTGTGGAGGTGGCCCCGGCCTACGACCACGCCGAACTCACCAGCAACGCGGCGGCCACGTTTGTGTGGACCTACCTGAGCGGGCAGGTGGCAAAGCGCAAGGGCGTCTGAACATGGCATCGCTCATCGGCTCCGACACGCAGCTCAACCAGAAGAGTTACTACGAGGCCAGCGTGGAGCGCCCGCCGGCGTGCCCGCCGCTGGCCGAATCGCTGACCGTGGACGTGGTGGTGGTGGGTGCGGGCTTCAGCGGCCTGAGCGCTGCGCTGGAGTTGGCGCAGCGAGGCCTGTCGGTGGTGGTGCTGGAGGCGGATCGCATCGGCAGCGGTGCCAGCGGACGCAACGGCGGCCAGGCCATCGTGGGATACGCGAGCGGCCAAGACCCGTTTGAAGACCAATTGGGCGCGGCCGACGCACGCCGCGCCTGGGACATGTCGCTGCAGGCCATCGATCTCATCGACGCCCGCATCGCGCAACACGGCATCGATTGCGACCGCGTGCATGGCTACGTGTATGTGGCCGATTCGGCGCGCAAGCGGCATGCGCTGCATGAGGAGATGGAGGGGTTGCAACGGCGCGGTGTCGGCGTGGACTGGGCCGAAGGCGCGGATTTGCCGCGCCTGATCAACAGCCCACGTTATGTGGCGGCAGCGCGCGAGCAGCGCTCGGGGCACCTGCACCCGCTGAAGTACGCGCTGGGTCTGGCGCGCGCTGCGCAGGCCGCCGGGGTGCGTATCTTCGAGCACTCGCCTGTGACCGGCCTGCAGCGCGGCACCACGCTGACGGCGCACACGGCGCAAGGCCAGGTGATGGCGCGTTTTGCCGTGCTCGCCGGCAACTGCATGCTGCCCGAGTACGGCCCGGCGGTGGCGCCCGAGATCGCGCCGCGCATCATGCCGGTGGGCACCTACATCGTGGGCACTGCGCCGCTGGACCCAGACCTCTGCGCGCGCCTGATCCCGCACAACGCGGCGGTCTGCGACAACAACTTCGTGCTCGACTACTTCCGCTTCAGCGCCGATCACCGCATGCTGTTTGGCGGGCGCGTGAGCTACACCACGCGCACGCCGGCCAATCTCTCAGGCGTGATGGCGCAGCGCATGGGCGAAGTTTTCCCCGCGTTGGCCCAGACACCGATCGAGTTCGTCTGGGGTGGGTTTGTGGACATCAGCATGAACCGCGCACCCGACTTCGGGCGCCTGGGCGACAACGTTTACTACCTGCAGGGCTTCAGTGGCCACGGTGTGGCCCTCACCGGGCTGGCGGGGCAGCTGGTGGCCGAAGCGGTGGCCGGGCAGGCCGGGCGCTTCGATGTGTTCGCGCGGCTGCAGCACCGCCGGTTTCCCGGCGGGCCGCTGCTGCGCACGCCCAGCCTGGCGCTGGGCATGCTCTGGCACCGCTTGCGCGATGTGCTCTGAGCCTGGCTCAGGCGTTCAGCGCTGCTGGTCCTGCTGGCGCGGTTCGCGCGGCTCGCCGCGTTCGTTGACCGTGATGCGGTTGCCGGGTGCCGAGGCCGTCTGGATGCGGTGGTCGGTGCCACGGAAGTTGTAGGTCACGTCCCAGTACGCGGGTAGGGCGCCACCCGGCACCGCCTCACAGCGCTGCACGTCCTGCGTCGTGGGCTTGCCGTCGCGCCCGTATTGCGCGCCGATGGCGCCACCGGCCACCAAACCACCCACGGTGGCGATGTCCTGGCCTGTGCCGTTGCCCACCTGGTGACCCAGGATGCCGCCGAGCAAAGCGCCCACCACGGCGCCGGGGAGGTTGGCACCGCTGCGCTCGGCCGGCATCTGCGTGCTCTCGACCCAGCAGCGTTGGCCCGAGGTGGCCATCACGGCGCGTGAGGACGTGATGTCGGCTTCATACAGCCGTTCACCGTTGCGGCGGCGTCCGTCGTAAGCCTGCATGGCGGCGGGTGCGTAGCGGTCGTCGGCCACGCGGGTGCTGCGCGGCAGGGCCCGCACCGAGGTGATCTCGCTGCTCAGGCCCATGGAGGCCAGCGAAGGGTATTGACCCGGTCGCAGCACCATGCACTGGCCCCGATAGCGGTTGTTGTCACAGACCTCCCAGCGATCGCCCGAGACCACGGCCGAAGAGGCTCGTTCGTTGAAGCCGGTGCGGCGCAGGTTGGGGATTTGTCCGGTGGTGGTGTAGGAGCGGCCCTGGAAGCGCTCGTCCTCGTAGAAGGTGAACTGCACCGCCATGGGAGCGGTGCCCGGCAGCGGCGCGTAGCGGTTGTCGCTCACACGCTCGTTGGTGGCGATCAGGCGCGCCGAGGAAATGCCGTCTTCCAGGCCGATGTCGGACAGCGCGGTGTAGCGGCCCGGGCGCAACACGGTGCAGCGGCCGCGGAAGTTGTCCTCTTCACACACCTCCCAGCGGTTGCCGACGATCACGACCGACGAGGCGCGGTCGTTGAAGTTGTAGCGCTGCAGGCTGGGCGTCCGGACGGTCATGCGCAGCGACTGGCCCGTGAAGCCGTCGTTGGCGTAAAGGGTGGCCTGGGCCATCGCCTGGGCACTGAAGGCCACGGCGGTGGTGGTGAGCAAAAGGCCAAAAATCTGTTTCATGTCAACGTCTCCTGTGGGGGTGACGCCGAGATTGATCGCTGGCCTTAAGGAGGTCTGTGCGTTAGCGCACCACGCTGTGTTGCCAAACCTCCCGTTTGAAGGGTCTTTACCCGGCAGACACGGGCAGCGTGGCTGCCGGCACCGTTTTCAGGTCTTCAGCGCGTGCCCCACCAGTCCAGCCAGCACCGGCCCACAGCGTTCAATGTCGGCCAGCGGTGCGTAGCCGTAGCCGATGACCAGGCCTTTGAGATCGTCGCGTTGCAGGCAGTAGGCCGAGAGCGGGCGCACGGTCATGCCTTGCTGTGCGATGCGCTGGGCCAAGGCCTGGTCGTCAATGTGGCCAGGCAGGCGCAGGCACAGGTGCAGCCCCTGTTCGGCGCCGCTGATGTAGGGGCCGCCGGGGGTGAGCACCGGCTTGAGCGCTTCGAGCAGGCACTGCCGGCGTTCGGCGTAGTTCTGCCGGGCGCGGCGCAGGGCGCTGGCGAAGTGGCCCATTTCGATGAACTCGGCCAGAGCGGCCTGCACCGGCATCTGGCCCGGGCGGTTGAGGTCGTAGTGGGCCTGTTTGAAGGCCACCACCAGCGGTTTGGGCACGACCAGGTAACCCAGCTTCAAGCCGGGGTAGAGCACCTTGGAGAAGGTGCCCATGTAGAGCACACGGCCGTCGGTGTCCAGGCCTTCGAGGCTGGAGATCGGAGGACCGCTGAAGCGGTACTCGCTGTCGTAGTCGTCTTCAAGCACCCAGGCATCGTGCGCGCGCGCCGTGGCCAGCAGCTGGTGGCGCCGGGGCAGCGTCATGACCGCTCCGGTGGGGTACTGGTGCGAAGGCGTCACGTAGATCAGTCGGGGCGGTTTCGCGCTGTCTTGCACGCTCGGACTGATGCCCTGTTCGTCCACCGGCACCGGGTGGATGGCCAGGCCCGTGGCCATGAAGGCCTTGACCGCACCCCAGTAGGCCGGGTCTTCCACCCACACGGTATCGCCGTGGTCGGCCAGCAGGCGTGCGCAGAGTTCGAGCGATTGCTGTGTGCCGCTGGTGATGACCACCTGATCGGCTTCCAGCTGCACGCTGCGGAACACGCGCAGGTAGTCGGCCACGGCGCGTCTCAGGGGCGCGTAGCCGCCGGAGGTGTTGTAGTCGAGCATGTCCGGGTAGGTCATGCGCCAGTGCTTGTTTTGCAGCCGCTGCCACAGCGCCACCGGAAAGGCGCTGAAGTCGACCATGCCGGGGGTGAAGGGCTGCACTTCCAGTTCGGTGGCGCAGAAGGTGTTGGACAGTGCAATGCCTCGCGTGGACAGGCGAGCGGCCTGCAGCGTGGCGGGCTGGCCCCCGCCGCGAGCGCTGCGGCCGGGTGCGGCGCGCGGCACGCTGTCATTCACAAAGGTGCCGCTGCCCACGCGGCTGGCGAGATACCCCTCGACACTGAGCTGGTTGATCGCGGCCACCACGGTGTTGCGCGAAAGCGAGAGGTCTTCGGCCAGGTCGCGGCTGGAGGGCAGGCGCTCGCCGGCGCCGAGCTTGCCGTCGAGCATGGCCCGGCGCAGCGCTTCGTAGAGCTGGCGGTGCAGCGGCAGCGCGTCTTGCGTGCCCAGGCGGTTCATTTCGGCGAGCAAAAATTCAGACAGCATGGTGGTTGGCGCGTGAAGTGGCTCCACGGAGTGGGCCCAACTGGCTCTGATTGTGATCCACTTCGGCGCCCACAATGGGGCCCATTGCCTTGGAGAGAACATGAACAAGCCGCCGTGCATGGTCTGGCTGCCCGCCGACCACCGCCTGATGGGTGACCACGGTCATCAAATGCCCTTTCTGCTGCTGGGCGACAAGTACGCCCGCGCCGTGAAGGTGGGGGCCAACGCCCAGCCGGTGATGTTTCCTCTGGCCGATACCGACCAGATCAGCGACCTGCTCTCTTTGGTGGACGGCGTGATGCTGACCGGCTCGCCCTCCAACGTGCACCCCTCCCATTTCGCCGAAGACGTGGCCGACCCCAGCCTGCCGCTGGACGCCGAGCGCGACCTGCTCACGCTGGCGCTGGTGAAGGCCTGCGTGCGCGAGGGTGTGCCCCTCCTGGGCATCTGCCGTGGTTTTCAGGAGATCAACGTGGCCCTGGGCGGCACCCTGCACCAGCGCGTGCAGGAAGTGCACGGCCTGATGGACCACCGTGAGCCCAAGGGCGCGCCGCCCGACGAGCAGTACGCACCGCGCCACAGCGTGCGTTTTGCGCCCGGCAGCGTGTTTGAACAATGGGCCGGAAGCTCCGAGACGCAGGTGAATTCGCTGCATGGCCAGGGCATCAACCGCCTTGCCGATGGCCTGGAAGCGCTGGCCCACGCATCCGATGGCGTGGTGGAGGCGTTTGGTGTGCGCGGCGCGCGCACTTTTGCCTACGCGGTGCAGTTCCATCCTGAATGGCGCTGCTGGGAAACGCCGTTTTATGCCGCCATCTTCGAGGCCTTTGGCCGCGCCTGCCGCTCGCGCCACAGCCTGCGTCTGCAGGCGGCCGACTTGTCGCGCAGCGCAGCGAGCTCAAGCGCCTGATTTTTTCCAGATCGATTCACACAACGCACCGCAGGAGACGGCACATGACAGCCACCGACAAAAAAATGACCTTCAACGATCTGGAACTCTGGCTCAACCAGAACCGTGTGACCGAGGTCGAGTGCCTCGTGCCCGACCTCACCGGCGTGGCCCGCGGCAAGATCCTGCCGCGTGAGAAGTTCACCGAAGACCGCGGCATGCGCCTGCCGCAGGCCATCGTGGCGATGGGGGTCACGGGCGAGTTCCCGGCGAGCGGGCCTTACTACGACGTGATCGAGCCGACCGACCGCGACATGCAGCTGCGCCCGGACCCGACCACCGCGCGCATCGTGCCCTGGGCCACCGACCCCACGGCGCAGGTGATCCACGACTGTTTCGACCACGACGGCAAGCTGGTGCCCTTTGCGCCGCGCAGCGTGTTGCGCCATGTGTGCGAGCTGTTCGACGCCGAGGGTCTGGACCCGGTGGTTGCCCCCGAGCTGGAGTTTTACCTGACGGCGCGCAACACCGACCCGAACACACTGCTCAAACCTCCGATCGGGCGCAGCGGCCGCGCCGAGACCTCGCGCCAGTCTTACAGCATTGATGCCGTCAACGAGTTCGACCCGCTGTTCGAGGAGATCTACGACTACTGCGACAAGATGAAGCTCAACGTGGACACGCTGATCCATGAGGCCGGAGCCGGGCAGATGGAGATCAACTTTTTCCATGCCCACCCGCTGGGCCTCGCCGACGAGGTTTTCTTCTTCAAGCGCACGGTGCGCGAGTCCGCCCTGCGCCACGACATGTACGCCACCTTCATGGCCAAGCCGATCGCCGGCGAGCCCGGTTCGGCGATGCACGTGCACCAGAGCATCCTGAGCAAGGCCACGGGCAAGAACATCTTCAGCAACGACGACGGCACGCCGTCCGAGGCGTTCTACCACTACATCGGCGGCTTGCAGCGTTACATCCCGGCGGCCATGGTGCTGGTGGCGCCCTACGTGAACAGCTACCGCCGCCTTTCGCGCAACACCGCCGCCCCGATCAACATCGAATGGGGCCACGACAACCGAACGGTGGGCATTCGTTCGCCCATCTCCAGCCCCGCAGCACGCCGGGTGGAGAACCGCGTGATCGGCGCCGACGCCAACCCCTACATCGCCATGGCGATGACGCTGGCCTGCGGCTACCTGGGCATGAAGAACAAGATCGCTCCCAAGGCCGAGATGAAGGGTGATGCCTACCTGGCCCCGTACTCGCTGCCGCGCAGCCTGGGTGAAGCGCTGGACTGGCTGCGCCGAGAGACCGATCTGCACGACATCCTCGGCAAGGAATTCATCACCATCTACACCGAGATCAAGGAGCTCGAATTCGACGAGTTCATGAAGGTGATCTCGCCGTGGGAACGCGAACATCTGTTGTTGCACGTCTGAACACCGCCACCCGGAGAGCCCCATGAACGCACCTATCGACCCCAAGCACCTGAGCACCCAGGACATCCAGGCCCTGGACAGCGCGCATTTCATCCACCCCTTCACCGACCACGGCGATCTCGCCACGCGCGGCGCGCGCGTGATCACCCACGCCGACAACATCTACGTGTGGGATTCCGAAGGCAACAAGATCCTGGACGCCATGAGCGGCCTGTGGTGCGTGAATGCCGGCTATGGCCAGAAGGCGCTGGCCGATGCGGCGCACCAGCAGATGATGACGCTGCCCTTCTACAACAGCTTTTTCCAGACCACCAACCTGCCGGCGGTGCAGTTGGCGGCCAAGCTGGCGTCGCTGGCGCCCACCATCGGCGGCCGCAGTTTCGAGCATGTCTTCTATTCGAGCAGCGGCAGCGAGAGCAACGACTCCAACGTGCGCATGGTCCGCCGCTACTGGGACCTGCTCGGGCAGCCGCAGCGCAAGGTCATCATCAGCCGCCTGAACGCGTACCACGGCAGCACCATGGCCGGCGCCTCGCTCGGCGGCATGAGCGGCATGCACGCCCAGGGCGACCTGCCGATTCCCAACATCACCCACATCGGCCAGCCCTATTTCTTCGAGAACGCGCTGCCCGGCGAGAGCCAGGACGACTTTGGGCTGCGTGCAGCCGGCTGGCTGGAGACCAGGATCCTGGAGCTGGGCGCCGACAAGGTGGCCGCCTTCATTGCAGAGCCGGTTCAGGGCGCCGGTGGCGTGATCATCCCGCCGGCCACCTACTGGCCCGAGATCCAGCGCATCGTGGACAAGTACGGCATCCTGCTCATCAGCGACGAGGTGATCTGCGCCTTCGGCCGCCTGGGTCATTGGTTTGCGTATGAAAAGTTCGGTTTCCGGCCCGACCTCATCACCTTCGCCAAGGCCGTGACCAGCGGCTACATCCCGCTGGGTGGCGTGATGGTGGGCGACCGCGTGGCCAAGGTGCTGATCGAGCAGGGCGGCGAGTTCAACCATGGCTACACCTACAGCGGCCACCCCGTGGCATGTGCGGTGGCGCTGGCCAACATCGAGCTGATGGAGCGCGAGAACCTGCCCGGGCGCGTAAAGGACGACATCGGCCCGTACCTTGCGGAGCGCTTTGCCGAGTTCAATGACCATCCGCTGGTGGGTGTGGCCGAGACCTGCGGGTTTGTGGCCGGTCTGGTGCTGGTGAAGGACAAGGCCACCAAAGCCACGTTCGACCCGGACCTGGGCGTGGGCATGATGTGCCGTGCCCACTGTTTCAAGAACGGTTTGATCATGCGCGCGGTGGGCGACCGCATGATCATCGCGCCGCCGCTGATCATGACGCGGGCCCAGATCGACGAGATGATCGCGCTGATCCACACCTGCCTGGACGCCACCCTGGCCCAGCTGCGGGCCGCCGGTCAGCACGCGTGAATAGAATGCCCCCTGCAGTACGCTTGAGTGCACCGAAGCGGTGCTGTTCAGGCGGCGGCGGGTCTGGAACTTGCTAGATGGTTTTCGAGTCTTTTCCACGCCTTCCGGTTCGATTTGTCGTTGATCAACCCCTCTCAGGAGCGAGCACCACCATGAAGAAACACGTTTTGGTTATTGCAATGTCGGCGGTTCTGCTGGCGTCTTGCGGCAAGAAAGAAGAGCCCGTTGCAGCACCTGCCGCGCCTGCGCCGGTCGCCGCTGCGCCGGCCGCTCCGCCTGTGCCGGCCGGTCCGGTGCTCGACGACGAAAAAGTCCTCAACATCTACAACTGGCCCGACTACATCCCCGAAGGCATGATCGCCAACTTCGAGAAGGAAACCGGGATCAAGGTCAACTACGATACCTTCGAGACCAACGAAGCGCTGCACGCCAAGCTGGTGGCGGGCAACACCGGCTACGACATCGTCGTCCCCGGCACCGTGTTCGCCAAGGGCCAGATCGAAGGCGGCCTGCTGCAGCCGCTCAAGAAGGACCAGATCCCGAACCTGGCCAACATGGACCCTGCAATCCTGTCCACGCTGACCAAGGCCGACCCCGAGAACAAGCACCTGGTGCCGTGGGCCTGGGGCTTCACCACCGTGGGCATCAACAAGACCAAGGCCGAGAAGGCGCTGGGCGGCATGCCGATGCCCGAGAACGCCTGGGACCTGGTGTTCAAGCCCGAGTACACGAGCAAGCTCAAGTCCTGCGGCATCGCCTACCTGGATTCGCCGACCGAAATCATGCCGGTGGCGCTGCACTACATCGGCAAGGACGCTTACTCGAACGACCCGGCCGATTACAAGCTGGCCAACGAGATGTTGAAGAAGGTCCGCAAGGACGTGCGCCTGTTCAGCTCCACCATGATTGACGACATTGCCGGCGGCAAAGCCTGCGTGGCCGTGGCCTGGTCGGGTGACGTCAACATCGCCGCTGGCCGCGCCAAGGAAAACGGTTCCAAGGACGTGATCGAAGCCCTGCTGCCGAACACCGGCGCGCTGATCTTCTTTGACACCATGGCCGTGACCAAGGACGCCAAGCACCCGAACAACGCGATGGCCTTCATCGACTTCTACCTGCGCCCGGAAAACGCCGCGGCCATGGCCAACGAGATGAACTACCCCACCGGCAACAAGGCGGCCACCGACAAGATCAACCCCGAGATCGCCGGCAACAAGACCATCTTTGTCGAGTCCGACTACTTCGCCAAGATGATCCCGCCCAGCAGTTTCACCAACGAAGCGCGCGAAGCCATGGCCAACGCCTACAACAGCTTCAAGAAGGGCAAGTAAGGCGTCCGGGTTTTCACCAGACCTGACCCAGGGCTGTTCGTACACACCGTATGAACAGCCCTTTTTCTTATCCGCAAAAGACAGCAACAAGGAACGAACATGGCTGAGACGGGCACCCAGACGGGTTATCTGGTCACCGAAAAACTGGTCAAGCGCTTCGATGAAGCGGTGGCCGTGGACGAGGTGTCCCTGTCCATCCGCAAGGGCGAGATCTTCGCGCTGCTGGGCAGCTCGGGCTGTGGCAAGTCGACCTTGCTGCGCATGCTCGCCGGCTTCGAGAAGCCCACCTCCGGGCGCATTTTGCTTGGTGGTCAGGACGTGGCGGCCATGCCGCCCTACGAACGTCCGGTCAACATGATGTTCCAGTCGTACGCGCTGTTTCCGCATCTCAACATTTGGGAGAACGTCGCCTTTGGCCTCAAGCGCGAAGGCCTGCCCAAAGCCGAGGTGCAACAGCGCACCGACGAGATGCTGGGCCTGGTGCAGCTCACGCCCTACGCCCAGCGCAAGCCGCACCAGTTGTCTGGCGGCCAGCAGCAACGCGTGGCGCTGGCGCGCAGCCTGGCCAAGCGGCCCAAGCTGCTGCTGCTCGACGAACCCCTGGGCGCGCTGGACAAGAAGCTGCGCGAGCAGACCCAGTTCGAGCTGGTCAACATCATCGAGAAGGTGGGCGTGACGGTGGTGATGGTCACGCACGACCAGGAAGAGGCCATGACCATGGCCGGTCGCATTGCCATCATGAGCAAGGGGCGCGTGCTGCAGGTGGGCACACCCGAAGAAATCTACGAGCACCCGACCAACCGTTTCGTGGCCGACTTCATCGGCAACGTGAACCTCTTCGAAGGCAAGCTCAGCGTGGACGAGCCCGACCGCTGCGCGGTGAGCACCGGTATCGGCGAGATCCAGGTCGGCCACGGCGTGCCGGGCCATCTGGGCATGGTGGTGACGCTGGCCGTGCGGCCCGAGAAGATCGAGATCAGCAAGCAGCGCCCCGACGGCGTGGCCGCCAACCTGTTCACAGGCACGGTCAAGGAGATCGCTTACTTCGGCTCCTACAACACCTACATCGTGCAGGCCAGCAACGGCAGCAAGCTGAAGATCACCGAGGCCAACACCTCGCGGCAGGACCTGTCGGACATCACGTGGGAAGACACGGTGTTTTTCTGGTGGAACGACAAGGCCGGCGTGGTCTTGAGGGACTGACCATGGCCATCAACCTGCCCATGCCCGGCAAGCGCTTCGTGATCGGGGTGCCCTACGTCTGGCTGTTTGTCTTCTTTTTCCTGCCCTTCCTGATCCTGCTCTACATCAGCTTCGTGGACATGGGCGAGAGCATCAACCCGTTCAAGCCCATCTGGGACAGCCAGACCGGTCTGCTCAGCCTGAAGTACGAGAACTACTGGACCATCTTCCGCGACGAAGGTGGTGTGCTGTTCAAGACGATCTACATCGAGGCCTACCTGCGCTCGATCTGGTACGCGCTGTGGACGGCCCTGCTGTGCCTGGTGTTGGGCTACCCGTTCGCCTATTTCATCGCGCGCTCGCCAGCCAGCGTGCGCCCGGCGCTGCTGATGATGGTGATGCTGCCATTCTGGACCTCGTTCCTGCTGCGGGTGTACGCGTGGAAAGGTATCCTGGCCGACCAGGGCGTGCTCAACCAGTTGCTCATGGCGGTGGGCATCACCAGTGAGCCCATCCTCATGCTCTACACCAACGTGTCCATGCTGGTGGGCATGACCTATGTGTACCTTCCTTTCATGGTGCTGCCGCTGTACGCCACGCTGGTGAAGATGGACTTCCGCCTGCTGGAGGCCGCCTACGACCTGGGGACCACGCCGTTCAAGGCCTTCTGGCTCATCACCGTGCCGCTGTCCAAGGCCGGTATCGTGGCCGGCTTCATGCTGGTGTTCATTCCCTCGGTGGGCGAGTTCGTGATTCCCTCGCTGCTGGGCGGCCCAGAAAACATCATGATCGGCCGCGTGGTGTGGGATGAGATGTTCACCAGCAACAACTGGCCGCGCGCCACCGCGCTGGCGGTGGTGATGATCGCGCTCATCGTTGTGCCGCTGGCGGTCTATTACCACTACACCGGCGACGCCGCCGAACCCCGGAAGTGAGGCCCGCCGTGAAACAGATACTCGAAAAACACTTCGGCAAGTTCTGGCTGGCGTTGGTCTACCTGTTTTTGTACCTGCCGCTGTTGTTCATGATCGTGTTCAGCTTCAACAGCACACGGCAGGACGCCAACTTCACCGGCTTCTCGCTGCGCTGGTACGAAGCGCTCACGCGCGACACCAAGATCGTCGAGGGCTTCTGGCTCTCGCTCAAGATCGCCGCGGTCACTGGCGTGCTCTCGGCCGTGCTCGGTACCTTTGCGGCGTTTGTGCTGGTGCGCTACCGGCGCTTCCTGGGTCGCACCATCTTCTCGGGCATGGTCAACGCGCCGCTGGTGATGCCCGAGGTGGTGATCGGCCTGTCGCTGCTGCTGCTCATGGTCGGTGCGCAGAACGCCTTTGGCTGGCCCGAGCGCGGCATGCTCACCATCATCCTGGGCCACACGCTGCTGGGCATGGCCTACGGCATGGTGGTGATTCAGAGCCGCCTGCTGGAGATGGACCGCGCCATCGAGGAGGCCGCCATGGACCTGGGCGCCAAGCCCCTGCAGGTGTTCTTTCTCGTCACGCTGCCCAACATCTTCCAGGGCATCCTGGCGGCCTTTTTGCTGGCGTTCACGCTGTCCTTCGACGACGTGGTGATCTCCGAATTCCTCTCCGGCCCGGGTGTGAACACGCTGCCGCAGGTGATCTTCGGCTACGCCCGGCGCGGCATCAACCCGACCATCTACGCCGCGGCCACGCTGCTGATCGTGACGGTGACCATCGGCATCGTGGGTTATGCGGTGTGGGTGGCGCGCTCCACGCGCAAGCGGGAGCGGGAGATTGCGACTGCCACCCGGGCCGAACTGGTGGCGCTGAACCCGAACTGAGGGACGCGTCCGGGGTCACTGGATCGCTGGGGGCGAAGGCAAGTGGATGCTCTGCGGCCCGGGTTTCGGGCGTAGCATGAGGCCACTTGCTCACCCCCTCCGTTCGGGCTGGGCTTGTCGAGGCCCTTGCCAGCGCAGTGGTGAGCCCTTCGACGAGCTCAAGGCGAACGGGATTCCCCACCGCCACCATGACCACCACTTCGCCCCTGGCCACATCCCTTTCCTTCGACGGCCGCGCCTTCATCAACGGCGAGCGCATCGCCGCGCACGACGGACAGACCTTTGACTGCATTTCTCCGGTGGACGGCCGCCTGCTGACCGCGGTGGCGCGCTGCGGCGAGGCCGACATCGACGCGGCCGTGGCCGCTGGCCGTGCCGCGTTTGAAGACCGCCGCTGGAGCGGCCTGGCGCCCGCGCACCGCAAGCGCATCATGATCAAGTTCGCCGAGCAGCTCACTGCGCACGCCGACGAACTGGCGCTGACCGAGACGCTGGACATGGGCAAACCCATCAAGTACGCCAAGGGCGTGGACGTGAACAGCGCGGCCAACTGCATCCGCTGGTATGGCGAAGCGGTGGACAAGGTGTACGACGAGATCGCGCCCACGGGGCGCAACGCGCTGGCCCTGATCACGCGCGAACCGGTGGGGGTGGTGGGCGTGATCGTGCCTTGGAACTACCCCATGATCATGGCGGCCTGGAAGATCGCGCCGGCGCTGGCGGCCGGCAACTCGGTGGTCTTGAAGCCCAGCGAAAAGAGCCCACTCACCGCGCTGCGACTGGCCGAGCTGGCCCTGGCCGCCGGCATCCCGCCCGGCGTGTTCAACGTGGTGCCGGGCTACGGCCCCGAGGCCGGCAGCCCGTTGGCGCTGCACATGGATGTGGACTGCATTGCCTTCACCGGCAGCACGCGCGTGGGCAAACAGATTCATGTGATGGCCGGGCAGAGCAACCTGAAACGCGCCTGGACCGAGCTGGGCGGCAAGTCGCCCAACATCGTTTTCGCCGACTGCCCCAACCTCGACCGCGCGGTGGAAGCTGCGGTGGGCAGCATCTTCTTCAACCAGGGCGAGAGCTGCAATGCACCCTCGCGCCTGTTCATCGAGGCGTCGATCAAGGACGCATTTCTGGAGAAGGCCCTGAAGCTCGTGCCGCAGTACCAGCCCGGCAACCCGCTGGACAAGGCCACCACCATGGGCGCCATCGTCGACAAGGTGCAGATGGACACGGTGCTGCGCTACATCGAGTCTGGCAAGAGCGAAGGCGCGACGCTGCTGGCCGGTGGCGAGGCTTCGATGCCGGTGGCCGGTGGCAACTACGTGCTGCCCACCATCTTTGACGGTGTGACGCCGCAGATGACGATTGCGCGCGAAGAGATCTTTGGCCCGGTGCTGTCGGTGCTGAGCTTCACCGACGCGGCCGAGGTGGTGCGCGAGGCGAACAACAGCGTGTACGGCTTGCAGGCCGCCGTCTGGACCAGCGACATCAACAAGGCGCACGGTGTGGCGCGCGCGTTGCGCGCGGGCACGGTGCATGTGAACCAGTACGACGAAGACGACATCACCGTGCCGTTTGGTGGGTTCAAGCAAAGCGGCGTGGGGCGCGACAAGTCGCTGCACGCGTTCGACAAGTACACCGAGACGAAAACCACCTGGATCAGGATTGACAGTCCTGTGTGACGCGACCCCTCACCCCAACCCTCTCCCAGCGGGAGAGGGAGTAACTGCCCTTCAGCCAAGGAGACAACCATGAACGCCATGAACGAACTCAAGACCGACAACACCAACGCCGCATGGCACCAGCGCCGGCTCGACGCCACACCGCGCGGTGTGGGCGTGATGGGCGACTTCTTCATTGACAAGGCGAAGAACGCCGAGTTCTGGGACATCGAGGGCCGCCGCTTCATCGACTTCGCGGGCGGCATTGCGGTGCTCAACACCGGCCATGTGCATCCCAAGGTGCAGGCCGCCATTGCCGCGCAGCTGCAGCGCTTCACGCACAGCTGCTACCAGGTGGTTCCGTACACCGAGTACGTGGCGCTGGCCGAGCGCATCAACGCCATCGTGCCGATCGACGGCCCAGTGAAGACGGCGTTTTTCTCCACCGGTGCCGAAGCGATCGAGAACGCGATGAAGATCGCGCGTTACAGCACCGGGCGCACCGGTGTCATCGCCTTTGGTGGCGCGTTCCACGGCCGCAGCATGTTCTCGGTGGCGCTGACCGGCAAGGTGCAGCCTTACAAGGCCGGCTTCGGCCCGTTCCCGCCCGAGATCTACCACGTGCCCTTCCCGTGCCACTGCGCGTCGCTCGACGACACGAAGCACGCGATGGAACAGCTTTTCAAGTGCGACATCGAGCCCAGCCGCGTGGCGGCCATCGTGTTCGAGCCGGTGCAGGGCGAGGGCGGCTTCAACCCCATCCAGCCGGCGGCCGTGAAGTGGCTGCGCGAACTGTGCGACCAGCACGGCATCCTGTTGGTGGCTGACGAGGTACAGACCGGCTTCGCACGCACCGGCAAGATGTTTGCCATGGAGCACTACGGTGTGAGCCCCGACCTCATGACCATGGCCAAGAGCATGGCCGGGGGCACCACGCTCTCCGCCGTCTCGGGCAAGGCCGCCATCATGGACGGTCCTGCTCCGGGTGGTCTGGGGGGCACGTATGCAGGCAACCCGTTGGCCATCGCCGCGTCGCACGCGGTGCTGGACGTGATGCTTGAGGAGCGCCTGCCCGAGCGCGCACAGAAGCTGGGCGACCAGCTCATCGGCCACCTGATCGCGCAGCGCGCCGTGTATCCCAAGCGCCTGGGCGATGTGCGTGGCCTGGGCGCCATGGTGGCCTGCGAATTCATCGACGCGAAAGGCGCGCCCGATGCCGACACCACGAAAAAGGTGCAGGCAGCGGCGCTCAAGCGAGGCCTGCTGCTGCTGACCTGCGGCGTGTATGGCAACGTGATCCGTTTCCTGTTCCCGCTCACCATTGAAGACAGCGTCTTCGCCGAAGGCCTGGCCAAGTTTGACGCTGCACTGGCCGAGGTGCTGGCTTGAGCGCAGCGCCGGGCCGCTCCCAAGCAAGCTCGCACCGCAGTGCGGAGCACGGAGGTGTTGCCGGTTCGTTGGACGAGCGCATCCAGGCCCTGCGCGCGCAGGGCATCCACTCGGTGCTGACCACCTTCACCGACCTGCCCGGGGGCCCCAAGGGCAAGCTGGTACCGCTCGAAGGCCTGCCCGGTGCGGTGAGCACTGGGGCCGGTTTCTCTGGTCCCAGCATCAGCGGCACCGGCCTGCCGCGCATGGGCGCGCGCAGCGAGTACATGGGCCGCGTGGTGCCCGAGAGCCTGCGCCCGCTGCCCTTCATGCCCGGCGTGGCGCACGCGGTTTGCGACGGTTTTGCCGGCGGTGAACCGCTGGACACCTGCTCACGCCAGGTGCTCAAGCGCCAGGTGGAACGCCTGAAGGCGCGCGGCTGGACGCTGTGGGTCGGCATCGAACCCGAGTTCTTCCTGCTCAACCGCAACAACCAGGGCCGCTGGCAGGTGGCCGACGCGCAAGACAGCCTTGCAAAACCTTCGTACGACCTGCAGGCCATCGGTCGCAACTTCGCGTTCCTCGACGCGATGCGCCAGGCGCTCACCGCGCTCGGCTTCGGCCTGCAGCAGATCGACCACGAAGACGCGTGCGGCCAGTACGAAATCAATTACCAGCACGATGACGCGCTGGCTGCTGCCGACCGCTACCAGCTCTTCAAACTCACGGCGCAGGCGGTGGCAGCCCAACACGGCACGGTGTTCTCCACCATGCCCAAGCCGCTGGCGCACGCGCCGGGCAGCGGGCTGCACTTTCATTTGAGCCTGACCGACGCCGATGGTCGTGCGGTGATGGCCGAAGCCAAAGGCGCGCTGGGTCTGAGCAGCACCGGCCACCAGTTTGCCGCCGGCCTGCTGCACCATGCCGACGCGCTCGCCGCCTTGTGCGCGCCCACCGTCAACAGCTACAAGCGCCTGGCCGCCAGCCGCAGCGCCTCAGGCACCACCTGGTCGCCGGTGTGGAAGGCCATGGGCGACAACAACCGCACCTGCCTTGTGCGCACCGTGGCCGGGCGCATCGAATGGCGCCTGCCCGATCCGTCTTGCAACGTGTACGCCGCCATCGCCGGCACGCTGGCTGCCGGTCTCTCGGGTATCGAGCAGGCCCTGCCCGCCGCCACACCTTGTGCCGAGGATTTGTACGAGGTGCATGCGCGCGGCCAGGCATTGCCCGACAGGCTGCCGCGCGATTTGTTCGCCGCGCTCCAGGCGCTGGAGCAGGACACACCGCTGCGCGCCGCCGTGGGCGAATCGTTCTGCGCTGAATTCCTGAGCCTCAAGCACGCCGAGTGGGCCAGTTACAGCCAGCAGGTGAGCGACTGGGAGCTGGACCGTTACGCCAGCGCCGCCTGAGGCCCGGACATTGAGCGGCTGCCCCCGGGGGGTTTTCGCGATAATCCGGCTGCTTGAACACCCCCGCCGCCACTGCCGCTCCCACCGCGTCCGCCAAGACCTGGACCAAGACCGCCGACCGGCCGCTGCGCAGCTGGCGCAAGTCCGCCAGCATCTGGGTGTTTGCGCATTTCGTGGGGGTTCCCGTGCCTTGGCACGCGGTGCGACAGACCGATGGCGCCGAGCTGCTGGCCTATGAGCACCAACGTCTGTTGTCGCTGGCCGCTGCCGGCGAACGCGTGCCCACGGTGCTGGCCTTCGACGGGTTTTCGCTCACCACCAGCGACATCGGCGACACGCTGGATCACGTGTTGCACCGCTCACCCGAGGCTGAGCGCCTGGCGCTGATGTGCGCCGCCAGCGCCGACCTGGCGGCCTTTCACACCCGGGGCCACTGGCATGGCGGCGCCCAGACCCGAAACCTCACCTGGAACGGCGACCACTTTGCACGGCTTGACTTTGAAGAACGCCTGCAACCCGGCATGGACCTGACCACCGTGCAGGTGTACGACGCGCTGCAGCTGTTGTTGTCATTGGCGCGCTACCTTCAGCCGCTGGGACCCGACGCGGTGCGCGCCGTGCTGCAGGCCTATGCCGACGCTGGCTCCGGTGGCCCCGCTCTGCGCGACTTCATCGTGCACCTTTTGCCGCGCCTGGGCCGTGTGTCCAGGCTGGCGGCGTGGTCGCCCCGGCTGGACGGTTCGCGTGAGCTGATGCGCCTGCGCACGGTGCTTGAGGGCATGACGTCGTTCGTGGCGCGGGGCGCTTGATCGGTTGACCCCGGTCGCCCGGTGGCAGGTGGTTACAAAGGAATCGGAAGCGCGCCCTAGAATCGCCGTTTCAACCAAAGAGCCTCAGATGACCACCGCCAAAAAGCCAACCGCCTTCAACCGTGCCCTCAAGCCCAGCGCCGAGCTGGCTGCTGTGATCGGTGCAACGCCGCAACCCCGTACCGAAGTGGTGAAGCTGATGTGGGAATACATCAAGGCCAACAACCTGCAGAACCCGAAGAACAAACGGAACATTCTGGCGGACGCCAAGCTCAAGGCCGTCTTCGGCAAGGATGAAGTCACCATGTTCGAGATGACCGGATTGGTGGGCAAGCACCTGAGCTGACCAGACCCTCAGGTCCTGTAGCCCGCATCCAGCTTCTCGACTTTGCGCAGCAGCGCAGGCCACGCCAGCTGCGAACCCAGGCCGGCGGTGGCCACGCGCATCACGTCGGCCATGCCGGCCAGGATGGCGGGGTCGACCTGGGTGAGTTCGGTGCCACCGGCCATCGCATCGATCTGGATGCGGCAGGTGTTCTCCAGCGTGTACATGGCCAGAAAAGCGTCGGGGATGGTCTTGCCCACGGTGAGCAAGCCGTGGTTGCGCAGCACCAGGTGGTTGGCTGTGCCCAAGTCGGCTTGCAGCCGCACCTTTTCTTCTGCCCGCAGGGCCACGCCTTCGTACGTGTGGTACGCCAGAGAGGCGAGCACAAAGGTGCTTTGCTGGCTGATGGGCAGGATGCCGGCCTTCTGCGCGCTCACGGCCACGCCGGCGCGTGAATGCGTGTGCATCACGCAGCCCGCTTCGGGCCGCGCTTCGTGCACCGCGCTGTGGATCACAAAGCCGGCCGGGTTCACCGGGAAGGGCGAGTCCAGCAGCTTGTTGCAGGCCATGTCGACCTTGACCAGGCTGCTGGCTGTGATCTCGTCGAACATGAGGCCATACGGGTTGATGAGGAACTGGTGCTCACCGCCGGTGACCGAGTCGGGCAACTTGGCGCTGATGTGGGTGAAGACCAGATCGCTCCAGCCGTAGGCCGCCACCAGCCGGTAGCAGGCGGCAAGGTCGCAGCGCAGCGCCCATTCTTCGGCGCTGACAACTTCTCTGAGGGACGGAATGTGCATGGTGTGTCTCCTGGCGCGCCTCGACCGGGCGCGAGCCATGCACTGTATGCCGCTGGGGTGCGCCTGTCATGTCCCAGCAAGGACAGACGAGCTCCCGGCGACTCACTTCTTCATGGAGCAGGTGTTGAATCCCAGCATGGCGTAGGGCGGGCACCAGCCCACCAGTCCGGTGAGCAGTGGCACCACGCCGATGTAACCCCACAGGCCCACCGTACCGGTGGCGGCTGCGGCGATGAGGGCCAGGCCGAGGGTGATGCGAAGGGCGCGGTCGATACCGCCGACGTTTTTGGTCATGGTGTTTCTCCGTTGATGCGAGGTGAGCACCCGGTCTGGTGCGGCCGGATTTTCATTGGGCGCTTGCAGCAGGTTTCGCGCCTTGATTTGCATCAAGTCCCCGCGCCGGGTTGCGTGGCGCGCTCCAGCCGGTTCAGCCAGGCCATGGCGTGTTCGCGGGTCTCGCCGCACATCTCGGGCCCGGGCGAGAGCGAGCTGCACACCGCGGGGCGCTCCGGCAGGCCGAACAGCCGGCATCGCAGCTCGGCGTCGAGTTGCGGGCAGGCCATGCCGGCCGGTTTGCCCAGCGGCAGGTCAGGCAAGGGGCTGCTGATCGACGGCGCGGTACAGCAGGCTGCGCAACCGGGGCGGCAGGTCGCGGGCGGGGCGATGTTGGCGTTCACAAGCATGCGAACGATTGTCGGGCCAGCATGAGGGCCGGCGCTAAACTGGCTCACCCGCCCTGGTGGGCCGGGACCTGCGCAATCGCGCAGCCGGGTTGCACACTCCCGTTTCCGCCATGTCGCTTGTGAATGTTTCCGCTCCCGAAACCCTGATCTCACACCTGAGTCGTTGGCGCCTGTGGGTGTACGCCGCGCTGGCTTTGCTGCTGGGCGCGTTGGTGGTGCAAGCGGCCCACAAGGTGATGGCCGAGTTGAGCTACGGACAGATCGTGGCCGAAATCCGGGACACGCCGCTGCCGGTGTTGCTCCTGTCGGTGCTGGCCACGGCGGTGAGTTACCTCGCTCTCACTTTCTACGACCGTTCAGCGTTGGCCTATGCCGGCGCGCGCCTGCCCTTGCCCGTGGTGGCCAAGACCGCGTTCATCGCCTACGCGCTGTCCAACACCATTGGTCTGGGCGTGCTCACGGGCGGCGCGGTGCGTCTGCGCCTGTACGGTGCGGCCGGGCTGGAGGCGGGCCTGATCTCGCGCGCCATCGTCTTCAACGCGGTGGGCTTTACCGTGGGCATCTCGGTGGTCGGTGCGGCCGCGCTGGTGTGGGGCTCGGCCACGGTGCATGTCTTGTTGGGTGTGCCCTCGGCCCTGCTGCAGTTCGCGGGAGTGGCTGTGCTGGTGGCTGCTGGCGTGTTCCTGGGCATTTGCTCACGGGGCGGTGAGCAAAAGGTGTTTCCTGGTCTGGTGGTGCGGCTGCCGAGCGCGTCCATTGCCACGCAGCAGTTGCTGGTGTCGGCGGTGGATGTGGTGGCCGCCGCTGCCGCGCTGTGGGTGTTGTTGCCGTCGGATGCGGTGGCCTTTCCCGCCTTTGTGGGGTTTTTTGCGCTGGCCATCGCGCTGGGCGTGATCAGCCATGTGCCGGGTGGCCTGGGGGTGTTTGAAGCGGTGATGCTGCTGGCGCTGGGCCAGCGCGTGCCGGCCGAGCAGCTGGCCGGCGCCCTGGTGCTGTACCGCGTGGTTTACCACCTGCTGCCCCTGGCGCTGGCCGTGGCCTGGCTGGCGGCCACCGAGTGGCGCCGGGGCGCGGCCACGCCGGTGATGAAGGCGGCCACCAGCCTGTCGCCGTTGCTGCTGTCGGCCTTCACTTGGGTGGTGGGCGTGGCCTTGCTGGTGTCGGGCGCGACGCCGGCCACGCAGGACGCCACCGACCTGCTCACCCAGTACATGCCACTGCCGGTGGTGGAGGCCGCGCACTTTCTGGGCAGCATCGTCGGCCTGGCGCTGCTGTTCGTGGCGCGCGGCATGTTCCTGCGGCTGGACGCATCCTGGTGGGCCGGTCTGGTGCTGGTGCTGCTCAGTCTGGTGTTGTGCCTGCCCAAGGGCATTGCGGTGTCCGAGGCTGTGCTCCTGATCGTGCTGGGCACGTCGCTGGCGCTGTCGCGCCGCCACTTCAACCGCAAGGCCGCGCTGTTCTCGCAGGCCTTCACCTGGGGCTGGCTGGCGGCGGTGGGAGCGGTGCTGGTTGCGCTCACGGCGCTGCTCTTCTTTGTGTACCGCGATGTGGAGTACGTGAACCAGGTGTGGTGGCAGTTTGAGTTCGACGGCTACGCGCCACGCTCGCTGCGCGCCATGGTGGCGGTGGCCTTGATCACGCTGGTGCTGGCGCTGAGCCAGCTGCTGCGCCGCCCGCGCACGGCGCTCATCAAGCCCGACCCGGGGGCGCTGGACCAGGCCGCGCGCATCGTGCGTGCGCAGGGCTCGGCCGGCGCCGCTCTGGTGATGATGGGCGACAAGAGCCTGATGGTGTCGGAGTCGCAACGCACCTTCATCATGTTCGGGCGGCGTGGGCGCTCGTGGGTGGCGCTGTACGACCCGGTGGGCCCGGTGGCGGAGTGGACCGAGCTGGTGTGGCGCTTCGTGGAGCAGGCGCGTGAGGCCGGCGGGCGTGCAGCCTTCTACCAGGTGCGCCCCGATAGCTTGCCGGTCTACCTGGACGCGGGCCTGCGCGTCTACAAGCTGGGTGAATGCGCGCTGGTGGATTTACCCGGCTTCAGCCTGGACGGCAAACGCCGCGCCAACCTGCGCCACGGCGTGGCCCGCGCACAGCGGGAGAACCTCAGCTTCGAGGTGCTGGCGCCCGGCCAGGCCGAGGGGTTGTTCGACGAGCTGCAAGCCATCTCGGACGCTTGGTTGAGCGACCACAACACGGCTGAAAAATCGTTTTCACTGGGCGCTTTTCGTCGCGACTACGTACTGCGCCAGCCGATTGCCGTGGTGCGCCAGGGCGATCGGCTCGTGGCGTTTGCCACCCTTTTGTGCACCGACCAGAAGCAGGAGGCCAGCGTGGACCTCATGCGCCAGCTGCCGGACGCGCCGCGCAGCTCGATGGACTTTCTGTTCGCGCAAACGCTGCTGCACTTCAAGGTCGAATGTTTCCAGCGCTTCAACCTGGGCATGGTGCCGCTCTCGGGCATGGCGCAGCACCCGCTGGCGCCCAACTGGCACCGGCTGGGCCGTCTGCTGTTCAACCACGGCGAGAACTTTTACAACTTTCAGGGGCTGCGGGGTTTCAAGGAAAAATTCGACCCCATCTGGGAGCCGCGTTACCTGGCCTGCCCGGGTGGCTTTGCCCCCTTTTTCATCCTGGCCGACGTGGCCGCGCTCATTGCCGGCGGCTTGCGCCGCGTGATCACCAAATGAACCTCATCGCCACCACCCTCTTGTCTGCGACCCTGGCGCTGGGCGCTGCCGCGCCGGCCCACGCGCAGGAAAAGATCTCGCACGGCAGTTTCAAGGACGTTTCGCTGTACCGGCCCAAGGGCGAGGCGAAGTCGTTCGTGCTGTTCCTCTCGGGCGACGCGGGCTGGACGCCTGCACTCGCCGCCCAGGCGCAAGCCCTGGCCGACCAGGGCGCTGCGGTGGCTGGCATCCACACGCCGAACATGCTCGCGCGCATCGGCAAGGACAGCGGCGACTGCCTGTTGCCCGACGGTGATCTGGAAAACCTCTCTCACTTCTTGCAGGGCTATGCGCGTTTGCCGGCGTATTTCCCGCCGCTGCTGGTGGGCCCGGGCCTGGGCGGCACACTGGCCTACGCCATGCTCGCGCAGGCGCCCGAAGACACCTTTGGCGGTGCTGTCTCGATGGGTTTCTGCCCCGAGCTGGCTTTGAAGAAGCCGCTGTGCAAGGGCGAGGGCGTGCACTTCACCCAACGGGTCCGTGGCGCCTCTTTGGTGTTGCTGCCTGCTCCAAAGCTGCGCGCGCCCTGGGTGGCGCTGCAGGGCAGCGAAGACAAGGTGTGCAGCCCGGCGGCGGTGCAGAAGTTCATGGCCCAGGTGAGTGGCGCAGAGCTGGTGCTGGTGCCGGGCGTGGACCACGCCGGTGCCCCGGGCCCCGCCGCGCTGACCCCCCTGTTGGCCGCGCACCAGAAGCTCACCAAAGACCTGGTGGTGGCGCCCGTGGCCCCGGAGAGCGGCGTGGCCGACCTGCCGCTGGTGCTCGTGCCCAGCACCGGTCCGTCGGACACGCTGGCCGTGCTGCTCTCGGGTGACGGCGGCTGGGCCGGCATCGACAAACAACTGGCGGCCAAACTCGCGGCTGCCGGCGTGCCGGTGGTGGGGCTGGATTCGTTGCGCTATTTCTGGTCCGCGCGCACGCCCGATGGTCTGGCGCAAGACCTCGACCGCGTGATGCGCAGCTTTGCGGTCCAGTGGAAAAAGACCCGCGTGGTGTTGATCGGTTATTCGCAGGGCGCTGATGTGTTGCCGTTTGCGGTGAACCGGCTGCCCGCCACCTCGAGTGGGTTGCTGGCCCACACGGTGCTGATCGGGCCGGGCGAAAAGGCCTCGTTTGAGTTTCGCCTGACCAACTGGGTCAGCAAGAACACCGGCGGCCTGCCGCTGATGCCCGAGCTGCAGAAGATGACTGCCGCCAAAACGCTGTGCATCTATGGCACCGATGACCGCGAGACCTTGTGCCCGAAGGTGCCCGTCGAGTTCGTGACGCCGGTGCCCATGGCAGGGGGCCACCACTTCGACGGCATCTACCAGAAGCTGACCGATCAGATCCTGTTGCGCACCAAGGCGCCTTGAGATGGCTCAGGGTTGCAGTCGCTGGCCAGCCCACAGCACCTGGTCGACCACGCCGTGCACGGCGTTGCGCGCAGGCTCGGCCACCAGCTGGCCATCGGCGTCGAAAGCGTCTCCTGCCTTCGACAGCGCGAACTGCTTCGGTGCCACCCAGCACTGCAAATTCAATAGCAGTGGAGTGAGGTGAGACAGGCTTCTCAGGCCACCCAGGGTGCCGGGTGAGGCGCTCAGCAGGCCCACCACCTTGCCGGCAAACGGCTTGGTGCCGCTGGACCACAGCGGGTCGCCCTTGATGGGGCTGGAGACCCAGTCGATGGTGTTTTTCAGCAGGCCGGTGTAGCTGCCGTTGTACTCGGGTGACGCGATGATCCAGGCCGGGTGGGCGTGGAAGATCTCCTTGAGTTTCAATGCGGCGGCGGGCGTGCCGCGTGCTTCCAGGTCGGCGTTGTAGAGCGGCAGGTCGAAGTCGGCCAGCTCGATGTGGGTGACCTGGGCGCCGGCCGTGGTGGCGTACCTGGCGGCCGCGTTGGCGAGCTGCCGGTTGAAGGACTTGGTGCGCGTGCTTCCCGCGAAGACGAGGAGGGATGGGAGTGTGCTCATGGGCCGATTGTGGATGAGGCGTCTCGACCCCGAGCGCCCTGGGGCCGGCGCGGGCACAAAGTGCGCGAAGGTGGGAAAATCCCGGGTTGCCCGTCCTTGGCGCGGCCCCTTGTTTGATTGGTGGACCCCAGCGGTCCCGGAGCACCACGGTCATGTTGTACCCCCAGGAATTTGATGTCATCGTCGTCGGCGGTGGCCACGCCGGCACCGAGGCCGCGCTCGCGGCCGCACGCATGGGCAGCAAGACGCTGCTGCTGACCCACAACATCGAGACGCTGGGCCAGATGAGCTGCAACCCCAGCATCGGCGGCATCGGCAAGGGCCACCTGGTGAAAGAGGTGGACGCCATGGGCGGCGCGATGGCGCTGGCCACCGACGAAGGGGGCATTCAGTTCCGCATCTTGAACAGCTCCAAGGGCCCGGCCGTGCGTGCCACCCGCGCCCAGGCCGACCGCGTGCTCTACAAGGCCGCCATCCGCCGCATGCTGGAGAACCAGCCCAACCTGTGGCTGTTTCAGCAGGCGGTGGACGACCTGATGGTGGAGGGCGACCGCGTGGTGGGCGCCGTCACGCAGGTGGGCATCCGCTTTCGCAGCCGCACCGTGGTGCTGACCGCGGGTACTTTCCTCGACGGCAAGATCCATGTGGGTCTGAACAACTACGCCGCAGGCCGCGCGGGCGACCCGCCGGCGGTGTCGCTGTCGGCCCGCCTGAAAGAACTCAAGCTGCCGCAGGGCCGCCTGAAAACCGGCACGCCGCCGCGCCTGGACGGGCGCAGCATCGACTACAGCCAGTGCACCGAGCAGCCGGGTGACGGCGTGCCCGGCGGCATGAACGCCGACAAACCCGTGCCGGTGTTCAGCTTCATGGGCAACACGGCCATGCACCCTCGGCAGGTGCCGTGCTGGATCACCCACACCAACGAGCGAACGCACGAGATCATCCGCAGCGGCTTTGACCGCAGCCCCATGTTCACTGGCAAGATCGAGGGCGTGGGCCCGCGCTACTGCCCGAGCGTGGAGGACAAGATCAACCGCTTCGCCGACAAGGACAGCCACCAGATCTTTCTGGAGCCCGAGGGCCTGACCACGCACGAGGTCTACCCCAACGGCATCTCCACCAGCCTGCCGTTCGACATCCAGTACCAGCTGGTGCGCAGCATGAAGGGCCTGGAGAACGCGCACATCCTTCGCCCGGGCTACGCCATCGAATACGACTACTTCGACCCGCGTTCGCTCAAGAGCAGCTTCGAGACCCGGCAGATTCAGGGCCTGTTTTTCGCTGGCCAGATCAACGGCACCACCGGTTACGAAGAGGCGGCGGCGCAAGGCATGTTTGCCGGCATCAACGCCGCGCTGCAGTGCCGGGGTGAGGGCGCGTGGCTGCCTGGGCGCGACGAGGCTTACCTCGGTGTGCTGGTCGACGACCTGATCACCCAGGGCGTGACCGAGCCCTACCGCATGTTCACCAGCCGGGCCGAGTTCCGCCTGCAACTGCGCGAGGACAACGCCGACATGCGCCTGACCGAAGCCGGCCGCCGCATGGGCCTGGTGGGCGATGCGCAGTGGGACGCCTTTTGCCGCAAGCGCGACGCTGTTTCACGTGAAACCGAACGCCTCAAAGCCACCTGGGTGAACCCGCGCAGCTTGCCTGCGGCCGAATCGGAGCGGGTGCTGGGCAAGGCCATCGAGCACGAACACAACCTGTTTGATCTGCTGCGCCGCCCCGGCGTGGCCTATGCGGACCTGGTGGGGCTGGACTCTGGCAAGTACATGGGCCCTGACGTTTCACGTGAAACACTGGGCGACTTGCTGGAGCCGGTGGTGGAGCAGGTGGAAATTGCCGCCAAGTACTCGGGTTACATCGACCGCCAGAAAAACGAGGTGGAGCGCTCCGCGCACTACGAAGGCCTGAAGCTGCCGACCGATCTGGATTACTTGCAAGTTGCAGCCCTGTCGTTCGAGGCTCGGCAGAAGCTGGCGAAGCACCGGCCCGAGACGCTGGGCCAAGCCTCGCGCATCTCGGGCATCACGCCTGCGAGCATTTCGCTCTTGCTCATCCATTTGAAGAAGGGCGGCTTCAAGGGCTTTGCCACGCTGCCGGCCGCTGCAGCCGAACTGTCCGCCGACGTTCCGGCATGAGCGACTTGAGGACCACCCTGCAGGTCGGCCTGCAGTCGCTCCGGCTCGTGCTCGACGCGCGCCAGGTCGATCTGTTGCTTGATTACCTGGGCCTTCTTCAGAAATGGAACAAGGTCTACAACCTCACCGCCGTGCGCGACCCTGCCGAGATGATGACCCACCACCTGCTCGACAGCCTGGCGGCGATCAAGCCGTTGCTCCAGCAAGTGGGCGACCGGTCCGTGAAGTTGCTGGATGTGGGCTCCGGCGGAGGCCTGCCCGGCGTGGTGATCGCCATCACCTGCCCGCAGATCGATGTGACCTGCGTGGACACGGTGGCCAAGAAAGCAGCCTTCATCCAGCAGGCAGCAGCCACGCTGAAGTTGCCCAATCTGCGCGGGCTGCATGCCCGGGTCGAGAGCCTCAACGCCCTGTCGGGGCAAGGGTACGACGTGGTGTGCTCGCGGGCCTTCGCCTCGCTGGTGGACTTCACCCGTTGGTCGCAGGCGGCGCTGAACCCCGCGGGCGTCTGGATGGCCATGAAGGGCAAACACCCCGGCGACGAGCTGGCCACGCTGGCTTCCGAAGCTGGCGCAGTGGATGTGTTTCACGTGGAACAGCTTCTCGTGCCCGGGCTGGATGCCGACCGTTGCATCGTCTGGATGTGCCCCGGCCCTGCGGCTGTGGCCTGATCATCACAGCCGCGCCAGGCAGGGCCGTGACGCGCTGACCCTTCACGTAAACTCGACCCTCCACTCTTCGGGGGTTCTCCATGTTCGGCATCGCAGATTACGGCGCTTTTGTTGCAGCCATCGTCGTGTTCTTGCTCATCCCCGGGCCAGGGAATCTGGCACTGGTGACCTCCACCAGCAAGGGCGGAATCAAAGGCGGGCTGGCTGCCACCTTCGGCGTGATCGCCGGTGACCAGGTGCTGATGTGGCTGGCGGTGGCCGGTGTGGCGGCTCTCTTGGCTGCGTACCCGGCGGCATTCAGCGCAGTGCAATGGTTGGGCGCGGCTTATCTGGCCTGGCTGGGCTTCAAGATGCTCATTGCCAAGCCCGGCGACGCGCCCATCCTCAACATCCGCCCGCGCCAGTATTTCCAGCAGGCCATGGTCATCACGTTGCTCAACCCCAAGGCGATCGTGTTCTACATGGCTTTCTTCCCGCTCTTTGTGGACCCAGCCCGCCACCAGGGGCTGGCTACCTTCGGTGCCATGGCCGCCACCATCGCGGTGCTCACCTTCGCCTATGGGCTGGTCGTGACCTTGCTCACCCATTTTCTGGCTGAGCGCATGCGCGCCAATCCGGTGATCGGCCGTGTCCTGGAGAAGGTCGCCGGGATCTTCCTCATTGGTTTCGGCATCAAGTTGGCCATCTCCAAATAAGAAGAGCACATGGCCAAGATTTTCTGCATTGCGAACCAGAAGGGCGGCGTCGGCAAGACCACCACCACGGTGAACCTGGCCGCTGGTTTGGCCAAGGTGGGCCAGCGTGTGCTGATGGTCGACCTCGACCCGCAAGGCAACGCCACCATGGGCTCGGGCGTGGACAAGCGGCAGATGTCGCTCTCGATTTACGACGTGCTGCTTGAATCCGCCTCGGTGGCCGAAGCCGCAGTGTTCTCGGAGAAGTGCGGCTACCACGTGCTCGGCGCGAACCGCGAGCTCGCCGGCGCCGAGGTGGAGCTGGTGGAGGTGGAGCGGCGCGAGAAGCGCCTGAAAACCGCGCTGGCCGAGGTGCTGGACGCCTACGACTTCGTGCTGATCGACTGCCCGCCCAGCCTGAGCATGCTCACGCTCAACGGTCTGTGCGCCGCGCACGGCGTGATCGTGCCCATGCAGTGCGAGTACTTTGCGCTGGAAGGTCTGACCGACCTGGTCAACACCATCAAGCAGGTGCACGCCAACCTGAACAAGGACTTGGCGATCATCGGTTTGCTGCGCGTCATGTTCGACCCGCGCATCACGCTTCAGCAGCAGGTGAGCGATCAACTCAAGGCCCACTTCGGCGACAAGGTGTTCGACACCGTGATCCCGCGCAACGTGCGCCTGGCCGAAGCGCCGAGTTATGGCTTGCCCGGCGTCATCTTCGATCCGTCTGCCCGCGGCAGCCAGGCTTTCGTGGCCTTTGCTTCCGAAATGGTGGCGCGCATCGACAAGCTTTGAGCAGACTGTTTCACGTGAAACCACGGAACGTCCTCATCCTGCCCGGCTGGCAGAACAGCGGTCCTGCCCACTGGCAAAGCCGCTGGGAAGCCAGTCACGGCTACCGTCGCGTGGATCAGCACGACTGGCTGCAGCCCCGGCGTGGCGACTGGATCGCCAGGTTGGAAGAAGTGCTGTTCACTTGCGACGAGACTGCGGTGCTCGTGGCCCACAGCCTGGGCTGCCTGCACACCGCCGCCTGGGCGACCCACTCGCAAAACACCGCGCGCGTGAAATCCGCGCTGCTCGTTGCCCCGGGCGACGCCGAGCGCGAAGAGATGCGCCCGGTGCTGCCCAGCTGGGCGCCCATCCCCATGCAGCGGCTGCCATTTCCCAGCGTGCTGGTGGGCAGTCGCAACGACCCGTATTGCAGCTTTGATCGCGCGCAGGCGTTTGCCGCCGCCTGGGGATCGCGCTTCGTCGACCTGGGTGAGGCCGGCCATATCAACGTCGAGTCCGGTCTGGGCGATTGGCCTGCAGGCCATGCAGTGCTCGCCGAACTCATGAACCTCTGACACTCGAAAGCAGAAAGACCCATGGTCACCAAAAAACCCAAGGGCCTCGGCCGCGGACTCGAAGCCCTGCTGGGCCCCAAGGTGGTGGACAGTGCACCAGCCGACCCGGACAGCCTGCCGTCGAGCCTGCCGCTCACCGAGCTGGTGGCCGGTCAGTACCAGCCCCGAACCCACATGGACGAGGGCGCCCTGTACGAACTGGCCGAGAGCATCAAGGCGCAGGGCGTGATGCAGCCCATCCTGGTGCGCCAGCTGGCCAGCGGCCCGAACGCCGGCAAGTACGAAATCATTGCCGGCGAGCGCCGCTTCCGCGCGTCCAGGCTCGCGGGGCTGGACCGTGTACCCGTGCTCGTACGCGACGTGCCCGACGAGTCGGCTGCGGCCATGGCGTTGATTGAAAACATCCAGCGCGAAGACCTCAACCCACTGGAGGAGGCCCAGGGCCTGCAACGTCTGGTGAAAGAGTTTGGGCTCACTCACGAACAAGCGGCCCAGGCCGTTGGCCGCTCGCGAAGCGCTGCCAGCAACCTGCTGCGCCTGCTGCAGCTGGCCGAACCGGTGCAGACCATGCTGATGGCCGGCGACCTCGACATGGGTCACGCGCGTGCCCTGCTGGCGCTGGACAAGGCCCATCAGATCACGGCGGGAAACCAGATTGCCGCAAGGAAGATGTCGGTGCGCGAGGCCGAGAGCCTGGTGAAGAAGCTTGGTGCCGAGTTCGTGCTCTCGCCGCAAAAGCTCAAGAAAGACAAGTCGCGCGACATCCGCCGGGTGGAAGAAGAGCTGGCCGACCTGCTGATGGCCGAGGTGGAGGTACGGGTCAAGAAGCGCGTCAAGCGACACGGACGCGTCGAAGAGATGGGCGAGATCGCCATCCAGTTCGGCTCGCTGGACGCGCTCAATGGCCTGATCGACAAGCTGCGCGGCGGCCGCTGAGCGAGGCGAGGCTCAGCCGCCCCGGTTGCCGCGCCGGGGTTCCTCTTCTCCCTGCCGGTGCTGGCGCGGCTGGCGTTCCTGCCCATCGCGGTCAGGCCGCTCCATGCGTGGCTGCTCGGGCCGGCTCTGCGGAGGCATCTGTTGCTGCCGCGACGAATTGAACCGTTGATCGGGCGCTGCCCGCTGTTCAGGCCGTTCCATGCGCTCGACCCGTTCGGGTCGCTCCATCCGCTCCGGGCGTTCCGGGCGCTCCATCCGCTCAGGCCGGCGAATATCCTCCGGTTTCTGCCGGTCCGGTGTCGTGCGTTGAGGCGGCGGCTGTGTGAACTGCTGGCGCGCCACCGGCTCGCGCGGCTGATAGCGGTATTTCTCGGTGCGAATATTCTTCTGCTGTTCGGCCATGGGGTATCGGCCTTGCGGGTAGTTGCGTTGGTAATCGGGCAGGGGCGCGGGTGCGGGCGCCTTGCTGCGATCCCAACGGTCCCAGCCGGCGCGGCTTCGCTCCCAGTCGCGGCCCCAGTGTTCGTTCCAGCGCGGCGGCGATTCGGCCCGCCAATGGGTGAAATAAACAGGTGGGCGGCGGTAGTACCGCACCGGCACCCGCAACAGGTAGACCGGCACATAAACGGCCTCCATCAGGTGCCATGGCCCGTTGTACCAGTCGCTGTAATACCAATCGTCGTCTTCAAAGACCCAATACAGGCCGTCGTAGAAGAAGAAGTTGCCCGGGGCCTGTGGCGCGTAGTAAACCGGATAGCCCGGCACGCGCTGCAACTGGGGGTACGCCGGCAAATTGATCCCGATGCTCACGGAGATCTGGGCGTGGCCAGGAGGGACTTGCAGCAACAGCAGCGGCAGGGCAAGAAGCAGATGGCGCATGTGGGCCTCCATTCAACGGCTCGTGTCGTGCCTCGGTGCCTGCCGCAGGATGCGACATGCAGGCGCGGGCCGAACGAAGACCATAGGGTGGAAAGCGCATGCAGTCCATGCGCTGGCACACGCACCAGTCGCCGGGTCAGTCGGCGTGTTTGACCACTGTGCTGGGACCGTTGCTGCACACCGACTCCATGCCGGCGTGGCGCGAGGCTGCTGTCTTGTACATCTGGCTGGTGCCGATGATCTGGTGGTTGGCGGCCTTGAGGTTGAAATAGAAGCGGCCGTCCGATGCGTCGCTTTGCGTGTAACGAGCCTGGTTGGGGCTGTTCTGCTGGACCGAAGCGATCCCCTTTTCGGCAGCGGCGCGCGATTTATAGAGTTCGCTGCGCAAAATCACCTCGCCGTTCGCTGCTTTCAGGACAAATGAAACCCCGTCCTTGCTGTTCTTGTTCAGTTCGTACCAGCCTGCCATTTGATCTCCAGAATGTGATGAAAAGAAGGCTTCATCGTATTCAGGACATGGCTGCTGTGCGGCCCGCGATGCCGCAGGCGCAGCAACGCAGGCGATGCCTGCTCACATTGAAAAAATTTTTCCCGGATTCATGATGTTGTCCGGGTCGAGCGCGCGTTTGATGGTGCGCATCATGTCCACCGCCCCACTGCCGGCCTCGGTGAGCAGGAATTCCATCTTGTGCAGGCCCACGCCGTGTTCGCCGGTGCAGGTGCCTTCAAGACGCAGCGCGCGCGCCACCAGCTTGTGGTTGAGTTCTTCGGCCAGGGTGTGTTCTTCGGGCTTGGTCGGGTCGATCAGGTAGCCGAAGTGGAAGTTGCCGTCGCCCACGTGGCCGACCAGGAAGTAGGGCAGGCCTGCCGCGTCGGCCTCCAGCACCGAATCCAGCAGGCAGTCGGCCAGGCGGCTGATGGGCACGCAGGTGTCGGTGCTGATCGCGCGGCAACCGGGTTTGCTCTGGATGGCGGCGAAGTAGGCGTTGTGCCGCGCGGTCCACAGGCGGGTGCGTTCCTCGGGCGTGTCGGCCCACTCGAAGGCCTGGCCGCCGAACTCGGCCGCGATCTCCTGCACCGTCTCGGCCTGCTCCTTCACGCTCGCGGGCGAGCCGTGGAACTCCATCAGCAGCATGTTCTCCTCGCGCAGGCCCAGCTTGCTGTGCGTGTTGACCATGCGCACCGTGTTGTGGTCGATCAGCTCGCAGCGCGCGATCGGCACGCCGAGCTGGATCACCTGGATCACGGTGCGCACTGCAGCCTCGATGCTCGGAAATGAGCAGGTCGCAGCCGAGATGGCTTCGGGCAGCGGGTAGAGCTTGAGCGTCACTTCGGTGATCACGCCCAGCGTGCCTTCGCTGCCCACCATCAGGCGGGTGAGGTCGTAGCCGGCCGATGACTTTTTGGCGCGCGTGCCCGTGCGGATCACTCCACCGCGGGCTGTGACCACTTCCAGCGCCAGCACGTTCTCGCGCATGGTGCCGTAGCGCACCGCGTTTGTTCCGCTGGCGCGCGTGGCCGCCATGCCGCCGATGGAGGCGTCGGCGCCGGGGTCGATCGGGAAGAACAGTCCTTCGCTTTTCACCGCTTCGTTGACAGCCTTGCGCGTCACGCCAGGCTGCACCGTCACGGTGAGGTCTTCGGCGTTGATGGCCAGCACGCTGTTCATGCGGCTCACGTCGACGCTGATGCCTCCCTGCACCGCGAGCAGGTGGCCTTCGAGCGAGGAGCCCACGCCGAACGGAATCACCGGCACGCGGTGCGCTGCGGCCAACTTCACCGCATCAGTCACATCCTGTGTGCTCTGCGCAAACACCACGGCGGCCGGCGGCGGCACTTCGTACACCGACTCGTCGCGCCCGTGCTGTTCGCGCACCACCAGCGCGGTGGAACACTGCGCGCCGAAACGGGCCTGCAGCGCCGCGATCAGCTCGGGCGGCACCACGCGCTGGTGCACTTGCGGGGCGAGGTGACTGTGGGCGGTGGGGGCGTTCATGGGCGGTCTCCGGCGCTGTGGTTCAGCCGGCCAGTTTAAGCCCCGAAGCCCGTGCCTGGTGGTCGCGTCCGGGGTGCTCAGCCGGGGGGTTTCCCGGCTTGAAGCAACGCAGCGGTTGAGCGGTTGGTCCCGGAGTGGCCCGGGGATGTGGTGTTGCCGGGAGCGCCGGTGAGGCTGGTGGACTGGCCGGTGGCGCGTGTGGCGTGGGCCGGTGGCACGCTGGCCATGCCGGCGAGTCCCAGGGTGCAGGCCGCGATCAGTTGCACGCTGCGGGCTTCAAAGTCGGCGAGTCGTTGTCGGGGTTGCGTCATCGGTGTCTCCTGAGAGGTGAAACAGGCAGCCATTACCACCCGCTCCCTCGTCCAGGACCAGCAGTTTTTCCCTCTGTTGCCTGTCGAACAGATCGCTTGCCTCAGACACATTTCCCTTCACGACGTAACGGCAGGTCAAAGTTGCACAATCCAGCCACACCTCACCCATTCAAGGACTCTCCATGGGCAACCGCCTCACCCAGATTGCCACCCGCACCGGCGACGCCGGCACCACCGGGCTGGGCGACAACACCCGCGTCTCCAAGAACAGCCTTCGCGTGCATGCCATGGGCGACGTGGATGAACTGAACTCCAACATCGGCGTCTTGTTGTGCGAGGAGATGGCGACCGATGTGCGAACCGTTCTGGTGGAAATCCAGCACCAGCTCTTCAACCTCGGCGGCGAGCTGTCCATTCCCGGCTACGAGCTGCTCAAGCCCGAAGCCGTGATCGCCCTGGACGAAGCCCTGGCCACCTACAACGAAACCCTGCCGCGACTGCAGGAGTTCATCCTGCCCGCCGGCTCGCGTGCTGCCAGCCAGGCCCACGTGTGTCGCACTGTGGCGCGCCGCGCCGAGCGCGCGGTGGTGGCGCTGGGCAACGAAGAAGCCTTGAAAGACACTCCCCGCCAGTACCTCAACCGCCTGAGCGATCTCATGTTCGTGCTGGCCCGTGTGCTCAACCGCATGAACGGCGGCGACGACGTGTACTGGAAGAGCGAGCGCATGGCCAAGGGTGCGGCCGAATGAAAGCCGCACGGGTCACGGTGGCTTGCTGCGTGGGTGCTGTGCTGGCGTTCTCCGCCTCCGCACAAACCAAAGCCGCTGCCAAATCCAAGGTCCAAGCAGAGCAACTGACGTTGGTCTGCGAGGCGGTTTACTTGCCGGCGCGCACCACCTGGACCCGCACGGTCAACATCGGCTACGACAAAAAGCGCGTGCGTTCGGTGCAGATCGACGGCGTGCCGGTCTACACCTTCGCGATCCAGGAAACCGTGATCCTCACGGCGGTGGATAACGAGCGCATCCAGATCGACACCGCGGCCCAGTCCTGGAGCAGCGACTTCCGTGGGCAGGCAACAGCACA
>JBBQSX010000005.1:0-44115 GCA_038213545.1 Burkholderiales bacterium
GGGTGGACCCGGCCTCGCCGTACTTCAAGCCGGTGTTTGCCGACGAGAACAAGGAGTTCGTGCTGTTCTGCGGCGCGGGCTGGCGCAGCGCGCTGGCCACCAAGGCGCTGCAGGACATGGGCATGACCAACGTGGCCCACATCGATGGCGGCTTCGCCGACTGGGTGAAACAAGGCGCGCCGGTTGAGACGCTGGAGCAGCGCAAGGCCAAAAAAGCCGGATGAAAGACGCGTGCCCCTGCGGCCGAAACGCGACGTTCGAGGCGTGTTGCGGCCGCTTCCTGGGCACCGGCGTGCCCGCACCCGACGCCGAATCGCTCATGCGCTCGCGCTACACCGCCTTTGTGCGCGGCGACACGGCGCATCTGCTGGCCACCTGGCATGCCAGCACACGGCCGGCTTCGCTCGAGCTCGATGGCGGCGTGAAATGGCTGGGGCTGGAAGTGAAGCGGCACACGCCCATGGACGGCGCGCACGCCGAGGTGGAATTCGTTGCGCGCTCGCGCGTGCAGGGCCGTGGGCAGCGGCTTCACGAGCGAAGCCGCTTCGTGCGCGAAGACGGACATTGGCTGTATGAGGACGGAGATCTCTTGTGACGCAATTTGAGGGTGTTCTGTTTGATTGCGACGGCGTGCTCGTGGACAGCGAGCCCATCACCAACGGCGTGCTGCGCGAGGTGCTCAACGAGAGTGGATGGGCGATCACGCAGGCTCAGTGCATGCAGATCTTCATCGGCAAGGCGGTACGCGACGAGCGTGCGCGCATCGAAGCCGAAACCGGGCGGCCACTGA
The DNA here is from genome assembly GCA_038213545.1 of Burkholderiales bacterium. GTDB lineage: Bacteria > Pseudomonadota > Gammaproteobacteria > Burkholderiales > Burkholderiaceae_C > Hydrogenophaga. Next base: position 791 of record JBBQSX010000005.1, read on the forward strand.
CTGAAGCCTGGATGCACGCTTTTTACGCCCGGCGCGACGCGCGGCTGCGCGCCGAACTGCAACCGGTGCAGGGCGCACTCGACGTGGTGATGGCCGCGCACCGCCACGCGGGTGGCCGCATCGCCTGCGCCTCGGGGGCCGACCGACCCAAGGTGGTGATGCAGATCGAGATGGCAGGCATGCACCCGTACTTTGGCGACCGCATCTTCAGCGGTCATGACCAGCCCCGTTCCAAGCCCGCGCCCGATGTCTACCTGGCCGCTGCCGCACACCTCGGTGTCGACCCGGCGCGCTGCCTGGTGATTGAAGACACGGGCACGGGAGCGCAGGCCGGCCTGGCGGCGGGCGCCACCGTGTGGGGTTACTGCCCCGAGGGCCATGGCCGTGCGTTTGACGGGCTGACCGTGCACCGCGTGTTCCACCGCATGCACGACCTGCTCGATTCATTGCCGCCGCCAGTCGCCCGGTGACTGACCCGTCCAGCTCTTGAAGGCGCGGATGAAGCTCTTCTCGTTCTGAAAACCCGCCGCCTCGGCCACCTGCTTGATCGGGCGCTTTGTGCGCAGCAGCAGGTCGGTGGCGAGCTGACGGCGCACCTCGTCCTTCAAGCTTTGCAGTGAAGCCCCTTCGTCCTTCAGCTGTCGGTGCAGCGTGCGCGGTGAGGTGTTGAGCAAGGCGGCGAGGTCGTTGGCGCTGTGGGCGTCCTGTGGGCGACTGGCCAGGACCTGGCGCACGCGCTGCACCAGCAGTCGGTCGCGCCGGAACGAGCGCACCGTGAGAGGCAGGGCGCGCTGCAGCAGCTGCTTCATGGCGGCTTCGTCGCGGCGCACCGGCAGGCCGAGGTAGCGCGCATCGAAGTGGATCGCGGAGTGAGCCGCGTCAAACCGGGTGGGTCCGTCGAACAACACGGCGTAGGCCTTGGCGTGGCGCGGTGCCGCATGCGCAAACTGCGCACCGAGCAGGGCGACGCGCGAGTCCACGTACCAGCTGGCCAGACCATGGATGTTGCGCAGCAGCGAAACCGCACAAAGCTCTGCCATGGGCCCGGGGTCGCGGAGCAGGTGCAGCTCGATGCTGGCGACCTCGCCGTCCACCGTCACAGCCAGCGTGGCGTCGGGCGTCAGCAGACCGTGGTGGCGGCACCAGCGCTTGAGCGCCACACCCAGCGTGGGGCTGGAAAGCGAGGCGCGTGCGAGCATGCCGTAGCTGCCCCAGGGCAGAGCCCGGGCGAAGCAGCCCAGGCCTTCGTCGTCGAGTTCGCGCATCGCGGCACCCGAGATCACTTCCATCTGCGCGGCGGTGATGCGGGCGCCGGGCCTCCTCAGTTGGGCTGGCGTTATTTGTGCCTGCTGAAGGGCGCCGGCCGGGTCCATGCCGCGCGCTTCGTAGGCCAGCACCATGGCCCGAACCAGGGACATGGGTGTGAGAGCAGGACCATCCAGCAGGCGGGCAGCATCGGCCGGTGGGGCAGGGCGGCGCAGGGGGGCTTGGGACATACCCGGATTTTCAAGAGTGTTGGCGGTATTTGCAACCCAAGTGACCGCCACGGTACCACCGCTATCCGACAAAATGACCCGATCCCCCACAAGACCACCTGACAGGACCGCACCATGTCGACCCTGGAGACACAACTCAACGCCCGCTCTGCCGACTTCCAGGCCAATGCCGCCGCCATGCGCGCGGTGGTGGACGACCTGCGGGCGCAGGTGGCCAGGTCCACCTTCGGCGGCGGCGAGGCCGCACGCGCCAAGCACACCAAGCGGGGCAAGCTGTTGCCGCGCGACCGCGTGCAGATGCTGCTGGACCCGGGCACGCCGTTTCTGGAGCTGAGTCCGCTGGCCGCGCTCAACATGTACCCCGACCGCGACGGCACCGACAGTGCGCCTTGCGCCGGCGTGATCACCGGCATCGGCCGGGTGAGCGGGGTCGATTGCCTCATCGTCTGCAACGACGCCACAGTCAAGGGCGGCACCTACTACCCCATGACGGTCAAGAAACACCTGCGCGCCCAAGAGGTGGCGATGCAGAACAACCTCACCTGCATCTACCTGGTGGACTCGGGTGGCGCCAACCTGCCGAACCAGGACGACGTGTTCCCCGACCGGGACCACTTCGGTCGCATCTTCTACAACCAGGCCAACATGAGTGCCAACGGCATCGCACAGATCGCCGTGGTCATGGGGTCTTGCACGGCAGGCGGCGCCTATGTGCCGGCCATGAGCGACGAGACCATCATCGTGAAGAACCAGGGCACGATCTTTCTGGGTGGTCCGCCGCTGGTGAAAGCGGCCATTGGGGAGATCGTGAGCGCGGAAGACCTGGGCGGTGGTGATGTGCACACGCGCCTCTCGGGCGTGGCCGACCACCTCGCGCAGAACGACGCGCACGCGCTGGCCCTGGCGCGCCAGGCCGTGGCCACGCTCAACAAGCGCAAGATCGCCACACAGGCCCTGCGCGAGCCGCGCGCACCGCTCTACCCCACCGAAGAGATCTACGGCGTGATCCCCGCCGACACGCGCAAGCCCTACGACGTGCGCGAGATCATTGCGCGCATCGTCGACGGCAGCGAGTTCCACGAGTTCAAGGCGCGCTTCGGTGCCACGCTGGTCTGCGGCTTCGCGCACATCGAGGGCATGCCTATCGGCATCGTCGCCAACAACGGCGTGCTGTTCTCCGAGAGTGCGCAAAAAGGCGCGCACTTCATCGAGCTCTGCTGCCAGCGCAAGGTTCCGCTGCTGTTCCTGCAGAACATCACCGGCTTCATGGTCGGCAAGAAGTACGAGAGCGAAGGCATTGCGCGCCACGGCGCCAAGATGGTCACGGCTGTGGCGACCGCGCAGGTGCCCAAGTTCACCGTCATCATCGGTGGCAGCTACGGCGCGGGCAACTACGGCATGTGCGGCCGGGCTTACAGCCCGCGCTTCCTCTGGATGTGGCCCAACGCCCGCATCTGCGTCATGGGCGGCGAGCAGGCCGCTGGTGTGCTGGCCACCGTCAAGCGCGACGGCATCGAAGCCAAGGGCGGCACCTGGAGCGCCGAGGAAGAGGCCGCCTTCAAACAGCCGGTGCTCGACCAGTTCGGGCACCAGTCCCACCCTTACTATTCCAGCGCGCGCCTGTGGGACGACGGCGTGATCGACCCGGCCGACACACGCCGTGTGTTGGGCCTGGCGCTGTCCGCCGCGCTCAACGCACCGATCGGCGAGCCGAAGTTCGGCGTGTTTCGCATGTGATGCCATGGACGCGCGCGCCCATTTCACCCAACTGGCCCGCTACAACGTGTGGGCCACGCAGCAACTGCTCGCGGCCATCGAGCCGGTCAACGAATTCGACTACCGGCGCGACCTCCGGCTGTTCTTCAAGAGCATCCACGGCACGCTCAACCACCTGCTGGTGGGTGAGCACATGCTCTGGCAGCGGCGCTTCGCGCGAGGAGAAAGCCCGAAGGTCGAGCTGGACATGGAAGTCGAGCCTGAGCGCGACCGCCTGGCCCAGGCCTTGAAGGGCGGCACCAAGGTGTGGGAGCCGTTGATCACCAGCTGGCCCACTGAGCGTTTCGACGGCAAGCTGGCCTACACCAACATGCGCGGACAGGCCATGAGCCTGCCGTTCACCGCGACACTGGCCCACGTGTTCAACCACGGCACGCACCACCGGGGCCAGATCAGCGCAGCGCTCACCCAGCTGGGCCAGCCCGCGCCCGAACTGGATCTGGTGTTTTTCCTGCAGCAAAGCGCCTGAACACAAGAACGACAACGAACGAGACAAGCCATGAGCGCCACCATCTACGACAACCCCGATCACGAATTGCTGCGCGACCAGGTGGCGCGCTTTCTGGAGCGCGAAGTGGAGCCGCATGCGGCCGCCTGGGAAGAGAGCGGCATGGTGCCGCGCGACGTGTTGCGCCGCATGGGCCAGGCCGGTTTGCTGGGCATCGCTTTCGAGGGTGCTTACGGCGGGGCCGACGCCGACGCCATGACCAACCTCGTCTTCGCCGAAGCGCTGTCGCAAAGCACATTTGCCGGCTTCATCATCACCGTGCTCGTTCACACCGACATGGCCGGCCCGCACCTGCACCACGCCGGCACCCAGGCGCAGAAGGCGAAGTACCTGCCCAGGATCACTGCAGGTGAACTGATCACGGCCGTGGGCATCAGCGAGCCCGGCGCCGGCTCGGACGTGGCGGGCATGCGGACCGCGGCGCGGCGCGACGGCGACGAGTGGGTGATCAACGGCACCAAGATGTTCATCACCAACGGCGTGCACGGTGATTTGTATTTCGTGGCCGCCAAAACCGGCACCGCGCGGCACGACATGTCGATGTTCATCGTCGAAAAAGGCACGCCGGGCTTTACCGTGGGCCGCGCACTCAAGAAGACCGGCTGGCTCTCCAGCGACACGGCCGAACTCGTGTTCGACAACGTGCGCATCCCGGCCGACAACCTGCTGGGCGAGGAGGGCAAGGGTTTCTATTCGGTGATGAAGAACTTCCAGACCGAGCGCATTGCCCTGGGCGCCATGGCCATCGGCCACTGCACACAGGCGCTCAAGATCACGCTGGACCACGTGCGCCAGCGGCAGGCCTTCGGTGCCACGCTGTGGGACCAGCAAACCATCCGCCAGCGTCTTTCGATGCTCGACGCCAAGGTGCGCGCGGCACGGCAGTTCATGTACCACTGCGCGTGGAGCGTGACGCAGGGCCACGACATCGTGCAGGAGGTCTCGATGCTCAAGGCGCTCTCCGGCGAGCTGGTCAACGAGGTGGTGCAGACCTGCCAGCAGTTCCATGGTGGCATGGGCTTTATCCGCGAGACGGCGATTGAACGCCTGTGGCGCGATGCCCGGGTGCTCGCCATCGGCGGCGGCGCGACCGAAGTGATGCTCGAAGAAGTGGCGAAGAGGTATTGACATGGCTGATGTGCTCGACGTTTCCCGCCCCGGCGCCCATGTGGCGCGCGTGTGGCTCAACCGCCCCGACGTGCGCAACGCGTTCAACGACGACGTGATCGCAGCGCTGACAGAAACCTTTGAAGCGCTGTCGAAAGACGAGGATTTGCGCGTGGTGGTGCTCGGCGCCCATGGCAAGGCGTTCTGTGCCGGTGCCGACCTGAACTGGATGAAGACCATGGCCGGCTACAGCTGGGACGAGAACCGCGCCGACGCGCAGAAGCTCGCCGACATGCTGTGGACGCTGGACCAGTGCCCGGTGCCGGTGGTGGGCCGTGTGCAGGGCGACTGTTATGCCGGCGGCATGGGGCTGGCCGCCATCTGTGACGTGCTGGTGGCGGTGGAGGGCGCGACCTTCTGCCTGTCCGAAGCGCGGCTGGGCCTGCTGCCCGCCACCATCAGCCCTTACGTGGCACGCGCCATGGGCGTGCAGGCTTCGCGCCGCTACATGGTCACGGCCGAACGCTTTTCGGCGGTACGGGCCCACGAAATCGGCTTCGTTCACGAACTCGCCACGCCCGAGACGCTGGACGCCCAGGTGGACGAACTCGTGGCCACGCTGGTGGCCAATGGGCCGAAGGCCTCGCGCGAATGCAAACGGCTGGTGCGCGACGTGAGCGGCGTGCCCATCACCGCCGAACTGCGCAGCGAGACCGCGCGCCGCATCGCCGACATCCGCGCCAGCGACGAAGGCCGCGAAGGCCTGCAGTCCTTCCTGGGCAAACGAGCGCCCGCCTGGTTGCCACAAGGCTGATCGCTCATGACAGGCGCCCTCGCTTCCCTGGGACCCCCCGAGCTGCTGGCCCTCGCCGGTGCGCTCGGTTGGGCGAGCGGTTTCCGTCTGTACGCGGTGGTGTTTCTGGTGGGCGCTGCCGGCGCATTGGGCTGGATGGAACTGCCCGCCGGCCTGCAAGTGCTGCAGCACCCGGCCTTGCTCGGGGCCAGCGGCTTCATGCTGTGCGTGGAGTTTTTCGCCGACAAGATCCCGGTGGTGGACTCGCTGTGGGACATGGTCAACAGCGTGGTTCGCATCCCGGCCGGTGCGGCTCTGGCAGCCAGCGTGTTCGGCGCTGACGGAGGCGCAGCCACTCTGGTGGCCGCCCTGCTGGGCGGCTCGCTCGCCGCGACCAGCCAGGCCGCCAAGACCACAACGCGCGCGGCCATCAACGCATCACCCGAACCGTTCTCCAACATCGCCATGAGCCTGGTCGAAGACGGCCTGGTGGTGGGTGCTGTGTGGCTTGCCACCAACCACCCCGTGGCGTTCGGCGTGTTGCTGGTCATCGCCGTGGTGCTGATGTGGATCGTCACCTGGATGCTCTTCCAATTCCTGCGCGCGGTGTTTCGCCGTGCGCGCTCGTTCTTCACTGCCCCCGCTTAGGACACAACATGTTCACCAAGATCCTGATCGCCAACCGAGGTGAAATCGCCTGCCGCGTGGCGGCCACCGCACGCCGCCTGGGCGTGCGCACCGTGGCCGTGTATTCCGATGCCGACGCCAGCGCCAAACACGTTGCTGCTTGTGACGAAGCCGTGCACATCGGCGGCAGCGCGCCGAAGGACAGCTACCTGCAGTGGGAACGCATCATCGAGGCCGCGAAGTCCACCGCGGCTCAGGCCATCCACCCAGGCTACGGTTTTCTGAGCGAGAACGATGCGTTTGCCACAGCCTGCGCCGCCGCTGGTATCGCCTTCATCGGTCCGCCCGCGTCCGCCATCCTGGCCATGGGGCTGAAGGCCGAGTCCAAGCAGCTCATGGAGAAGGCCGGTGTGCCGCTGGTGCCCGGTTACCACGAGGCCGATCAGGATCCGGCCATGCTGCAGCACGAAGCCAACCGCATCGGCTACCCCGTGCTCATCAAGGCCAGCGCCGGGGGCGGTGGCAAGGGCATGCGCGCGGTGGACAAGGCCGAAGACTTTGCCGCCGCGTTGGCCAGCTGCCAGCGGGAAGCCCGCAACAGCTTCGGCAGCGACGCGGTGCTGATCGAAAAATACGTGCAGCGCCCGCGCCACATCGAGATCCAGGTGTTCGGCGACACCCACGGCAACTGCGTGTATTTGTTCGAGCGCGACTGCTCGGTGCAACGCCGCCACCAGAAGGTGCTGGAAGAGGCGCCCGCGCCGGGCATGACGCCCGAGTTCCGCCAGCAAATGGGCGCCGCCGCTGTGGCCGCGGCCAAGGCCGTGAACTATGTGGGTGCGGGCACGGTGGAGTTCATCGTCGAGCAGCCTCCCGAAGGTGGCATGCGGTTCTTCTTCATGGAGATGAACACGCGCTTGCAGGTGGAGCACCCGGTGACCGAGGCCATCACCGGGCTCGACCTGGTGGAGTGGCAACTGCGGGTGGCCAGTGGCGAGCCCTTGCCGCTGAAGCAGGAAGAGCTGCGCATCCACGGCCACGCCATTGAAGCGCGCATCTGCGCCGAAACGCCCGACAACAATTTCCTGCCCGCCACCGGCACGCTCTCGGTGTACCGCAAGCCGGCCTGCACCGCATTCGAGCGCGGCGTGGTTCGTGTGGACGATGGCGTGCGCGAAGGCGACACCATCAGTCCGTTCTACGACTCCATGGTCGCCAAGCTGATCGTGTTTGGCGCCACCCGCGAAGAAGCGCTGGCCCGCATGGACGCCGCGCTGGCCGAGACGCGCATCGTCGGTCTGTCCACCAACGTGCAGTTTCTGCGCCACGTGGTCAACAGCCCGTCGTTCGCGCAGGCGAATCTGGACACCGCGCTGATCCCGCGCGAGGCGGCCGTGCTTTTTCATCAGGACAAGGTGGGGCTGGCGCTGGCCGTGGCTTCGGCCGTGGCGCAGACGCTGGTGGTCGAGCGCGCGCAGGAATCCACCGACCCGTTCTCGCGCCGTGATGGCTGGCGCCCCCACGGCCTGACCGTGCGCCGCTTTGACTTTGAGTACATGGGTGAGCCCTTGCTCGCGCACCTCACCTACCTGCGCGACGGCGCGTTGCAACTGGCGTTCGGCGAAGTCAGTGGCGTGCTGCAGTTCGACACCCTGCCCTCCGACGGTGGTGCCCGCATGGACCTTCAGTTCCAGGGCCAACGGCAGACCGTGCAGACCTGGCAGCAGGGCGAGATCGTGCATATTTTCTGTGCGCTGGGCGCCACGCAGATCACCGAGATCGACGCGCTGGCCCACGCCGGTGTGGCCGCGGCCGACGGTGGCCGGCTCACCGCGCCCATGCCGGGCAAGGTGCTGTCGTTCGCGGTGAAGGCGGGCGACGTGATCAAGAAGGGTCAGGCCCTGGCTGTGATGGAGGCCATGAAGATGGAGCACACCATCGCAGCCCCGGCCGACGGCACCGTGGCCGAGCTTTTGTATGCGCCCGGCGACCAGGTGAGCGAAGGCGCCGAGTTGCTCAAGATCACCGCCGCGTAACGATGTGATGGGAGTGACAGCGCGCGCACCCCGCTTCTTTTAAGCTCGCCGCATGAACATCACCATCTGCGTTGCCCAAACCAAAGCCGCCCCCTGGGAAGAGGGCTTTCGTGCGCTCTTGCCCGACGCTCACGTGAGCACCTGGAAAGCCGGCGACCCCCAGGCCGACTACGCCATCGTGTGGTCGCCGCCGCAGGCCTTTCTGGACGAACAAGCCGGCCTCAAGGCCATGTTCAACATCGGTGCCGGGGTCGACGCGATCATGAAGCTGCGCCTGCCGCCGCAGACCCAGGTGGTGCGGCTGGACGACGCCGGCATGTCGGTGCAGATGGCCGAATACGTGTGCCACGCCGTCATCCGTCACTTCCGCGAGTTCGACGGTTACGAGGCCGACATCGCAGCGGGGCAATGGTCCTACCGCAAGCCGCGCAGCCGGGCAGAGTGGCCCGTGGGCGTGATGGGTCTGGGCGTGCTCGGTGAGCGCGTAGCGAAGGCCCTGGCCGTGTTCGAGTTCCCGGTGCATGGCTGGAGCCGCAGCCCCAAGCAGATCGACGGCATCACCTGCCACTCGGGCACCGAGGGCTTCAACGCATTCCTCGCCGCCAGCAAGGTGCTGGTCAACCTGCTGCCGCTCACGCCCGACACACAAGACATCCTCAACCGCACGAACCTGGCGCGTCTGCAGCATGGCGGTTATGTGATCAACGTCGCGCGCGGCGCGCACCTGGTCGACGACGACCTGTTGGCCTTGCTCGACAGCGGGCATCTGGCTGGCGCCACACTCGATGTGTTCCGCACCGAGCCGCTGCCAGCCGACCACCCCTTCTGGCAACACCCCAAAGTCACCGTGACCCCGCACACCTCGGCGCGCACCTTGCGCGACGAAAGCATCGCGCAGATCGCCGGCAAGATCGTGGCGCTCTCGCGCGGCGAGCCGATCGCGGGGGTGGTGCACCGGGATCGCGGTTATTGAACTGAGAACCTCATGAACACCCCCTCCCGCGTCCGCCTGATCGACGTCGGCCCGCGCGACGGCCTGCAGAACGAAAAGCAGCCCGTCCCGGCCGCCATCAAGATCGAACTGGTGCACCGCCTGCAGGCCGCTGGCCTGAAAGAGATCGAGGTCACGAGTTATGTGAGTCCCAAGTGGGTGCCGCAGATGGCGGACAACCACGAGGTCATGGCGGGTCTGTCCCGCCAGGGCGGCGTGCGCTATTCGGTGCTCACCCCCAATCTCAAAGGCTTTGAAGCGGCCTCGCAGGACAAGCCCGACGAGATCGTGGTGTTCGGCGCGGCCAGCGAGGCCTTCAGCCAGAAAAACATCAACTGCTCGATCGCCGAGAGCATCGAACGCTTCGCCCCCGTGGTGGCGGCCGCGCGCGCGGCCGGCATGGCGGTGCGCGGCGCCATGAGCTGCACGGTGGGTTGCCCGTACGAAGGTGACATCGCACCCGGGCGGGTGGCCTACCTCGCCGGGCTCATGAAGGGCATCGGTGTGCAGCGCGTGGACGTGGCCGACACCATCGGCGTGGGCACACCGCGCAAGGTGCAGGCCGCCATCGAAGCTGCGCTGCAGCACTACGGCATCGACGCCGTATCGGGCCACTTCCACGACACCTACGGTCAGGCCTTGTCCAACACGCTGGCCGCGTTGGAGCTGGGCGTCTGGAACTTCCAGTCGTCCGTGTCCGGCCTGGGCGGCTGCCCGTACGCCAAAGGCGCCACCGGCAACGTGGCGACCGAAGACGTGGTGTACCTGCTGCACGGCATGGGCATTGAAACGGGTATCGACCTGGACGCGCTGGTGGACGCCGGTGCGTACATCAGTGAACAACTCGGCCGACCGAGCGGCTCACGCGTGGCGCGTGCCCTGCTGGCCAAGCGGGCGGGCTGAAGGGCTGACGAACATGGAGTTGCAAGTCTGGCTGGCGTATTTCCTGGCCTCGTGGGCCATTGCTCTCTCACCGGGATCGGGGGCGGTGCTGTCGATGACGCACGGCCTGGCCTACGGGGTGCAGAAAACCAGCGCCACCATCGCGGGCCTGCAGCTGGGGCTGGCGGTCATTTTGCTGGTGGCGGGCGTGGGTGTGGGCGCATTGCTGCTGGCCTCGGCGACCGCCTTCACGGTGGTCAAGTTCGCCGGGGCGGGCTACCTGATCTGGCTGGGCCTGAAGCAGTGGCGCTCGCCGGTGAACGCACCGGCCGCGTCCTGTGAAGCGCTTCCCGCAAAAGCGGGTGTGCCGTCGCCGCGCGAGCGTTTCGTCACCGGTTTCTTCACCAACGTGACGAACCCCAAAGGCATCGTGTTCATGGTCGCGGTGCTGCCTCAGTTCATCGACCCGCAGCGCTCACTGTGGCTGCAGTTGCTGGTGTTGCTGGTGACCACCATCGCGGTGGACCTGGTGGTCATGCACGGCTACGCATTCCTGGCTTCGCGTGCCCAGCGCTGGCTGGCCACCGCAAAAGCACGGCGCGCGCAGAACCGCGTGTTCGGCGGTGTGCTCATGGCCATGGGAGCCAGCTTGTTGCTGGTCAAGCGAGGCGCTTGATCGTTGGAAAGCCTTGTGCGGGTGTCATCCCGCCGAGGGCACGTGCAAGACGGCGCATGGCGTCAGGGTATCGATCCAGTCCACGGCGTTCATGGGTGAAAACGGCGTCATTCCGTCGCCCGGCGTGCCGTGGCGTCCCGGCCGGCGCTGCCACAGGTGCACCGAGATATCGAACTCAAAGCTGCTGAGGCTTTTGCCGGTGACGTACAGCCCCAGTGCCTGGTCGGCCTGCAGGGGCTGGAGCACGCCATCCACCCGGATCTGCTTGATCCAGGGCAGCCAGCGTCGGTGGTATTGCTCGGCCACCCAGGCCCAGTCGCCGCGGCGCATGGGGCAGCCGATCACACCGCCGTGGCGTTTGCCCTCCACCATCGGCTCGCTCGCCAGCGCCTGCTGAAACCGTTGCGCAAAGCGTTGACGAGACAGGACATCGATTTCGATGGCGCGCATGTCCTTGCGCAGCAGGTTGATGGCCGTTTCCGCCTGGTGCAGCAGTGCACGGACTTTTTGGTCGTCGGATGCCGGGTGGGCCACCATCGCGCGCAGCGCGGCCGACAACTCGGCGCAGGCCTGCAGGGCCGGCGACGCGATGTTCAAGGTTTTCGCCCGAAACACCATGTCGTTCAAGTCGCCGATGAAAAATTCGGCCGTGGTGGTCAGCGCGTTCTGCACCGCGAGGTCCACGTCGGTTTCGGTCAGGTCCAGATCAGCGCGCGCGACCTTGTCCGGCATCTTCGTTTTGGCACGCGCCTCCTGGCGAGCCGCCTTCTCCCTGGCCACGATGGCCTTTCGGTCCAGCCGCTGGGGCGCTCCGTCGCTGATCGGACCTTCGATCCACCGCAACAACCGGCTCACAGACCACACACTGACCGGATCAAGATCGGCCGGGCTGGCAACGTCGTTCTCTGTGTGCGAGCCTGGCGAAGGTGCCGGAAGTCCGGGGCCTTGCATGTGCGTGCGCAGGCGCTGGGGAGTCATGCGAAGCATTTGTTGCCACCAAACCTGATGGGCAGCCGAAATCGCAGCCAGGTTCTGCTGCTGCACTTTGGTGCCCAGCGGTACGCCGGCGCAGGTGGCGGTGATGGTGGCTTCGATGATCGCCTGGACCCTGGCGGTGTCGGCGGCCCGAGCCAGCGCCACCTGGCTGGCCACCACCTCATCGATCGCCGCCGGCATGGACCCGTCCAACTTTGCGTTCAGGCATTCGTTCAACACGCTCACCAGCACATCACCCTCGGAAGGGGTGAGCAGGTCGGCGCTGGTCAGGGCCGTCCGGGTTTTGGTCAGGGCGTCGGCGAGCCGGCTTCTGGCCGCCTGCGCCAGCAGTTCGAGATATCCTTTCCTCGCTTCCCATGGGCGCGTGAAGCCGGCGTTGACCAGAAGGTTGTAGGCCGGCGATCCTGCCTCGATGCCCAGCGCGCTGCCCATGCTGTCCAGACCATCCACGATCGCCCCACAGTGCACGCCCCATTCCGTCAGGTCCAGGGACGTCATCTGCAGCCGTGCGGCCTGGCTGCGCAGCAAGAGATCCAGATAGGCATCCGGCGTCAGCGGTGCCAGAAGTTTGATGTGGTTGATGCTTGCGATCAAGCGGGGCAGCTTTGGCGCCCCGGTGAAGAAGGCATCCATTGTCTGTGTGATGCGGGCCTCGCGTTCCTTGCGCTGAGCGTCCGGCAACCGAAGGTGAGCCAGGCCGATGTACAGATCGGACACCAGGTCGGCGCTGTCGATGGGCAACGCCCGGCCGATGGCCTTCAGGTCGTTGAGTTGGCCGTCCGTGAGGTGGGGGACCTCGCTGTTCACCTGCCTGAGCGCCAGGCCGCGCTGCACGGCTTGTGGCGGGGTCAGATTCGGCAACGAAAAGTCATGGCACTGGAAGTAGCTGACGATCCACGGGGCTTCAAGTTGATCGGATTTGTAGTCGAGTTGACCGTACATGGGATTCCTCGGGGTGGATGGGCTTTGGGCAACACGACCCGACCGGGCAGTGAATCGCGCCAGTCTGCGTGCTTGCCCCTGCGCTGAACATCGCTTCGCGAGCCCAGGCCAGCGGCGTCCAGTCAGGGCCGATACCATCCATCCCCATGAGCGATGAGTCCCCTTCCACCAACCCCGCTGTTCAGCGCGTCACAGACCACCTGAGGTCGATGAACCATCCACACCCGCCCCGCATGCTGGAGGACGCCGCGCGCACCGCGCAGCAAGCGGCCGATGCGCTGGGTGTGGCGCTGGGCCAGATCGCCAAGAGCATCGTTTTTCGCCGCCAGAGCGACGGGGTGGCGGTGCTGGTCGTCACCTCGGGAGACCTGCGTGTGGACGAGAAAAAGGTACAGGCCCTTGTCTGTGCCGACGGCTGCAAGCTCGGTCGTGCCGATGCAGAATTCGTGAAGAGCAGCACCGGCTTTTCCATTGGTGGTGTGTCCCCGCTGGCGCACGCCACGCCGGTGGTCACCCTGATCGACGCGAACTTGTTTCGCTTCGGCACTGTGTGGGCTGCGGCGGGCCATCCGCACGCCGTGTTTCCCCTCACACCCCAACAACTCCAGACCTTGACCGGTGCGCCTGTGCACGATGTCACCGTGGTCTGAACACCTGCACAAACAATGTCCATTCCCAAGCGCCCTCCCGTCACGCTCCAGGCCGCCCGCGCCAAGGCCGGCACATCGCCCGGCGTGCCCTCACCCTGCATCTCGGTTTGCGAAATGGACGAGGCCAAGCTGGCGTGCAAAGGCTGCTTTCGCACGCTGGCCGAAATCTCGCAATGGAGCCGCATGGCCGATGCCGAGAAGATCGCGGTGTGGCAACAGATCGAGGCGCGGCAAACGAGCCTGGCCACAGGCACGTGATCCAGCCATCCGTTCGGGCTGAGCTTGTCGAAGCCCTCACCAGCACCTCGCCCCGACCATGATCACCACACCCCTGCGCGACATCAGCTTCCACTACGACCCGATCTCGCCCTACGCGCACCTGGCTTTCGAGCGTCTGCCGCAAGCGCTCATGGGCCACAGTGTGGTGGTTCACTGCAAGCCGGTGCTGTTTGCCGCACTGCTCAAGGCCCACGGCCAGCTCGGCCCGGCCGAGATCCCGACCAAGCGCGACTGGACCTACCGCCAGGTCGCCTGGCTGGGACACCACCACGGTGTGCGCCTGGATTTGCCAGCATCTCACCCGTTCAACCCGCTGGCCCTGTTGCGCCTGGGCCTGGCCTGTGCCACCGACGACGCCCCCGGGGAGACCAACCGGTGGGTCACCGAGCAGCTGTTCAACCACGTATGGCATGGCGGACTGGACGCCACCGACCCGGCGCGCCTGGGTGAGCTGCAAGCCCGTTTGCAGGACCACATGGCCCAGCGCGGCAAGCCGTGGCAGGCGCCCGACGGCGAGGTGGTGAAACAGCGCCTGCGCGCCAACACCGACGAGGCGCTCGCGCTGGGTCTGTTTGGCGTTCCGGCCATGGTGGTCGACGGCCGCGTGTTCTGGGGCCTTGACGCGCTGCCCATGCTGCGTGCCTACCTCGACGGTGACGCCTGGTTCGACACCCAGTGGGCCGCCACGGCCGACCGCCCGGTGGGCGTGCGGCGCCCGGCCTGATTCACTTGGCCAGCGTCTTCGCCCAGCCGGTCCAGGCTTTGGGAGGCGGCGGGGCGTAGTCGCCGTGCTTGCTGGTGCGCAGGCCCAGCGCGACCAGTGACTCGGCCAACTTCACGGCCACGCTCACGCCGTCGATCACCGGCACGCCCAAGCGCGCGCTCAGGGTGGTGCACAAAGGGGCCATACCTGCACAACCCAGCACGATGGCGCCGCTGCGGTCGTGCGCCAGCGCCTCGCGTGCGGTTGCTTCGATGCGCGCCACCAGCGCTTCGCCCGCTTGCTCCAGCTCCAGCACCGGGATGTCGGTGCCGTGCACGCCGCGGCAGCGGCGCTCCAACCCATAACGGTGCAGCAGGTGCTCGGCGGTGATGCAGGTTCGCGTCATGGTGGTCACCACCGAAAAACCAGTGCACAGAAATGAGGCGGCGTGAAAGGCGGCTTCCGCGATGCCGATCACCGGTGCGTCGGTGGTTTCGCGCGCCGCGTCCAGCCCCGGGTCGCCAAAGCAGGCAATCACCACCGCGTCCGGCCGCGGTTTCGCCAGGCGCACCTGCTCGGCTACGCCGGCCGCCGCGACGGTTTCCTCTAAGTGGCTCTCGATGGATTCAGGCCCGAAACTGGGCTGCACAGCGTGGATGCGTGTGCCTTGTGCGGCCACCGCCCGCGCGGCCTCGCCAATGGCCAGCGTCATGGCCGTGGAGGTGTTGGGATTGATCAGAAGCAGGTTCATGTGAAGTACCTTTCAAGGCCCCATTGCGGTGAATATTGCATACAAAAAAATAAAAGCGACGCCACATCCTGGGGCAACTCTGGTTGTGTCTGCGCCAAGCTGGTGCAAGAATAAATCACGAAAAAGCCCGAAAAATGGCTGTTTTACCCATGAAAACAGGGTGTCAAGCAGGAGTTTTCGTTTTCGTTGAATCGGTGGTGGCACGCAGGTTGCATACAAAATTCTTGCCAAGCCATTGTTCGGCTGCGCACCTGCCTGGGGCAGGCAGCGCACCGTGATGAGTGTGCCCACCCAAGGTCTTGCCCTTTGTTCAACCCGAAACCGCTGGAGTCACGATGAACCGGAAACCCACCTCGCCCCACTTTGCAGCCCGACCCTTGGGCTTCGCTCTGGCCGCTGGCCTGATCGCCGCCTTGGCATCGCCCGCCGTGATGGCGCAAGAAAAGGTCTTGCGCATTGCTATGACTGCAGCCGATATTCCGCGCACGCTCGGGCAGCCCGACCAAGGCTTTGAAGGCAACCGCTTCACCGGGATTCCGATGTACGACGCGCTCACGCAGTGGGACCTGTCCAAAAGCGACGCTGCCAGCGTGCTGATTCCTGGCCTGGCCACGTCCTGGGTCACCGACGCCAGCGACAAGACCAAGTGGGTCTTCAAGCTGCGCCCCGGCGTGAAATTCCACGACGGCTCCGACCTCACGGCCGATTCGGTGGTGTGGAACGTGCAGAAAGTGCTGGACAAGGATGCCGTGCATTTCGACGCCAGCCAGGTCGGTGTGACCGCCTCGCGTATGCCCACGCTGCGCAGCGCCCGCAAGATCGACAACCTCACGGTGGAGCTGACCACCAGCGAGCCCGATGCCTTCCTGCCGCTGAACCTGACCAACCTGTTCATGGCCTCACCTGCCCACTGGCAGAAGAAGTTTGAAGCCGCTGCGGGCGCCACACCGGCTGAGAAGTCCAAGAACGCCTGGACCGCCTTTGCCGCCGATGCGTCGGGCAGTGGCCCCTTCAAGATGGCCCGCTTCCTGCCGCGCGAGCGCCTGGAGATGGTGGCCAACAAGACCTACTGGGATCCCAAGCGCACGCCCAGGATCGACCGCGTGGTGATGGTGCCCATGCCCGAGGCGAACGCACGCACGGCCGCGCTGCTGTCCGGCCAGGTCGACTGGATCGAGGCGCCCGCGCCTGACGCGATGCCGCAGATCACGCAGCGCGGCTTCAAGGTTTACAGCAACGCCCAGCCCCACGTGTGGCCCTGGCAGCTGTCGTTTGCCGATGGCTCTCCCTGGCTCGACAAACGTGTGCGCCACGCTGCCAATCTGTGCGTGGACCGAGAAGGCCTCAAGACCTTCCTGGGCGGCATGATGGCCGTGCCCAAGGGCACCGTGCCTCCGGGCCACCCTTGGTGGGGCAACCCCAAGTTCGATATCAAGTACGACGTGAAGGCTGCCCAAGCCCTCATGACGCAGGCCGGCTTCTCGGCCGCCAAACCCATGAAGGCCAAGGTGCAGATCTCCGCCTCGGGCTCGGGTCAGATGCAGCCGCTGCCCATGAACGAGTTCGTGCAGCAATCGCTCAAGCAGTGCTTCATTGACATCGAGTTCGACGTCATCGAATGGAACACGCTGTTCACCAACTGGCGCAAGGGTGCCAAGGACCCCTCGGCCAACGGCTCGCACGCGACCAATGTGAGCTTCGCCGCCATGGACCCGTTTTTCGCCATGGTGCGTTTCACCAGCACCAAGACATTCCCTCCGGTCTCCAACAACTGGGGCTACTTCGGCAATCCCGAGTTCGACAAGCTGATCGCCGATGCGCGCACCAGCTTTGACGACAAGGAGCGCGACGCCGCATTGGCCAAGCTGCACGCCCGCATTGTGGAAGAGGCGCCGTTTGTCTGGATCGCGCACGACGTGGGTCCGCGCGCCATGAGCGCCAAGGTCAAGGGCGTGGTGCAGCCGCGCAGCTGGTTCATCGACATCGCTCCGATGTCGGTGGACTGATCCGCCCCCACCCCGTGGTCCTCGTGGGCTGCGGGGCTTGCCAGGACGTTGACCGGAGGCTCGCGCGATGCTGACGTTTCTTTTTCGGCGTGTGCTCTATACGCTGCCCATCATGCTGGGTGTGGCGCTGGTGTGTTTTGCGCTGGTGCATCTCTCCCCGGGCGACCCGCTGGTCTCCATTCTGCCGCCCGATGCGTCGGTCGAACTGCAGCAACAGCTGATCGAGCTCTACGGCTTCAACCGCTCCTACCCGGAGCAGTTCGCCAGCTGGGTCTGGCGCGCGCTGCAGGGTGACCTGGGCACCTCCATTGCCTCGGGCCGGGCGGTGACCGAAGAAGTGATGCGCGCGGTAGTCAACACCTTGCGCCTGGCCGTGCTGGCCACGCTGATTGGTTTTGTCTTCGGTTGCCTGTTCGGTTTTGTGGCGGGCTACTTCCAGAACTCCTGGCTCGACAAGGCCGCCTCGCTCACTTCGGTGCTGGGCGTGAGCGTGCCGCACTACTGGCTGGGCATGGTGCTGGTCATCATTTTCTCCAGCATCCTGATGTGGCTGCCGCCGGGTGGCGCCGGCCCGGGCGGCTCCAGCGAATGGATCTGGGACTGGGAACACGTCAAACACATGATCCTCCCTGCCGTGACCATGAGCGTGATTCCCATGGGCATCATCGCGCGCACCGTGCGTGCGCTGGTGGCCGACATCCTGGCGCAGGAGTTCATCGTCGGCCTGCGCGCCAAGGGCCTCACCGACGTGGGCGTGTTCACCCATGTGGTGAAAAACGCCGCACCCACCGCGCTCGCGGTGATGGGTCTGCAACTGGGGTACCTGCTGGGGGGCTCCATCCTGATCGAGACCGTGTTCTCTTGGCCCGGCACCGGCTTCCTGCTGAACTCTGCCATCTTCCAGCGCGACCTGCCGCTGCTGCAGGGAACCATCCTGGTGTTGGCCATGTTCTTCGTGGTGCTCAACTTGGTGGTGGATGTCATTCAGACCCTGCTTGACCCCCGCATCGCACGCTGAACCGAAGGACTCGACCATGCTTCAAGTTGCAGTGGATCCGGGCAAGGTGCCCGCTCTCGTGTTCGAACGGTCGCCGGGTTACTGGCAGACCGTGGGCCGGCGTTTCATGCGCGACCGCGTCGCCATCGGTGCAGCGGTGGTGGTGACCATCCTGCTCATCCTGGCGGTGTTCGGCCCCTGGCTGGTGCCGTCCGATCCGTACGCCTCGTCGATGATGAAGCGCTTGAAGCCCATCGGCTTCGAGGGCCACCCGCTGGGCACCGACGAGCTCGGGCGCGACATGCTCTCGCGCCTCATGGTGGGCGCGCGGCTCTCGCTGTTCATGGGCATCACACCGGTGATCCTGGCGTTTGTGGTGGGGTCGCTCATCGGCATCACCGCGGGCTACGCCGGCGGTACGCTCAACACCGTGATGATGCGCACCATCGACGTGTTCTACGCCTTCCCCTCGGTGCTGCTGGCCATTGCGCTCTCGGGCGCGCTGGGCGCTGGCATCACCAATTCGCTGATCTCACTCACCATCGTGTTCATACCGCCGATTGCGCGGGTGGCAGAGAGCGTGACCACGCAGATACGAGGACGTGACTTCGTGGACGCGGCGCGCACCTCGGGGGCCAACGCCTTCACCATCGTGCGGGTGCATGTGCTGGGCAACGTGCTCGGTCCGATTTTTGTGTACGCCACCAGCCTGATCGCGGTGGCCATGATCCTGGCTTCGGGCTTGAGTTTTCTGGGCCTTGGTGTCAAGCCGCCCGAGCCCGAGTGGGGCCTGATGCTCAACACCCTGCGCACCGCCATTTACGTGCAGCCATGGATTGCGGCCTTGCCCGGCGTGATGATCTTCATCACCTCGATCGCCTTCAACCTCCTGGCCGACGGTTTGCGCTCGGCCATGGAAATCAAGCAGTGAGGTCGCCATGCCCATGAGCTCCCCCGACATCGGCGGTCCGGCCCAACCCCTCTTGGGGGTACGGGGGCTGGTCAAACATTTTCCGCTCAAGAAAGACGTGTTCGGTCGCGGCGGCGGCGTGGTGCGCGCGGTCGACGGCATCGACTTCGACGTCTTCAAGGGCGAGACCCTGGGCGTGGTGGGCGAGTCGGGCTGCGGCAAGTCGACTACTGCGCGCCTGCTCATGCAGCTGATCCGGCCTGATCGTGGCGAGATTGTGTTCGACGGCCAGACCGTGGGCGGCTCCGCCCTCAGCCTCAAGCAGTTCCACCGCCAGACGCAGATGGTGTTCCAGGACAGCTACGCCTCGCTCAACCCGCGCCTGACCATGGAAGACTCGATCGCCTTTGCGCCGCAGGTGCACGGGCTGCCGCGCCAGGAAGCGGTGGAGCGCGCGCGCGATCTGCTGGCGCGTGTGGGCCTGGAGCCGCGGCGCTTCGCCGAGCGTTACCCGCACGAACTTTCGGGCGGCCAGCGCCAGCGCGTGAACATCGCGCGCGCGCTGGCGCTCCAGTCGCGCCTGATCATCCTGGACGAAGCCGTCTCGGCGCTGGACAAGTCGGTCGAGGCACAGGTGCTCAACCTGCTGCTCGACCTCAAGGACGAGTTTGGCCTGACCTACATCTTCATCAGCCACGACCTCAACGTGGTTCGCTACATGAGCGACCGCGTGATGGTGATGTACCTCGGCCAGGTGGCCGAGATCGGCGAGAGCGAAACCCTGTTTGACCACCCGGCTCACCCGTACACGCGCGCGCTGCTCTCGTCCATTCCGTCCATGGACCCGGACCACCGCACCGAGGTACCGCCGCTGGCTGGCGACCCGCCCAACCCCATCAACCCGCCGCCGGGTTGCCGCTTCCACACCCGCTGCGCGCACGCGCAGGCCTTGTGCAGCGAACGTATGCCCACGCTCAGCCCAATCGAGCAGGGCCAGGTCGCGTCGTGCTGGATGCACGTGGCCGACAGTGGCCACACCGAAGCCCCCGTGTTGTTGAAGGAAGTTGCATGACCACCGGCACCGCCGACAAGCCTTTCGTTGACGTGCGCAACCTGCGTGTGACCTTCACCGGTGGCAAGAAACCGGTGGAGGCCGTCAACGGTGTTGACCTGCAGGTCAAGCGCGGCGAGGTGGTCGCGCTCATCGGCGAATCCGGCTCGGGTAAAAGCGTCACGCTGCGCAGCCTGCTACGCCTGCACCCGCCCGGGCGCAGCCGCATCGAAGGCGCCATGCGCGTGGGGGATCAGGACGTGCTCGCGCTCGGCACCCATGCCCTGGCCGACTACCGGGGCAAGGTCGCTTCCATGATCTTCCAGGAGCCGCTGCTCGCGCTCGACCCGGTGTACTCGGTGGGTACGCAGATCACCGAGGCGATCCGGCGGCATGAGAACGTGAGCGCGGCCCAGGCCCAGCAACGTGCACTGGAGTTGTTCGAGCGGGTGCGCATTCCCAGCCCCGAGCGGCGGCTGCAGGCCTACCCGCACGAGATGTCGGGCGGCATGCGCCAGCGCGCCATGATCGCGCTGGCCCTGGCCTGCCGGCCCCAGCTGTTGCTGGCCGACGAGCCCACCACCGCGCTGGACGCCACGGTGCAGATCCAGATCTTGCTGTTGCTGCGCGAGCTGCAACGTGAACTCGGCCTGTCGGTGATCTTCGTCACCCACGACATCGGCGCCGCAGTCGAGGTGGCCGACCGCATCGCGGTGATGTACGCTGGACGCATCGTGGAAGAGGGCCCGGCAGCCACCCTGCTGCGCGCGCCGCGCCACCCCTACACGCTGGCCCTGCTCAAGAGCCGAGCCAGCGGCGCCCTGCCCAAGGGCACGCGGCTGGAGACGATTGCCGGCTCGCCGCCGGACCTCACGGCCTTGCCCGCCGGCTGCGCTTTCTCCGACCGTTGCCGCATGGTGCAAGACGCCTGCAAGACCACCCGCCCCGAGATCAGCTGGCTCGCCGCCGGCCACAGCGTGCGCTGTCTGCGCGTGGCCGAAACGGCCGTCTGACTTCAACCACCACATGGAACCCATGACCCCCCACGCCGACGTTCTGCACGACCCCGCCCGGGCCTTCATGCCTTACCCCGCCGCGCCGGTGCCGCGCGCGTCCACTGGCCCGCTCGCTGGCCTGGGTTTTGGAGTCAAGGACCTCTTTCACGTCCACGGCTACCCCACCAGTGGCGGGCAGCCGCTGCTGCTGGCGCTGCTCGGTGTGCAGAGCCGCACAGCGCCCACAGTGCAGACCTTGCTGGACGCGGGCGCGCGCTTCGTGGGCAAGACCATCACCGACGAACTTGCGTTTTCCATGAACGGGCAGAACGCCCACTTCGGCTCGCCCATCAACGGCGCTGCGCCCGACCGCATCGCCGGTGGTTCTTCGTGTGGCTCGGCGTCGGCGGTGTCGCACAGACTGTGCGACTTTGCGCTGGGTACCGACACCGGCGGCTCGGTTCGCGCCCCGGCCAGCCACTGCGGTCTGGTGGGCTTGAGGCCCAGCCACGGCCGCGTGAGCCTGCAGGACGCGCTCGACCTCGCGCCCAGCCTGGACACCTGCGGCTGGTTCACGCGCGACGTACCGATATTCGCGCGCGTGGCCAATGTGCTCCTCGGTGACGATGCACAACCGCTGCCGAAAAACGTGCGCCTGCTCGCTCCGGCCGACCTGTGGGCGCTGGCCACGCCCGAGGCCCGCAAGGCGCTGGCGCCTGCGCGCAGCCAGATTGAGGCTGTGCTCGGCAAGGCGGGCAAGGCGCAGGTGGTGCTGGAGAGCCTGGACGCGATGTACTGGCACTTCCGCCACATTCAGGGCCACGAGTCCTGGCAGGTGGACGGCGACTTCATTCGCCGCTTCGCGCCGCCGCTGGGCCCGGGCGTGGCGCAACGTTTTGAGTGGAGTTCGAAGGTGAGCGACGCACAGGCCGCCGAAGGCCTTGCCTTCCGGGAGCGCTTCACCGATCACCTGACGCAGTTGCTCGGTGACGATGGCGTGCTGGTGCTGCCCACCATGCCCGACATCGCGCCCCGCGTGGCTGAGACCGAGAGCGCGCTGGAGGACTACCGCAACCGCGCCATCCGCCTGCTGTGTGTGGCTGGGCTGTCGGGCTTTCCGCAGCTCAGCCTGCCGCTGGCGCGCCGCGCCGGTGCGCCGTTGGGCATCTCGTTGCTCGGCCCGCGCGGCAGCGACCGCAGCCTGGTGCGGCTGGCCGAACGCATCACCAGGGGATCGGGGAAATAGGCGTCGAAGGCGCCGGTCGGCCAAGCCTGATCCAATGTTGATTCATGAACACCGAGCTGACCCTGTCGCCACCACCCACCGAGCTCGACGGCACTGCCACCGACCGGGTGTTTGATGCCATTTACCGTGCTGTGCTTGAACACCGGCTCGCGCCCGGGGAATGGCTGCGCGAAGCCGAGATGGCAACCGAATTCAAGGTCTCGCGCACGGTGGTGCGCCAGGCCCTGCAGCGCTTGGCGCAAGACCAGGTGATTGAGTTGCGCCACAACCGCGGCGCGCGTGTGCCACTGCCCAGCCTGGAAGACGCGGTGCACGTGTTCGAAGCGCGCCGTATCGTGGAGTGCGAAGTGGCGCGCCGCCTCGGCGGCCGCCTCACACCCGAACAGTTGAACGAGCTGCGCTCGGTGGCGCAAGCCGAACAGGCGGCCGACCAGCGCGGCGACCGGGCCGAAGCCATCCGAATGTCGGGTGAGTTTCACCACGCGCTCACGCGCATGCACGGCAACCCGGTTTTTGGCCGCCTGCTCAATGGCTTGCTGCCCACCACTTCGTTGTTGATGGCGCGCTTCAAGGTGGACGGTGGCCAGGTCTGCGTGGCGCACCGCCATGTGGACCTGATCGACGCGCTGCTACGTGGCAGCGCGCCCGCCGCCGCCGAAATGCGCAAACACCTGGCGGAGCTGGAGCGTTCGCTGGTCGACACGCCGGTGCGTGGGCGGCGCCTGCGCGACGCCTTCGCCGCCTACCGCGACATCCCCCAGCCTGAACCTGAACTGCCATGAACACCCTCACACCATCTTCTGTGACCACCAGCCTGCGCATCGACGGCGATCGCCTGTGGTCCTCGCTCATGGAGCTGGCGCAGATCGGGGCCACGCCCAAGGGTGGTGTGTGCCGCCTTGCGCTCACCGACCTTGACCGCCAGGGCCGTGATCTCGTGACCCGCTGGGCGCGCGAGGCCGGCATGAGCGTCACAGTCGACAAGATCGGTAACGTCTTCATGCGCCGGGCCGGACGCAACCCGGCGCTGCCCCCGGTCATGACCGGCAGCCACATCGATACCCAGCCCACCGGCGGAAAATTCGACGGCAACTACGGCGTACTCGCCGGCATCGAGGTGGCGCGCACGCTCAATGACCACAGCATCGAGACCGAGGCCCCGATCGAGGTGGCGTTCTGGACCAACGAGGAAGGCTCGCGCTTCGTGCCGGTGATGATGGGCTCTGGCGTTTTCGCCAAGGCCTTCACGCTGGAACACGCCTACGCCGCGCGCGACACCGAAGGCAAGACGGTGCGCCAAGAACTGGAGCGCATCGGCTACATCGGTGAGCAAGAACCGGGCGATCACCCCATCGGCGCCTACTTCGAGGCCCACATCGAACAAGGTCCGGTGCTGGAAGACGCCGAAGTCACCATCGGCGTGGTGGACGGCGTGCTGGGCATCCGCTGGTTCGACTGCACCGTGACAGGAATGGAGGCGCACGCTGGCCCCACGCCCATGGCGCTGCGGTGCGACGCGCTGCAGGTGGCCACACAGCTCATGCAGGAGGTGGTGGCCTCGGCCCTGCGCCACGGGCCGCACGGGCGTGGCACCGTGGGCATGGTGCAGGTGCACCCCAACAGCCGCAACGTGATCCCGGGCCGGGTGAAGTTCTCCATGGACCTGCGCAACAGCACCGACGCGCTGGTGGATCAGCAGGTCGCGGAAGTGCGCGCGTTGGCCGCGCGCCTGAGCACCGAGACCGGCATGGGCATCGGCATCGAGCAGGTGTCGAGTTACGCAGCGCAACCGTTTGACGCGGGTTGTGTGCAGGCCGTGCAGCGTGCGGCCGAGCAGCTGGGCCTGAGCCACATGCCGGTGGTGTCGGGCGCGGGGCACGACGCCATTTACGCCGGGCAGCTGGCGCCTGCCGGCATGATCTTCATTCCCTGCAAGGACGGCATCAGCCACAACGAGATCGAAGACGCGAAACCCGCGCACATCACCGCCGGCTGCAACGTGCTGCTGCACGCGATGCTGGAGCGCGCGGGCGTTGTGGCGGGTTGAGTCAGTCGGCGAAGGCTTCGCCCAACGCCATCACCTGTCCGGTGCTCGCCGCCTCGTAACCTTGCAGCGCCGCCACGCGCGAGCGGAACGCCGGTGAACGCAGAACGGTGAGCACCGGCCGCAGTTCGGCGCGGTCCATCGCGTCGGGTGGCAGGGCGAAAAAGTAGCGTTCTTTGAGCAGCGGTATGAAGTGCAGGCTGAAGCGGTGCGCGGCTGTCTGCACGCCCAGCCCCACATCGGCCATGCCGCTGGCCACATAGGCGGCCACACCGGCGTGGGTCAGCTCGGTGTTGTCAAAGCCGGTCACCGCGCGCGCCTCGATGCCGTGGCGCTGCAGCAGCAGGTCTGTGAGCACGCGCGTGCCCGAGCCCTCGGGCCGGTTGACGAAGCGCAGGTCGCGCCGCGCGAGGTCGGCCAGGCCCTGGATGCCTTTGGGGTTGCCCGTTGCACAAAACAGGCCCTGCGTGCGCACCGCCAGGTGCACCAGCAAGTGCTGGTCGCGCTTGAGCCAGGGCAGGTAGCGCTGGGCCGCCGCGGCTTCGAATTCGCCCAGTGGCACGTGAAACCCCGCGAGTTCACAGTCGCCCTGGGCGAGCGCGGCCACAGCCTCCAGGCTGTTGCGGTAGCGCAGCTCCACCGGGATTGCGCGCGCGGCCAACTGCTCGCGCAGCGCGGCCACTGCAAACCCGTGGCTGGCGTGCAGGCGCGGCACCGCGCGCTGGCGGCGCTGCACGCGCCCGAGTTCCCCTTCGAGTTCCGAGGCCAGCGATTCGAGCAGCGGCTGCAGGCGTGCGCCGATGCGGGCATCTGCCCAGATGAGCTTGTCGCCCAGCTCGGTCAGCGCCGAGCCGCGACCCCGCCCGCGCACGAGAAGGGGCTGGCCAAACAGCGCTTCGGCCTGCTGCAGCAGACCCCAGGCGTGGCGGTACGAGAGGCCCAGTTCGCGGCCCGCCTGCGAAATGCTGCCCGAGGCCTGCACCGCCGCGAGCAGCTGCAGCAAGGTGTTGGCGTCCAGCGCGGGGCCGTCGTCCTGGCTGAGGTGCCATCGGGGTTGCAGGGTGATGCGCAGCATGGCAAAGGGCCCGGGTTTATGCACAGAAGAACATATTAAAACCCGGCGGCGATGCTAGTGTCCGCCCATGACCACCGTGATCCCCATCCGCCCCGTGGAAACGGCGCGCCGCGGCGCACCGCGCCACACACCCAAGGGCCGACAGACCTCGCCGCAGGCGCGTGAGCGAGTGTCGGTTTTGTGTACCGGCCTGGCGCCGCGCGCCGACCTGCTGATCGAGCACCTGCACCGCCTGCAGGACGGCGAGGGCGCGTTGCGTCGCGGCCACCTGGCCGCGCTGGCCGAGATGCTGAAGCTCAGCCAGGTCGAGGTGTTCGAGGTCGCAAGCTTCTACCACCACTTCGAGATCGTGAATGACGACGCGGCCGTGCCCGCCACCGTGGTGCGCGTGTGCGACAGCCTCTCCTGCACCATGGCCGGCAGCCACCAGTTGCTGACCGATTTGCAGGCGGCCCTGGTGCATGACGCGTCGGTGCGCGTTCAGCCCGCGCCCTGCATCGGCCAGTGCCACCGCGCGCCGGCCGCTTGTGTGGGCCAGCGGCAGTTACCGCACGCCACGGTCGACGCGGTGCAGGCCTTGCTGGCCAGCGGTGACACCGGCCCGCGCGCGCTGCCGGTGCCCGAGGCGTCCGAACTCACCCAGTTGCAGCGTTTGTTGTCTGGAGAGCTCAGCGCCGCTGCGGTGCTGGCCGAACTCAAGGCCTCCAACCTGCGCGGCCTCGGCGGTGCGGGCTTTCCGGCGTGGCGCAAATGGGAAACGGTGCGCGCACAACCCGGCCCGCGCCACATGGTGGTCAACATCGACGAAGGCGAGGTCGGGACCTTCAAGGACGGGCATGTGCTCACCAGTGCGCAGGCCGGCGCTCCGCAGGTGCTCGAAGGCCTGCTGATCGCAGCCCAAGTGGTCGGCATCGATCACGTGTGGCTGTACCTGCGCGACGAATACCACGACGCGCGCGTGCTGCTGCAGCGGGAGCTTGACACGCTGCACGTGCGCCTGCAGGCGCTGACTGCCCAGTACCCGGGCTACACGCCGCCCGTCATCGAACTGCGCCGTGGCGCGGGCGCCTACATCTGCGGCGAGGAGTCGGCGCTCATCGAATCGGTGGAAGGCAAACGCGGCCTGCCGCGCCTCAAACCGCCCATCGTGGCGCTGCACGGTGTGTTCGGCCGGCCCACGCTCGCACACAACCCCGAGACGCTGTGGTGGTTGCCCGAGATCCTGGCCCACGGCGGCGCGTGGCTCACCACGCACGGGCGCGCCGGGCGCAACGGCCTGCGGCGCTTTTCGGTGTCGGGCCGCGTGAAGCAGCCCGGCGTTTATCTGGCGCCCGCCGGCATCACGCTGCGCGAGCTCGTTGACGAACACGCTGGCGGCATGGCCGAGGGCCACACGCTGTACGCGTACCTGCCTGGTGGTGCTTCGGGCGGCATCCTGCCAGCCGCGCTGGCCGACGTGCCGCTGGACTTCGACACCCTGGCCGAGCACGGCGCCTTCATCGGTTCCATGGCGGTGGTGGTGATGGGCCAGCACGACAAGGCGCGCGATGCCGCGCTGAACCTCATGCGGTTCTTCGAGCACGAATCGTGTGGCCAGTGCACGCCGTGCCGTGCCGGCACCACCAAGGCGGTGGAGCTCATCCAGGCGCCGGTGTGGGACGCAGCCTTGCTGGGTGAGCTCTCGCAGGTGATGCGCGACGCCAGCATCTGCGGCCTGGGCCAGGCCGCGCCGAACCCGGTGGACAGCGTGCTGCGGTTCTTTCCTCACGAGGTGGGCGCATGAAGACCAACGACTTGCCGCAGAACGCGGCCCCGATCGCCTTCACGCTCAACGGCCGTGCGGTGGAAGCCGCGCCGGGCGAAACCTTGCTCAAGGCGGCCCAACGCGCCGGCATCGAAGTGCCGCACCTGTGCCACAAGGACGGCCTGCGAAGCGCTGGCAACTGCCGTGCGTGCGTGGTCGAGATCGCTGGCGAACGCGTGCTCGCACCTTCGTGCTGCCGTTCCCCCACGCCGGGCATGGTGGTCACCACCGACAGCCCGCGTGTGGCCGCTGCGCAGAAGACGGTGCTGGAGTTGCTGCTGTCGGATGCGCCGGACACGGTTGCGCTCAAACACGACAGTGAGTTGGCGCATTGGGCCGAGATCGTCGGGGCGCGGCCTGCGCGCTTCCCTGCACGTGCCCACTGTGCCGCTCGGGCCGAGCCGCCCTCTGCCGTTCGGGCCGAGCCTCCCCCTACCGTTCGGGCTGAGCCGCCCTCTACCGTTCGGGCTGAGCTTGTCGAAGCCCAGCGCGCACCACCCTTGGAGGCCCTTCGACAGGCTCAGGGCGAACGGACTGGCACGGCTCAGGGCGAACGGGTATTGCCTCAGGGCGAGCGGGTATTGCCTCAGGGCGAGCGGAGTGGGATGGCTCGGCCCGAACGATGGGGTGCTGACAGGTCCCACCCCGCCATGACCGTCAACCTCGACGGCTGCATCCAGTGCACGCGCTGCATCCGCGCCTGCCGCGAGACGCAGGGCAACGACGTGCTCGGCCTGGCGTTTCGCGGTGGCCACGCTCAGATCGTGTTCGACCAGAACGACCCCATGGGCGCGAGCACCTGCGTGGCCTGCGGTGAGTGTGTGCAGGCCTGCCCCACGGGCGCGATCGCGCCCGCCAATGGCGCGTATGCACACGCGTCGCAAAAGCAGGTCGACTCCGTCTGCCCGTTCTGCGGCGTGGGCTGCCAGCTCACGTACCACGTCACTGACGAGAAGATCGAGCACGTTGAAGGCATCGCCGGCCCCGCCAATGAAGGCCGCTTGTGCGTCAAGGGTCGTTTTGGCTTTGACTACGCGCACAGCCCCGAGCGGCTGACGCGCCCGCTGATCCGCCGCGCCGATGCACCGAAAGATCCACGCGCGATAGAGCACCGCAGCTGGCGCGAGCTGTTCCGCGAAGCCAGCTGGGACGAAGCGCTCGACGTGGCCGCCCAAGGCTTCAAGCGGGCCATGGCCAGCACCCCCGCGCGCGGGCGCCGGGGCCCGGTGGCGGGTTTCGGTTCGGCCAAAGGCACGAACGAAGAGGCTTACCTGTTCCAGAAGCTGATCCGCACCGCGTTCGACACGCACAACGTGGACCACTGCACGCGCCTGTGCCACGCATCCAGCGTGGCCGCGCTCATGGAGGGCCTGGGCTCGGCCGTGGTCACCAACCCGCTGCGCGATGTGGAGCACGCCGACTTCGTGCTGCTGATCGGTGCCAACCCGGCACAGAACCACCCGGTGGGCGCGACCTGGATCAAGAACGCGGTGAAGCGCGGCATGAAGCTCGTGCTGGCCGATCCGCGCCGCACCGAGCTGGCGCGCCACAGCTGGAAGCACCTGGGCTTCAAGGCCGGGAGCGACGTGGCCCTGCTCAACGCGCTGCTGCACACCGTTGTGTTCGAAGGCCTCACGGACCCGACGTACATCGAAGCCCACACGCTGGATTTCGCATTGCTCAAAACTCACCTGGCGGACTTCTCACCCGAAGCCATGGCCCCGGTCTGCGGCATCGATGCGGCCACGCTGCGCGAGGTGGCGCGGGCCTACGCCACAGCGAAGAACAGCATGATCCTCTGGGGCATGGGCATCAGCCAGCACACGCACGGCACCGACAACGCGCGCTGCCTGATCGCACTCTCGCTCATCACCGGGCAGATCGGCCGACCCGGCACCGGACTGCATCCGCTGCGTGGGCAGAACAACGTGCAGGGCGCGAGCGACGCGGGGCTGATCCCCATGGTGCTGCCCGACTACCAGAAGGTGAGCGACCCCCACACCCGCCAGCGTGCCGAGCGCCTGTGGAACCTGGCCCCTGGCACGCTGGGCAGCGAGGCGGGCCTCACCGTGGTGGAAATCATCGACGCGGCCCGCCGCCGCGAGATCCGCGCCATGCTGATCCAGGGCGAGAACCCCGCCATGAGCGACCCCGACGCCACCCACGCGCGCGAAGCGCTGGCCGGGCTGGACCACCTGGTGGTGCAGGACATCTTTCTCACCGAAACCGCGAGCCTGGCCGACGTGGTGCTGCCCGCCACCGCGTGGCCCGAAAAAACCGGCAGCGTGACCAACACCGACCGCTGTGTGCAGCTCGGCCGCAGGGCCGTGCGCGCCCCCGGCGAGGCCAGGGCCGATGCGTGGATCACCGAACAGCTGGCGCGCCGGTTGGGTCTCGGCTGGACTTATGGCGTGGCCGCCGATGGCTCTGCCGCTGAAGACGCACACGGAGGCATTGGCGCCGTGTTTGAAGAGATGCGCGCCATGATGCCCAGCATCGCCGGCCTGTCGTGGGCGCGGCTGCAGCGCGAAGGCGCGGTGACCTACCCGGTGAGCAGCGAGAGCGACCCCGGTCACCCGGTGGTGTTCACCAACGGCTTCCCCACCGCGAGTGGTCGCGCCACGCTGGTGGGGGCGAACGTCACGCCCCCAGCGGAGGTGCCCGACGCGTCGTTCCCCATGGTGCTCATCACCGGGCGCCAGCTGGAGCACTGGCACACCGGCAGCATGACGCGGCGCAGCGAGGTCCTTGATGTGTTGGAGCCCGGGCCGGTGGTGAGCCTGCACACAAGCACCGCACAGCGGCTGGGGCTGGTTGCCGGTGCAATGGCGCAGGTGCGTTCGCGCCGTGGCGCCGTGGCGATGCCGGTGCGGCTGGACGACGGCATGCCGCTGGACACCGCCTTCATCCCGTTCGCCTATGCGGAAGCCGCGGCCAACCTGCTCACCAACCCGGCGCTGGACCCGGTGGGCAAGATCGCCGAACTGAAGTACTGTGCGGTGGACGTGCGGCCCGCAGAGGAACCGGCCCCGGTTTGATCTGGCGCAAGCCTTCGGGGGCGCGGCTCTCCTACGATGAAACGGTGCCGCCGTGCGCGGCCCGGTTCATCCACCCCTTTGAGGAGAGCGACCATGTTCAAGAAAATCCTGCTGCCCACCGACGGTTCCGAGCTCAGCGTGTTCGCCGCCCGCGCGGCCGTGGGCCTGGCCAAGAGCCAGGGCGCACACATCGTGGGCGTCTATGTCATCGACCCCTTTCCCTACATCGGCATCGGCGACGCCTCGGCCATCGGCCTGCAGGCCTACCTGACCGAGGCCAAGACAGCGGCCGGTGTGGCGCTGGACGCTGCGCGCATGGCCTGCGCCGCCGACGGTGTGCCCTTCGCGGGTGACACCATCGAGCGCAACGTGGTCTACGAAGGGATCATTGAAACGGCCGAGGCCGAAGGCTGCGACCTGATCGTGATGGGCTCACACGGCCGCCAGGGCGTGAAGGCACTCATCCTGGGCAGCGTGGCGCAGAAGGTGCTGACCCACGCCAAGGTGCCCGTGCTGATCGTGAAGTCCTGACCTCAGCGCATGAACTTGCCGCTGGCGTTCACGATGGACAAATCGGAAAAATCCAGACCCGTGTGATCGGTGGCGCTGTAGCTGATCTGCAGGCCGCCGATGTCGTAGTTGCGCATGCCTTCCAAGGCGTCGCGAAGAGCCACCGGGGTCGGGTTCGGACCCGCGCGGCGCAGGCCTTCGGTGACCACTTTGGCGGCGGCAAAGCCTTCCATCATGGCGGGCGACACGCCCTCCAGACCCTTGGCCCTGGCCAGGTCCTGCGCCTCCTTGATCAAGGGGTAGGCCACCGAACGCTCGTTGGGGAAGACCTGCGTGACGATCACACCGCGTGCGTGCTCGCCCAGCAGCTTGATGAAGCCCTCCGACGCGTTGTTGGACAGCGTGACCAGCTGCGCCCGCGAGCCGGCTTCGCGGATCGCCTTCATGCCGTTGGCGGCGTTGCCGGCCGAGCCGATCACCATCACCGCCTGGGCATTGCTCTTGACCACGCGGGCCGCCAGTTCGGTGAAGTCGGGCTTGTCGCGCGGGAATTTCTCCTGCAGCACCGGCGTCTGCTTCACCGTGGCAAAACCCTTGAGCGCGCCGGCGGCCGAATCGGCACCAAAGGAATCGTCCGTCTCCAGCAGCGCGATGCGCGTCATGCCGATGCTGGCGAGGTGTTCGATGGCCTTGGCGGCTTCGCGCTGGTAGGTGGCGCGGACGTTGAAAACCCAGGGGTTCACCGGCTCGTGCAGCGCCATGGCGCCGGTGCTCGGGCCCACCAGCGGCACCTTCAACTCGGCGAGCATGGGCAGCAGGGCTTGTGAATGGGGTGTGCCCCGGTTCAGAAAGAGCGCCAACACCTTTTGCTGGGTGATGAGCTGGCGCGAAACCTCCACCGTGACCTTGGGGTCGAACTTGTCGTCCACCGAAATCAGCTCGATCTTCTGGCCGTTGATGCCGCCGCGTGCGTTCACCGCGTCGAAGTACAGCCTGGCGCCGTCGATGTTCTCCTTCACGCCGGCCGCCACCGAGCCGGTGATGCCCGAGGGATTGCCGATGCGCAGTTGCGCCCACGCGGGCAATGCGAGGGTGATGAGGGCAGCAAGACCGAGTGTGGTGAGGCCTTTGGGCCATGACGCGAAGGGTTTTTTCATGGGATGTGTCTTGAAAGAAGGGCTCAGTCTAGGGAGTCGGCCCGCGCGGGAAATTGTGGGTATGACGTACACGGCAGGGGGTATGTCGCGTCGCTCCGTAGAATCTTTGCGTCCCCCTCTGGAGCCCCTGCATGTCCGATGCTTTTTTGCCTGCCGAGTTGCCCGCGGGCGCGAATCAACCCGCGTCCGACGATGAGGGGCGCGACCGACCGACGGAAGGCGGTACCGGCCTGATCCGTATTCGCGGTGCCCGCCAGCACAACCTGAAGAACATCGATCTGGACATCCGCACCGGCGAGCTCACGGTGGTCACCGGTCCCAGCGGATCGGGCAAATCGAGCCTGGTGTTCGACACCTTGTTTGCCGAGGGGCAACGCCGGTACGTGGAGACCTTCAGCGCGTATGCGCGCCAGTTCCTCGACCGCATGGACAAACCCGCGGTGGACCGGGTGGAAGGCGTGCCACCGGCCATTGCCATCGACCAGACCAACCCGGTGCGCAGCTCGCGTTCCACGGTCGGCACCATGACCGAGCTCAACGACCATCTGAAGCTGTTGTTTGCGCGCGGTGCCGAGCTGTTCGACCGCGACACAGCGGCCCTGGTGCGACACGACTCGCCGGAGTCGATTTACGCCGAACTGAGCGCGCGTGCGGCGGCACAGGGTGACCCGAGGTTGGTGGTCACCTTCCCGGTGGAATTGCCTGCGAGCACAACGCCCGAAGAAATCGAGCAGTGGCTCTCGGCCAGCGGTTACACGCGGGTTCAAGCTGAACGCATCGTGCAGCGCCTTGCGCCCGTTGTGGAGGAAAAAGCCAAGACCAAAGGCAAGGCCAAGACCGCACCCATGGAAGCCATCAAGGTGCTCGACGTGGTAGCCGACCGCTTTCGCATCGGCACCACCGAACCCGCGCGGGTGATGGAAGCCATCGAGGTCGGTCTCAAGCGTGGCGGCGGCAAGCTGAGGGTGTACGCCTTGAATTCGGGGTCAGATTCCAATTTCGCGACTGCGAAATTGGAATCTGACCCCGAATTGGAGTTGAAGCCGGAGATCTGGCGCTTCTCAACCGGGCTGCATTGCCCCGAGAGCGACATCCGCTACAGCGAACCGACGCCGTCGATGTTTTCGTTCAACTCGGCGGTGGGCGCCTGCGAGGCCTGCCGGGGCTTCGGGCGGGTGATCGGGGTCGACTACGGCCTGGTCATTCCGAACGACAAGCTCACGCTGCGCGCGGGGGCGATCAAGGTGTTCCAGACGCCGGCCTGGAAAGAGGCGCAGGACGACATGATGCGGCACGCTGAAGCGGCCGGCATCCCGCGCGATACGCCGTGGGCCAAGCTCACCGACGAGCAGAAGCACTGGGTGCGGGACGGCTCGCCGCAGTGGAACGGCAAGTGGAACCAGCACTGGTACGGCGTGGACCGCTTCTTCGAATACCTCGAGAGCAAGGCCTACAAGATGCACATCCGCGTGCTCTTGTCCAAGTACCGAAGCTACACCGAATGCCCGAGTTGCGGCGGCGCACGCTTGAAGACCGACAGCCTGCTCTGGCGCCTGGGCACGAAGGTGCAGGCGGATGCGGTGCTGAAGCCGGCGAAGCGGTATCTGCCGCACGGCGTGAAGTGGAGCCGCGCGCAGGTGGAGGCCTTGCCGGGCTTGTGTCTGCACGACTTGATGCTGATGCCGCTGGACAAGCTGCGCATCTTCTTTGCCTCTCTGGCTCCCTCCCCCGCTGGGAGAGGGCAGGAGCCGAACACCGGCCAGGCGCAGGCGCTGCGCTTGCTCCTCGACGAAATCAACACCCGCATCCGCTACCTCTGCGAGGTCGGTATCGGCTACCTCACGCTCGACCGCCAGAGCCGCACGCTCAGCGGCGGCGAGGTGCAGCGCATCAACCTCACCACCGCGCTGGGCACGTCCCTCGTGAACACGCTGTTCGTGCTCGACGAGCCCAGCATCGGCCTCCACCCGCGCGACATGGCGCGCATCAACGACGCGATGCTTCGCCTGCGCGACGCCGGCAACACACTGGTGGTGGTCGAACACGACCCGGCCGTCATGCTCGCGGCCGACCGCCTGATCGACATGGGACCGGGCCCCGGCGAGCGCGGCGGGCAGATCGTGTTCGACGGCACGCCCGAGGCGATCCGCTCGGCCGACACGCTGACCGGCGCCTACCTCGGCGCGCGCAAGACCATCGGCATGGGTTTCAAACGCGCGGTGACCGACAGCACGCCACGCCTCATCCTCGAAGGAGCCCGCGAACACAACCTGAAGGACGTGTCGGTCGAGTTCCCGCTGCAGCGGCTGGTGGTGGTCACCGGCGTCTCGGGCTCGGGCAAGTCCAGCCTGATCCAGGACGTGCTCGCTCCCGCGCTGCTGCGCCACTTCGGCAAGTCCACCGACACACCCGGCGCACACGATCGGTTGCTGGGCGCCGAGCAGCTGGGCGAGGTGGTGTTCGTCGACCAGTCGCCCATCGGCAAGACCGCGCGCTCCAACCCGGTGAGTTATGTGGGCGCGTGGGACGCCATCCGTGCGCTGTTCGCCGATGCGCCGCTGTCGCGCCAGCGCAGCTACACGCCCGCCAAGTTCAGTTTCAACAGCGGCGACGGGCGCTGCCCCACCTGCGGCGGCTCGGGCTTCGAACACGTGGAGATGCAGTTCCTGAGCGACGTGTACCTGCGCTGCCCGGACTGTGACGGCAAGCGTTACCGGCCCGAGATTCTGGAGGTGAAGATCGAGCGCACGCTTCCCGTTCGAGCTGAGCGAACCTCTGTTCGGGCTGAGCCAACCTCCGTTCGGGCTGAGCTCGTCGAAGCCCCTGACAGCACCTTGGCGAGCCCTTCGACAGGCTCAGGGCGAACGGGCGATGTTCGAACTGGGAATGTGCGAACGGTGAGCATGAACGTGGCCGACGTGCTCGACCTCACGGTGAGTGAAGCTGCCGCACTGTTCGCGAACGACCGCGAAGTCATCCGCGTGCTGCAGCCCATCGTCGATGTGGGCCTGGAATACGTGAAGCTGGGCCAGCCCGTGCCCACGCTCTCGGGCGGCGAGGCGCAGCGCCTCAAGCTCGCGGGCTTTCTGGCCGAGGCTTCCAAGAGCGCCAGCGCGAGCCGCCAACCGCTCTCGCGCAAAGGCACGCTGTTCCTGTTTGACGAGCCCACCACCGGCCTGCATTTCGACGACATCGCCAAGCTCATGCGCAGCTTGCGCAAACTGCTCGACGCCGGCCATTCGCTGGTGGTGATCGAGCACAACCTCGACGTGATCCGCTCGGCCGACTGGCTGATCGACCTCGGCCCCGAGGGCGGCGACGCGGGTGGTCTGGTGGTGGCCGAAGGCCCGCCGGAGCAGGTGCGCGAACACGCGGGCAGCCACACGGCGAAGGCGCTGCGCGAGTACGCCTTGTCCATGGGCGAGGTGCACGCGGTACGCGAAGGCCGCGCGGCCGACTACCTGGGCCAGTCCAGCGGGCTGGCCGCGGCCGCGCGCCGCAGTGACCAGCATGGCCACGCCATCCGCATCGTCAACGCCAAGGAACACAACCTCAAGAACCTGAGCGTGGACATCCCGCGTGGCCAGTTCAACGTGATCTCGGGCGTGAGCGGTTCGGGCAAGTCCACGCTGGCTTTCGACATCCTGTTCAACGAAGGCCAGCGACGCTACCTGGAGAGCCTGAACGCCTACGCACGCAGCATCGTGCAGCCAGCGGGCCGCCCCGAGGTGGACGCGGTCTACGGCATTCCGCCCACGGTGGCGATCGAGCAGCGGCTCTCGCGCGGCGGGCGCAAGAGCACGGTGGGCACCACCACCGAGGTGTGGCACTTCCTGCGCCTGCTCTATGTGAAGCTGGGCACGCAGCACTGCGTGCACGACGGCGCCGCAGTGATGCCGCAGAGCGCCGACAGCATCGCCGCGGCCATCCTCAAGCGCTACGCCGGCCAACACATCGGCCTGCTCGCGCCGCTGGTGGTCAACCGCAAGGGTGTCTACACCGAACTCGCCGACTGGGCGCGCCCGCGCGGCCACACGCATTTGCGCGTCGATGGCGAGTTCCTCCCCACCACCGGGTTCCCGCGCATCGACCGCTTCAAGGAACACACCATCGAGCTGCCCGTGGCCGACTTTGTGGTGAGTGCCGACCAGGAAGCCCAGCTGCGCAGCCAGCTCACCAAGGCGCTGGAAATCGGCAAGGGCGTGGTGCACGTGCTGCACCCGCTCGACGGTCTGGCCCGTGCGCTCGAAGAAGGCACGTCCACCCGCGAGCTCGGCCAGCTGGAGGTGTTCTCCACCACCCGAGCCTGCCCGGTCTGCGCCACCAGCTACCCCGAGCTCGACCCTCGCCTGTTTTCGTACAACAGCAAACACGGCTGGTGCCCCGACTGCGTGGGCACCGGCCTCAAGCTCTCGCGCGACCAGCGCAGCGTGCTTGACGATTCGGTGCGCGACGACAAGGAGCGCGGGCGCGAGCAGAGCTTTGCCGAACCCGAGGTGGAGGACCTGGTGGACGAGGTCTGCCCGGGTTGCGAGGGCACCCGCCTGAACGCGCAGGCCCGCGCGGTGAAGTTCAGCGGCGTGGGCATCACCGATGTGGCGCGGCTCTCGGTGCGCGAGGTGCGGCAGTGGGTGCAAGGCTTGATCAACAACGCCGTTCGCCCCGAGCCAACCCCATCCGTTCGCCCCGAGCTTGTCGAAGGGCATCCAGGCACGCAGGGGCTTCGACAAGCTCAGCCCGAACGGAGTGGAGCTCAGCCCGAACGGAGTGGAGCTCAGCCCAAACATGGTTTTGTGATGTCCACCCGCGAAACCGGCATCGCCCGCGACCTGCTGCCCGAGATCGAGAGCCGGCTGGCCTTTCTGGAAGAGGTCGGGCTGAACTACCTCACGCTGGACCGCGGCGCGCCCACCCTCAGCGGCGGCGAGGCGCAGCGCATCAGGCTCGCGGCACAACTCGGCAGCAACCTGCAGGGCGTGTGCTACGTGCTCGACGAACCCACCATCGGCCTGCACGCGCGCGACAACGCCATATTGCTCAACGCGCTGCACAAACTCGGCGACATGGGCAACACCCTGGTGGTGGTGGAACACGACGAAGACACCATCCGCCGCGCCGACCACATCATCGACATTGGCCCGAGCGCCGGCAAACGCGGCGGGCGCGTGGTGGCGCAGGGCAGCGTGGACGACCTGTCGGCGAATCCCGAGTCGGTGACCGGTCGGTATTTGCTGCACGCGATGAAACATCCGCTGCAGCCGCGGCGCGAGGTGACCCCGCTCGACCCCTTCCCCCTCCGGGGGAAGGCAGGGATGGGGGCAGGCGCTCCGAGCGCAGTTGCTCAGGCGAGCCCCCACCCCCCTTCGACAAGCTCAGGGCAGGCCAAGCCTCCTTCAGCGGGGGAGGGAGTCGGGCATTGGCTTCAGGTCCACCGCGCCCAACTCCACAACCTCAACAACCTCGACGCCGCCGTCCCCCTGCAGCGCCTGGTGGTCATCACCGGCGTCTCCGGCTCCGGCAAATCCACGCTGGCGCGCGACGTGTTGCTGACCAACGTGGCCGCCGCCGTCGCCCAGCGCAGCACCAAGGCCGGCCGCGACGCGATGGACAAAGGCCAGTACCCGGCGTGGTCAGGCTGCGCCAGCGTGAGCGGATACGAGACCGTGGACCGCGTGCTCGAAGTCGACCAGACACCGATCGGCAAAACACCGCGCTCATGCCCAGCCACCTACATCGGGTTCTGGGACACGGTGCGCAAATTGTTCGCCGACACGCTCGAAGCGAAGGCGCGCGGCTACGGCCCGGGCCGCTTCAGCTTCAACACCGGCGAAGGCCGCTGCCCGGGTTGTGAAGGCCAGGGCATGCGCACCATCGAGATGAGCTTTTTGCCCGACGTGAAAGTGCCCTGCGAGGTGTGCCACGGCGCTCGTTTCAACCCCGAGACGCTGGCCGTCACATGGAAGGGCAAGAGCATCGGCGACGTGTTGCAGATGGAGGTGGACGAAGCGGTGGAATTCTTCGCCAGCATGCCCAGCATCGGTCATCCGTTGCAGCTGCTCAAAGACGTGGGCCTGGGCTACCTCACGCTGGGCCAGCCCAGCCCCACGCTCAGCGGTGGCGAGGCGCAGCGCATCAAGCTCGTGACCGAGCTCAGCAAGGTGCGTGACGACATCACGCGCCGCGGCCAGAAGCCGCCGCACACGCTCTACGTGCTGGACGAACCCACCGTGGGCCTGCACATGGCCGACGTGGAAAAACTCATCCGCGTGTTGCACCGCCTGGTGGACGGCGGCCACAGCGTGGTGGTGATCGAGCACGACCTGGACGTGATGGCCGAAGCCGACTGGATCATCGACCTCGGCCCCGAGGGCGGTGGCGGTGGCGGCCTCATCGTGGCCGCTGCACCGCCCGACGAGGTGGTGCGGCTGGACACGCACACCGGGCGGGTGCTGGGGCCGGTGCTGGCGCGCTGATCAGGGTCGCCCGGCGCCGGGCACGCTGACTTCGGTGGTCCACACCGACGCCTCGCGCGCCTGCTGGCGGGCGTGTTCGTTGAAGTCGGGCGCCACGCAGATGAACAGCGTGCGCCCGGCTGGACCACCGAGCGCGCAGGCGAACGCGCCCAAGGCGCCGGTGGAGATGCTCTCGAGGATCTCGCCGCCGGGCGCCATGCGCACCACCCGGTTGGCAATGGCATCGGCAAACCAGACGGCACCCTCGGCGTCCAGTGTGGCGCCGTCGGGCGCTGCCTTCAGGCTGCCCAGCACGGTGCCCATGTCGGTCAGCGCCGGCAAGGGGCCGAACGAAGCCCAGTCGCGGCGCGGTCCCAGCGCGCCGTCGGCCTGAATGTCGAAGGCCGAGATGCGGTTGCCCATGGTCTCGCCAACGATGAGCGTTTTTCCGTCGGGCGTGACCATGCTGCCATTGGGAAAGTGGAGATCGCTTGCCACGGCGTGCACCGAGCCGTCGGGATCCACCCGCGCCAAGGTGGCGGTTTGCGGCGTGCCGCCTCCCATGAGGTCGAAACCGAAGTTGCCCACAAAAGCGCGACCGTGTGAGTCGACCACCATGTCATTGGCGTGACCGCCTGCGATGGGCGACAGGTCGGCGTGGGTGACGAGTCGGCCGTCGGCTTCCTGACGCAGGATCTTTCGGTCGCGCATGGACACCACCAGCAAGCGCCCGTCGGGCAGCCAGCCCATGCCCGAGGGTTGTTCAGGCACCTCGGCAATCGTTTCCACCTGGCCCTGCAGATCCACGCGCAGGACCTGGTGCGTGTAGAAGTCCGACAGCCAGAGGCGGTCGTTGTGCCAGCGGGGACTCTCCAGAAAAGAGTACCCCGAGACAAGAACCGAGAAACGCGGATCGATGGCCATGCTGTCTCCTGTGTGTTGTTGAACGGTGACCATAGACCGCTGCGGCAGTACCACGCAAGCCGCGACCTTCGCGCTGGTGACGCCTGCGTTACTCTCTGCCCGTGCCACATCAGGTCATCCACATCCATCCAGCCGCGCCCGCCCAGCCCGCGCTGGGCGCACCGTGCAATGGCTGCGGGGTGTGCTGTCTGGCCGAGCCGTGCCCGCTGGGCCAGGTGATCTCGCGCAAGCGCAGCGGCGCGTGTGATGCGTTGCGTTGGGACGAAGCGGAAGTGGTCTACCGCTGCGGCGCGATCACCGATGCGGCGGGCGTGCTGGGCCTGCGCTGGCGGTGGGCGGCGCCGGTGTTGCAGAGGTTGGCCCGTCGCTGGATCGCGGCGGGTGTCGGGTGTGATGCCAGCCTGAAAAGCGAACGGGGCTGATCAGCGCACGAACAGCACGACCACGCCGATGACGAGTGCGGCGATGACGAACATCAATACCCAGGTGCGCACACGCAGCAGCTCCACCGCTGCCACCAGGCGTGCGTTCTGCTCCGCCAGCTCTCCCAGGGTCTGCGTCATCTGCAGTTGCACTTCAGCCTGTTGATCGATGAGCTCACGGGCCTCGATCAGGCGGTTTTTGAGTTCACCCACGCTGGGTTGCGCATCGGCGGCGAGGTCCAGTGGTTTGGGGTTGACCGTGGGGCTCGCGGGAGCCTTTTGCCGGTCCATCAGCTTGCGGGCCGCGTTGAGCACCTTGGGTGCATGTTCGATCACGTCGCCCCAAGGGATCACTTTGAGGGCGAGCAGCCAGGGGAGAGCCATGGGGGTTCCTTTCGCAGGGCGGAAAACGCGGAGTGCACCCTTGGGAGCAGCTTAACCCGGTGGGGTTCCCGCAGATGGAGACGGCGCCGCCCGTCGCAACAGCCACCAACCCAATCCCGCCACCGACAGCAACAGCACGGGAAATCCCACCGTGGGCGCCCACTGCAACGCGGCCGCGCCCAATGCCGGCGCCAGCACCCCACCCAGCGTGTAAGACAGCACCAGCACCGCGGTGCTGTTGACGAGCGTGATGCCATCTTCGCGCGAGCCGATGTCGATCATGGCCAGCGTGTAGAGGCTGCCACCGGCGCCACCCCACAGAAAGGCCACCGGCGCGGCGAGCCAGGGTGTGCCGGCGACGAAGGGGATGACCAGGGTGGCCAGCAGGGTGATGAGGGCACACACCCGCATGATCTTCAGTCGCGTGTCGCGCGCGTTGCCCCAACGCTGCGTGGGGTGGTGGGCCAGGCGGTCGGCCAGCAGGCCGGCGGGCAGCATCATGAGCGCGCTGCCCAGGCCACTGGCGGAGACGAGCAGCGCCGCCGCCGTGGCACCCAGGCCGAGCGCCAGGCCGTAGAGCGGCAAGATGGACGTGAGACCGCTTTCGAAGAAGCCACCGACAAAGCCCACCGTCATGATCAGCGGGTGCGCGCGCAGCGCGTGCCACACACCCGAGAGACCGACCTTGGCATCGTGCGCATCGGCCGCCGCGGGCAGGCGCGGGATCAGCAGGCTCCAGCCCAGGCCGAACACGGTGAGCGCCAGCGCCAGCCAGAGCGCGGCATCGCTCTGCGCGCCGAACCACACCAGCACCAGCGGACCCAGCACAAAGGTGGTGCCGACCATGGTTTCAAAAAAGCCGACGTTGCGGCCCCGCTGATGTGCCGGCGAGAACTCGGCCACCACCGCTTCGGCCAGCACCCAGCGCAGCCCGGCGGCCATGCCTTCGATGAGGATGCACACGAACCACAGCACCAGCGATTTGCTGAACAGGAAGCCGGTGATGGCGATCACCGGCACGAAAGCCGCGAGCCACAGCGAAGGCCGGCGGCCCAGGCGCTGTGTGATCGCCGAGGCGAACGGTGTCATGGCGAACACGCCGAGCCAGCCGGTGGCCACGAACACGCCGGCCAGCGCGGTGGACACGCCGTCGCCCTTGAGCCGCAGCAAGAGCAGCGGCATGAGCATGAAGTAGCCCACCAGCTGGAAGAAGGTGGAGCCGAAGATGGCCACCAGGCCAAGGCGGGCCTGCACAGGCACGAGCGCGGGTGGCGCTGCGCCGGTGAGGGCCTGGCTGTGCTGGGGCGGCAGGGGGTGCTCGGTCACGTCCTGGCCTCCAGCACCGCGTTGACCACCTCGGCAAAACCCGCGCCGCGCTCACCCTGCGCCACAAAGCGCGGGTGATGGCTCAGCGCTGCCCAGAAGCGCGCCACATTGGCCACGCCCACGCTGTGCGGGAAGTGGCCGAACATGCGCGCGTCGTTGGTGGAGTCGCCCACATAGACCCACTGGTCGAGTTCGGCGTCGAGGTCGCGGCCCAGGCGGGTTTGCACGATCCAGCGCGCACCGGCGAGTTTGTCGTGGTCGCCGATCCAGCCGTTGATGTGGATCGAGCTCACGGTGGCGTTCAGGCCGTCGCTGCGCATGAGCGCCACCACCTGCGCGATCTCCGTTTCGCTCAAGTGCGCGAACTCGCTGTGGTCGATGGCGATGTCGGTCTCGCGCCCGGGGCTGTCGGTGGCCAGGCGGGCTTGTGGCAGTTCACGCAGCACGCGCTGTGCGGTGGCTTGCAGCCGGGCGAAGTTG
Organism: Burkholderiales bacterium; assembly: GCA_038213545.1. Classification (GTDB taxonomy): domain Bacteria; phylum Pseudomonadota; class Gammaproteobacteria; order Burkholderiales; family Burkholderiaceae_C; genus Hydrogenophaga. The sequence goes on from JBBQSX010000005.1 coordinate 42,825, forward strand.
GTGGTTCGGGCAGTCGCGTCCTGCAGATAGTCCCGGCAGAGCTGCCCGTCGCTGCCGCGCCACAGCGCCACGGCGCCGTTCTCCGCCACGATCGCGTCCACCGGCCAAGCCAGCGCGAAGGCCTCGCTCCAGCCGGCGGGGCGGCCGGTGATGGCCAACACCGGCAGGCCGGCGGCGCGCAGGCGGTGCAGAGCGTCCAGCGCGTCGGACGTGATGGCACTGTGGGTCGTCAGGGTGTCATCAATGTCGGTCAGTACCCCGTGGATGCGAGCGCGTGCGTCGATGGTCCACAGGGCGAGCGGGGAGGGCGTGGGCAGGGTCTGCATGGGGCCGGCAGTGTCGCACAGGCTTTCTCATCAACGTGTTGGAAGTCCGGGATGGAGACCCCACAAACACCCACCCGAGAGCATGCTGGGCTAAAATCCCTCATCCGAGGAGCGTTGCAGCGCCCCCACTGACCCAGTCAGCGGCGAGGCGTGAGGCTCGGACCATCCATGCAACGACGCTCATCCACATCCCGTGCGATGAGCTTTTTTTCGCCCGCCGATGTGGTTCATCCATCCTTACCGGAGCGAACCATGAATGCACGTCTGAACAACCCCACCTTCACCGATTGCGCGATCGCCGACATTGGCCTGGCCGAATGGGGCCGCAAAGAGGTCAAGATCGCCGAGACCGAAATGCCCGGCCTGATGGCCATCCGCGAAGAGTTTGCCCAAGCGCAGCCGCTCAAGGGCGCGCGCATCACCGGCAGCATCCACATGACGATCCAGACCGCCGTGCTGGTCGAGACCCTGCAGGCGCTGGGTGCCAGCGTGCGCTGGGCGTCGTGCAACATCTTCTCCACGCAGGACCACGCTGCCGCTGCGCTGGTGGCCAACGGCACGCCGGTGTTCGCGCACAAGGGCGAGTCGCTGGACGAGTACTGGGACTTCACCCACCGCATCTTTGAGTTCGGCGCCGCCGGTACCGAAGGCGAAGGCCCCAACATGATCCTGGACGACGGCGGCGACGCCACCCTGCTCATGCACCTGGGTCAGCGCGCCGAGAAGGACGCGTCCGTGTTGAACAACCCACAGAGCGAAGAAGAGATCTGCCTGTACAACTCCATCAAGGCCAAGCTGGCTGTGGACAAGACCTGGTACACCCGCAAGGCCGCGCAGATCATCGGCGTGACCGAAGAGACCACCACCGGCGTGCTGCGCCTGAACGAGATGTCGGCCAAGGGCACGCTGCAGTTCCGCGCGATCAACGTCAACGACAGCGTGACCAAGAGCAAGTTCGACAACCT
>JBBQSX010000006.1:0-42728 GCA_038213545.1 Burkholderiales bacterium
CGCGCGAATTCGTCTCACGAGCACAGCGCTTACCCTGCCCCTTCATAGGGGGAGTCTCTAGGTCAGGACCACGATGTCTGATTTAAGTCTTCAACTGCAGCAGGCCGCAAGCCAACTTCAGGTTTCCAGTTACTTCGACGAAGCGCTGTTCCAGCGCGAAAAGGAAGTCCTCTTCCAGCGCGGGCCCCGTTATGTGGGGCACCAACTTGCAGTCCCCAACGTGGGGGATTACCACGCTCTCCCGCAAGAAGCCGGAGGGAGGGCACTCGTGCGTACGGCGACCGGCGTTGAGCTGGTTTCCAATGTCTGCCGGCACCGGCAGGCCATCATCCTCAAAAACCGGGGAAACCTGCAGGAAACCCGCAGCGGCAGCGCGGGCGGCAACATCGTGTGCCCCCTGCACCGCTGGACCTACAGCGGCGTCCAGGGTGGTCAGGCCGGGCAGCTGCTGGGCGCGCCCCACTTCGCGAAAGACCCTTGCCTCAACCTCAACAACTACCCCCTGCGCGAGTGGAACGGGTTGCTGTTTGAAGACAACGGTTGCGATGTTGCCGCCGATCTGGCGAACATGGGCCCGCGCGCCGCGCTCGACTTCGAGGGCATGGTGCTCGACCACGTGGAGCTGCACGAGTGCAACTACAACTGGAAGACCTTCATCGAGGTTTACCTGGAGGACTACCACGTGGCGCCTTTCCACCCGGGCCTGGGTGGCTTCGTCACCTGCGAAGACCTGCGCTGGGAACTCAAGCCCGAATACTCGGTGCAAACCGTGGGCCCGGCCAACCTGCTGGGCAAGGCGGGCAGCCCGGTCTACCAGCGCTGGCACGAACAGCTCATGCAGTACCGCCAGGGGCAGATGCCCGAGCATGGTGCGATCTGGCTGACCTATTACCCGCACATCATGGTGGAGTGGTACCCCCATGTGCTCACGGTTTCCACGCTTCACCCGGTGAGTGTGGACAAGACCATCAACATGGTCGAGTTCTACTACCCCGAGGAAATCGCCGCCTTCGAGCGCGAGTTTGTCGAGGCACAGCGCGCTGCCTACATGGAGACCTGCCTGGAAGACGACGAGATCGCCGAGCGCATGGACGCGGGGCGCAAAGCCCTGCTGGCCCGCGGCGACAACGAAGTCGGTCCTTACCAGAGCCCGATGGAAGACGGCATGCAACATTTCCATGAGTGGTATCGGACGAAGATGAGCCCTGCGGCGGCGTCGGGGAGTTGAATGCAGGCGCTGTGGATGGTCCTCGCGTCGCTGTTTTTTGCCACCATGGGCGTGTGCATCAAGTTCGCTTCAACCGAGTTCAACAGCTTCGAGATCGTCTTCTACCGTGGCCTCGTGGGCGTGGTTTTCCTGGTCGGGCTCGCCCGCATGCAGCGTGTGTCGCTGCGCACCAGTCTGCCCATGATGCATGTGTGGCGCAGCGTGGTCGGTGTGACGGCGCTCACCTCATGGTTTTATTCGATTGCGGCCCTGCCGCTGGCCACCGCCATGACGCTCAACTACATGAGCAGTGTCTGGATCGCGGCCTTCCTTCTTGGAGGTGCGCTGTTGGTGCAGGGCCGCAACACGCCCATGCGCCAGCAAGCACCGCTGTTCCTGGCCGTGCTGGCCGGCTTCGGCGGCGTGGCCATGATGCTGCGCCCCACACTGGTCGAGGGTCAGGCGGTCGGCGCCCTGGTGGGACTCATGTCAGGCATCTTCTCGGCCTTTGCCTACCTGCAGGTGGCGGCCCTCGCCCGGGCCGGTGAGCCCGAGAGCCGCACGGTGTTTTACTTCTCCATCGGTGCCGTGCTCGCCGGCGCCTTGGGCATGTTGTTCGTTGGCGCGAGCAACTGGCAGTGGCCTGGTGCGTTGTGGCTGCTGCCCATTGGTCTGTTGGCGGTGTTCGGACAGTTGTGCATGACGCGCGCTTACTCCAGCGGTGCCACCATGGTGGTGGCCAACCTGCAGTACTCGGGCATCGTTTTTGCCGGCCTCTACAGCCTCATCATCTTTGGCGACCAGTTGCCTTTGATGGGTTGGATGGGCATGGCGTTGATCATCGTCAGCGGCATCACCGCCACCGTGCTGCGTGATCGGGCCGTGCCGAACGCCCCCGCCGAAGACCACTGAAGCTCCAGTCACCTGAAGCACAATGACCGCATGTTCACCACACTGATCTCAGCCCGCGAACTGCAGCAGCTCATGGCCTCCGGTGCACCGCTGTGTGTGTACGACTGCAGCTTCGAACTCATGAAACCCGATGCAGGCGAAGCACAGTTCGTTGAAGAACACATTCCCGGCTCGGTGTACGTGCATCTGGACCGCCACCTGAGCGACAAGACCGGCGTCGACCGCGCCAGTGGTGGACGCCACCCCCTGCCCTCGCGTGAGACGTTTGCCCAACGCATGGCGAGCCTGGGACTGTCCAACGGAGTGCAGGCGGTGGTGCTGGACCGCCAGGGCGCCAACTACTGTGGCCGACTGTGGTGGATGCTCAAGTGGTGCGGCCATGAAGCCGTGGCCGTGCTCGACGGCGGACTGGGCGCCTGGAAGGCCGCCGGAGGTGCGCTGGCCAGCGGCGCATCACCCACTCCCGAAGCCGGGCACTTCACCGTCGCACCCGCCGCAGCAGCCACCGCCTCCACGAACAGCATTGCACAGTCGCTCGGAAGGCCCACACAAACCGTGATCGACGCGCGCGCCGGCGCCCGCTTTCGCGGCGAGGTCGAGCCGCTCGACCCGGTGGCAGGCCATATTCCGGGCGCCCTCAACCGCCCCTTTGCCGACAACATCGGTCCCGACGGCCGCTTCAAACCAGCCGCACAATTGCGCGCCGAATTTGAGCACCTGCTCGCCGGACGCGATCCCGCCAGCGTGGTTCACCACTGCGGCAGCGGCGTGAGCGCCATTCCCAATCTGCTGGCCATGGAAGTGGCTGGCCTGGGGCGCACCGCGCTCTACCCCGGCAGCTGGAGCGAGTGGTGCAACACGCCCGGCGCGCCCTGCGCTGTTGGCTGACCAAGCCATCGCATCTGAACCCACGCCCAGCCGCTCACCCATGCAGCCGCACGACGATGCCGCTTTCAACGTTCTGGGAAACCAGGATCGCACGGCAGCGCTGCGATTGACGTCGCTGGTGATCGGCTGCACCGGCCTGCTGATGCTGCTGATGGAGCTGGTGCTGGCAGCACCTGGCGAACACGAAGCCTGGGTCGCCGGTGGGCTGACCGTCGTGGCCTGGTTCTGCTACGGGCTTACGCGCGCCGGCCGCACGCGGTATGTGCCCCATGTGATCGTGGCCGCCTTGCTCGTCGCCGTCATCTTTTCCGCCATCAGCTACGGCTCGGTGCGCACCGCCGTGGGCTTCCTGTTCATTGGCTCGGTGGTGGGCGCCGGCATCTTTCTCGGGCGCACTGCGCTCATTGTCACAACGGTGGCCAGCATCGGTTCGCTGGGTGCACTCACCTGGGCTGAAGCCGCCGGTCTGTTGACGCACAGGCCCGATTTTTCGGTCAGCCTGCGTGTGTGGATCACCCACTCGGCCACCGTGCTCGTGTGCGCCCTCACGGTGCACCACAGCCGCCTGCGCGCCAACCGCGCGCTGAGGTTGCAGGCGCAGGAGTTCGAGCGCCGCAAAGCCACCGAACAGGAGCGCGACCGCAACCTGGAGCGATTCGCCCGCATCTTCCGCGCCAGCCCGAGCCCCATGCTGGCCCAGTCGGCGCGCACCGGCTCCATCCTCGACGTGAACCCCGCGTTCGAACGCACGTATGGCTACTCGCGCGACCAGGTGCTCGGTCGCCAGGAACAATTTCTGTGGGCCGATCCTGCCCAGCGCGAGCGCTACCTGCAGCAGCTGTATGAGCAGCGGCACATGGACCAGTTCGCCTGCCAGGGCCGGCGCGCCGACGGCCAGCTTTTCGAAGCGCTCATCTCCAGCGAAATGGGCACCGACCGCGAAGACAAGCTGATCATCACCACCGTCACCGACGCGAGCGCACAGGCCGAAGCCATGGAGCGCCTGCGGCGCTCGGAAGAGCGTTTTGCAAAGGCCTTCAACTTCAGCCCCCTGAACCTCAGCATCACCCGACTCGCCGACGGCAGCTTCATGGAGATCAACAAGGCGCCAGACCGGGTGCAGGGCATGCAACCGGAAGAGCTGATGGGGAAGACCACGGTGGAGGCCGGGGCCTGGCTCACCCCGGCCGCGCGTGAACAGTTCGTGGACCAATTGCTGCGCGACGGCCACGTAGCCAACTACGACACCCTCATGCGCCACAAGGATGGCCGTATGGTGGACACCCGCCTGTGGGCTGAGTTGATCGAGATCGACGGCGAAGCCTGCATCCTCTCCTGCACGGTGAACATCGAAGCCGAGAAGCGACGCGAGGCCCTGCTGCTCAACGTGGCCAAGGGCGTGGCGGCGGAAACCGGCGCGGCCTTCTTCACCGCTCTGACACGCCACCTCTCTGAAGCCACCGAGTGCGACATGGTGGTCATCGGGGAGTGCACGGATCTCCACGCGGTGCAGGTCTTGTCCATCTGGAAAGACGCGCTGCCCATGCCCACCTTCAGCTTCGATACGGCCAACACACCGTGCGCTGAAACGCTGAAGCAAAAGGACATGTTCGTGTGTGCCCAAGGCCTGCCGCAGAGTTTTCCCAATGCGCGCGGTATCAACCGGGAGGGTTTCCAGACCTACCTTGGTCAGGCTTTGCGCGACGCCGATGGCACCCCCATCGGCATTCTGTTTGCCATGTGGCGCAAACCCCTGATGCTGCGCGAAGACCTTCAAGCCATGGTCTCCATTTTTGCCAGCCGCGCCAACGCGGAACTGGTGCGCCTGCACCGAGACCGTGAGATCCAGCGCCTCACCGAGACCCTGGAGTTGCGCGTGCGTGAGCGTACCGCCGAGCTGCAGATGCTCAATGCGGAGCTCGACTCGTTCGCCTACACCGTGTCGCACGACCTGAAGTCGCCCCTGCGCTCCATCGACGGCTTCACCCGATTGCTCGAGGAGCAGATGGGCGAGCGCCTCAGCGCAGACGAGCGTGAGATGTTCGACCGTGTGCTGTCCTCCACTGCGCGCATGGGTTCTCTGATTTCCGCCCTGCTGGCTCTGGCCCGCGTGAGCCAGGCGCCGCTGGAGCGTCAGAACGTCGACCTCAGCGCGCTGGTGCGCACCATCCTGGCCGAGCGCCTGATGGAACATCCGCAGCGAGAGGTGCAGTGCCTTGTGACCGACGGTCTGAACGCGGACTGCGACCCGCAGCTGGCGCGCATAGCACTGGAAAACCTGCTGGGCAATGCCCTCAAGTACAGCCGTGACCAACCACAAACCGTGATCGAGTTCGGGTGCTCCGTGTCAGACGACAACAGCACGCGCAGGTACTTCGTGCGGGACAACGGCGTGGGCTTCAACATGTCCTACGCCACCAAACTGTTCAAACCCTTCCAGCGCCTGCACATGGCCAGCGAGTTCGAGGGCACGGGCATTGGCCTGGCCACCGTGCGCCGCATCGTCGAGCGCCACGGGGGCGACATCACGGCCATCAGCTCGCCCGGCGAGGGCGCCACCTTCAGCTTCTCGCTCGGCGACACACCGCCCGTCTGAGCGTCAGTGGGCCAGGCTGCTCACCAGCGTGACCAGTGCAATGCCCGCCAGCAACCAGGCCACCTGCGCCACCGTGTCCCGAAAGCCCAGCTGTTTTTGCAGCTGCGGAATCAGGTCGGCCAGCGCCACATAGACAAAACTGCTGGAAGCTGCCACCAGGAAGAAGGGCAGGTAGTCCCGCAGTTGTGTCACCAGGAAATAACCCACCACACCACCCAGTGCGGTGACAGTACCGGCCATGGACACCTTGACCAGCGCGGCGCGCGAGGTGCCCGAGGTGTGGCGCAGCACCACGAGGTCGCCAATGTGGTGCGGTACCTCGTGGGCCAGCACCGCCAGCGAGGTGATCACACCCAGGCGCATGTCGGCCAGGAAAGCCGAGGCGATCAGGATCCCGTCGCCAAACGCATGCACGCTGTCACCAGCCAGCACAGCCCAGCCTCCCGAACGAGGACCGTGGTTGTGATGCGCGTGGGTGTTCCCATGGTGGTGGGCGTGATCACCATGACCCGCCTCTTGCGCCGGCCCGTGGTTGTGCTCGTGCCCGTGGTGCCACAGCTCGGCCTTGTCGAGCAAAAAGAAGAACACCAGCCCGCCCAGCAGCATGGCAAACAGCTCATGAGCGCCGGCCTCGCTCTCGAACGCTTCGGGCAGCAGGTGCATGAAGGCGGTGGCCATGAGCGCGCCCGCGGCCATGCTGAGCATGTGCTGCGTGAAGCGCGCCAGCATCGCAAACGCCATCAGCGCGGCCAGCCAGACGCTGCCCACGCCCGCCGCCACGGTACCCATCAAGATTGCCAACAAGGTCATGTTGTTCTGTTCAGTTCGTCCACAAAAAAGGCCGCTCCACGGCGGCCTTGGGTGCCCCGCAGCGGTGTGGCTCAGGCCACGCCGTGCTGTTTGAACCACGCCAACGCGCGGTTCCAGCCATCGTCGGCCGGCTCCTTGCGGAAGGTCGGACGGTAGTCGGCATGGAAGGCATGGGGTGCGTCGGGGTAGACCACGAAAGTCGATGCCTTGGCGGCGGGACTGCCCGCCGCCAGAGCCATTTTCATCTTATCAACCGTGTCAAGCGGGATGCCGGTGTCGGCGCTGCCGTAGAGACCCAGCACCGGGCCCTTGAGCTGGGCAGCCACATCCACCGGGTGCTTGGGATTGAGTGGCGTCGCATCGCCCACCAGGCGGCCATACCAGGCCACGCCGGCCTTCACCGCCGGGTTGTGGGCCGCGTACAGCCAGGTCTGGCGCCCGCCCCAGCAGAAACCGGTCACACCCACCTTGGAAGCGTCACCGCCGTTGGCTGCGGCCCATTTCACAGCAGCGTCCAGATCGGCCATGACCTGTGCATCGGGCACCTTGGAAACCACCTCGGCGATCAGCTTGGCCACCTCGCCATAACTCTGTGCATCGCCCTGGCGCACGAACAGCTCGGGCGCGATCGCGAGGTACCCGGCCCTGGCAAAACGGCGTGCGGTGTCCGCAATGTACTCGTGCACACCGAATATCTCCGACAGCACCAGCACCACCGGCAGGCCGGTCTTGCCCGCCGGAGCGGCGCGGTACGCGGGCATCTTGTCGCCATTGACGTCGATCATCACCTCGCCCACGGTCAAGCCGTCGGACGGGGTGCGAATGGCGGTCTGTGCCATCAATGGCGCAGCAGCAGCCGCATAGCCCACACCCAGTGCCGCCTTGAGCGCGGTGCGGCGGGTGGCGCCTTGTTCGTTCGACTGGCCGGGCAGCAAGGCGCCGAGGTCCTGGACGTGTTGTTCAATGAGCATGGTGTGTCTCTCATCGGGGGTTGAAGCGTTGAAGTCTGCCATGCGCACTAAAGCCGCGTGGCTGCGTCGAACATGTCGAGCAGCTCGGGCTCCCACGGACCCTGCTGATCGACCGCGGTGTGCACAAGCACGGTGCGCGTGGGCAGGTCGATCAGCACACGCTGGCCGTGGTGGCCGTGCATGGCCGGCCGCGAGCCGTCGGGGCGCGCATGCCAGAACAGGGCCTTGTAGCCCGTCGTCAGGCGGACCCGCCCGTGGCGCACCGGGGCGTCAGCCTCACTCCACGAGGTGCACTCGTTGATCCACGTCTCACTGACGATGGCCCGGCCATCCGGACCACGGCCGCGTTGCGCCACCAGCCGTCCCAGACGCGCCCAGTCGCGCAGCCGTGCGGCAAAGCCGATGCTGTTGAACTCGGCCCCGCGCGCGTCTGTGAACCAGGTGGCTGGCGCCTCGGCGCCCAGGGGCTGCCACAAAAACTGCTCGGCAAACGCCGACAACGATCCCCCGGTGACGCGGCGCATCACCATGCCCAGCGTCAGCGGGCACAACTCGTTGTAGTTGAAGCGTGTGCCGGCGGGTTCGCTGCGGCGGTTCCATTCCTTCACGGTGCGCGCAATGTCGGGGTCCCGCCCCAGCAGCGCACCGGGATACAAAAGCGCGTTGTCGCGCGCGTGCACCACGTCGGCACCGCTGCACATGTTGGACAGGTGGCGCAGCGAGGTCTCGCCGTGCAAGGTGCCGGTGAGTTCGGGCACATAACGCGCGGCAGGGTCATCGAACGAGGCGATGAGTCCACGGTCCAGGCAAATGCCGAGCAACAGCGACGTGACACTTTTGGCCATGGACCAGCTCTGCAGGCGCATGGTCGGCTGGCGCGCAAAGCGGTAGCGCTCGAACAGGATGTTGTTGTCGCGCGCGATCAGCAGTCCAGTGACAGGCCACTGTTCAAGGTAAGACCCGGGTGTCTTGTGGAACAGGCCCGAGCGGTAGCGGAAATCGTTCACGGGCGCGTCGTTCCACGCAGCCACCTCGGTCCCCGCCCGGATCACATGGTGGCGTATCGATTGCTCATGGCCACCCGAGTAATTGCCCACCCGGTATTCGGGCAAACGCTCGAAGCTGGAACGGCTCTGCGGGTAGCCACGCAGTGCGCCCCACTTGTCGTCGGTCTGCGCCCACGCGGGCCATCCCGCCACCGCCAGGCTGGCCGACAGAACCGCGCGGCGCGAAAGCTTCATCTCAATGGGCCTGATCCCAGTTCGGACCGACGCCAACTTCTGCCAACAACGGCACCTTGAGCTCGGCGACGCCCGCCATCAGGCGCGGGATCTCGGCCTTGAGCCAGTCCACCTCGGCTTCGGGCACTTCAAACACCAGTTCGTCGTGCACCTGCATGATCATCTTCGTGCTGCGCTGTTGGCTGTCCAGCGCCTTCTGCACCGCCACCATGCTGAGTTTGATGAGGTCGGCCGCCGTGCCCTGCATGGGCGCGTTCACCGCCTGGCGTTCCAGCGAGGACAACAGCGCTCCTTTGGCCGATCCGATGCTCGGCAGCACCAGACGCCGACCGAACACCGTCTCCACGTAGCCCTGCGCTTTGGCGCTTTTCCGTGTCTCGTCCATGTACCGCTTCACGCCCGCAAATCGCTCGAAATAACGCGCGATGTAGTTCTTGGCTGCGGTGTTGTCGATGGCCAGGGCCTTGGCAAGGCCGAAGGCGCTCATGCCGTAGATCAGGCCGAAGTTGATCACCTTGGCGTAGCGGCGCTGCTCGCTGCTCACCTGTGCAGCCTCCACGCCGAACACCTCGGCCGCTGTGGCGCGGTGCACGTCGATGCCTTCCTGGAAAGCGCGCAGGAGCGCCTCGTCACCGCTTATGTGCGCCATGATGCGCAGCTCGATCTGCGAGTAGTCGGCGCTTGCGATCACGTGTCCGGCGGGGGCCACGAAAGCCTCGCGCACGCGGCGGCCTTCGGGCGTGCGGATGGGAATGTTCTGCAGGTTGGGGTCGTTGCTGGAGAGGCGCCCGGTCACGGCCACGGCCTGCGCGTAGTGGGTGTGCACGCGCCCGGTGTCCGGGTGGGCCAGCTGTGCGAGCTTGTCGGTGTAGGTGCCCTTGAGTTTGCTCAGACTCCGGTGCTCCAGGATTCTGGCCGGCAGCGGGTAGTCCTCGGCCAGCTTTTCCAGCACCTCTTCGTCGGTGCTGCGCGCGCCGGTCGCGGTCTTCTTGATCACCGGCAGGCCGAGCTTGTCGAAGAAGATCTCGCCCAGTTGCTTGGGGCTGGCCAGGTTGAACGGCTGGCCTGCGATTTCGTAGGCTTCGAGCTCCAGCTCGTGGATGCGCGAGCCCAGTTCGTGGCTCTGCTTCGCCAGCGTGGGCGCGTCGATCAGCACGCCGTTGCGCTCGATGCGGTAGAGCGCCTCGCTGCTGGCGATCTCCAGCTCGTAGATGAACTTCAGTTTGGCATCGGCCTGCAGCTGCGGCCACAGCACGCGGTGCACGTCCAGCGTCTGGTCACTGTCTTCGCACGAATACTCGGCCGCTTTGGCCACATCGACCTGCGCAAACGGGATCTGGTGCGCGCCCTTGCCGCACAGGTCTTCGTAGTTGATGCCCTGGCGTCCCAGGTGGCGCAAGGCCAGACTGGCCAGGCCGTGCGGCTTGTGCACTTCCAGCACATAGCTCTGCAGCATGGTGTCGTGCACATAACCCCGCACCTCGATGCCGTGGTTGGCGAACACGTGGCGGTCGTATTTCACGTGCTGGCCGAGCTTGGCGTGCTTCGGGTTTTCCAGCCAGGGCTTGAGCTTGGCCAGCACTTCGTCGAACGGCAGCTGCCCGGGCGCGTCGGGCCCGCTGTGGCGCAGCGGAATGTAGGCCGCTTCGCCCGGCGTCACGCTGAAGCTGATGCCCACAATCTCGGCGCGCATCTCCTCAAGCGAGGTGGTTTCGGTATCGAGCGCCACCAGGTCGGCCGCCTGCAAGCGCTGCAACCAGTCGTCGAACAAGGTCCAGGTGAGGATGGTGTCGTACTTCAGGTTGGTGTTTCGCTCGGGGCTGCCGCTCAAGTCGGGTTCGTCGAACAGCCCGGGCGCGTCGTTGCGGGCCCTGGCTTTGGAGGGAGCTGGGTGATCCTCAATCCGTTCGGGCGGCACATCGAGCTGCAGGAGGGTCTTCACCAGGCCCTTGAAGCCGTACTTCTCTCCGAACGCCCTGAGGGCTTCGGAATCCTGTCCACCGATCGTGATCGCCTCCAGCGAGGGCAGACCATGCATGTGTTCACTCAGATCGCAGTCGGTCTTGATGGTGAGCAGTTCGCGGCCTTTGGGCAGCCACCCGAGTGCGTTGCGCAGGTTCTCACCCGCCACGCCCTTGATCTGGTCCGCTCGCGCCACCAGCGCTTCCAGCGAACCGTACTCCTGCAACCACTTCACGGCGGTCTTGGGGCCGACCTTGGGCACGCCGGGCACGTTGTCCACCTGGTCACCCACCAGAGTCTGGTAATCCAGCATCAGGCTGGGTGGCACGCCGAACTCGGCGGTCACACCGGCCACATCACGCCGGCGGTCGTTCATGGTGTCGATCACCGTGATGTGCTCGTTCACCAGCTGGCTCAGATCCTTGTCGCCGCTGGAAATGATGCAGGTGATACCCTGCTGCGCGGCCACATGCGCCAGCGTGCCGATCACGTCGTCGGCCTCCACACCGGGCACGTCCAGCACCTTCCAGCCCAGCAGCTTCACCACCTCGTGGATCGGGCCGATCTGCGCGCGCAGGTCGTCGGGCATGGGCGAGCGGTTGGCCTTGTAGTCCGGGTACAGCGCGTCCCGGAAAGTCGGCCCCTTGGCGTCGAACACGCAGGCGGCGTAGTCGGCCCGAACGTCCTTTCGCAGCTTCTGCATCATGTTGATCATGATGCGGATGGCGCCCGTTTTCAGCACGGTTCCATCGGGAAGGGTCGTGCTCATGGCCTCGCCGCCAGCAAAGAAGGCACGGTAGAGGTAACTGGAGCCATCGACCAGCAACAGGGTGGGGGTGGGGGATGAAGCGTCGGACATGGGCGCATTGTCGGGGAGATCGCGCCACATCCAGCAGCCCACGGGCTGCGTAATGCATGGTGAAGCGCATGGCCCCGCGTGCGCCCCCGGGAGCCCTCCCTGCCTACAATGCCGCATGAACGCTCACACGCCACGCCTGCTCTCCGCCCTCGCCCTGGTGGCGGGTTTTGCCTTGACCCCGGCTGCCTGGGGCCAGACAGCCCCGTTGGAGCAGCCCCCGCAGCCGATTCCGGCGCGAGACCGTATCGAGCGGATCACCAACGAGGACGCCCTCACCCGCATCGACGAGGTTCGCATGGGCGGCGAAACGAAAAGCATCGAGGTACAGCCCAAAAACGGTGCGCCCGCTTATCAGATCAATCCCGAGACCAATGGCGCTGCCACCAACGAAACCGGCGGCAAACGCACCGGCAACGCCGGTCGCAGCAGCTGGCGCATCCTGAATTTCTGACCGCTGGATTCATGGCCGTCTACACCGAAGTCGCGTTCGCGCAAGCCGCTGCCCTGCTGCACACCCTGAATCTGGGCGACCTGACCGGGTTGCGGGGCATCCAGGGCGGCATCGAAAACACCAACTACTTCGTGACCAGCGAACGAGATGGCGCCACGCTGGAGCATGTGTTGACCGTGTTCGAGCGCCTGGGCTTCGAGCAGTTGCCGTTTTACTTGCACCTCATGAAGCATCTGGCAGGCAAAGGCATTCCGGTGCCCGACCCGGCCGTCACCGCCAGCGGCGAGATCCTGCACACGCTGCAAGGCAAGCCCGCCGCCGTGGTGGACAAACTGCGGGGCAAGAGTGAGCTGACCCCAGGCGAGGCGCACTGCGAAGCGGTGGGTGCCATGCTCGCGCGCATGCACCTGGCCGGGCGCGATTTCTCCATGAGCCAACCCAACCTGCGCGGCTTGCCCTGGTGGAACGAGACCGTGCCGGTGGTGCTGCCCTTCCTGAGCGCGCCGCAGGCCGACCTGATCCGCACCGAGCTGGCTTACCAGAACCACGTGGCGGCCAGTCCGGCCTTCGCTGCCTTGCCACGCGGCCCCATTCACGCCGACCTCTTTCGCGACAACGTGATGTTCGAAGACGGCCAGCTCACCGGCTTCTTCGACTTCTATTTCGCTGGCTGCGACACCTTCCTTTTCGACATCGCGGTCTGCCTCAACGACTGGTGCGTGCACCACCGTCAGGACGCCACCGACGGCAGCCACGACGCAGCACGCGCCCGGGCACTGCTGGCGGCCTACCAGGCGGTGCGTCCCCTGAGTGCGGCCGAGCGCAGCTTGCTGCCGGCCCTGCTGCGCGCCGGGGCCTTGCGTTTCTGGATTTCCCGGCTGTGGGACCTGCACCTGCCGCGCGAAGCTGCCATGCTGCAAGCCCACGACCCGACCCATTTCGAACGCGTGCTGCGAGACCGCGCGAGCAACGCCTTCCCGACCGCGCTGCTTGACGTTTGCGCGCCAGCCGCCGCACCCCAACCTGTGACCGCATGAAACTCCATCTCGTCCCCGCCAGTGCCGGCCTGCAATGGGTCAAGCTGGGCGTGAAAACCTTCTTCCGTCAGCCGCTGGCCATGTCTGGACTGTTTTTCATGTTCATGGCCACGGTATCGGTGCTCTCGCTCGTGCCCTTGCTCGGCACCATCATCTCGCTGCTGCTGGTGCCGGTGGCCACGCTGGGGCTCATGGCCGCCACGCGTGAGGCCACACAGGGGCGTTTTCCCATGCCCTCCACGCTGATCTCGGGTCTGCGAGGCAAGCCGGCGCAGACGCGCAACATGCTGATCCTTGGCGCCATGTACGCCGCTGGCCTGCTGCTGGTGCTGGGCGCAGCCATGCTGTTTGCCGGCGATGCGCCACCACTGGACCCCAACGCGGGCGAGGTATCGGCCGAGATGGTGCGCGCTTCGCTGGCCAACCAGGGCCTGCTGGCCGGCCTGGTGGTCTACCTGCCTGTGGTCATGGCCTTCTGGCACGCACCGGCCCTCGTGCACTGGCACGGCGTGAGCCCAGGCAAGAGCCTGTTCTTCAGCTTCATGGCGTGCTGGGGCAACAAGGGCGCCATGCTGTTCTACGGCCTGGGCTGGCTCGGGGTGTTCCTGTTGGTGGGACTTTGCATGAGCCTGCTGGGTGCTCTGATGGGGGGCGCCGAGGCGCTCAACATCGTTTTGTACCCGGCCGTCCTGTTCATGGCCTCCATGTTTCACACGTCGATATATTTCACTTTTGTTGATAGTTTTGAGTCCACCGAGCGACCAACACCTACCACCGGAGAAGAAGCATGACCCACCACACCCTGCAAGGCCGAGTCGAAAGCGAAGTGACCTGGTTCCAGCGCCGCGACACCCTGAAGGCCGCCGCCGCCTGGGTGGCCATGGGTGGCCTGCCGGCGGCCATGGCCCAGCAGCGCAGCAACGTGGTGGAGCTGGTCGGCGATGTGCTGCTCAACGGCAGTCGCATGGTGCCGCAACAAACCATCCAGACCGGTGACGAGATTGCCACCGGACCGGCGTCACGACTCACTTTCGTGCTGGGCAACGCTGCCATGCACGTGCGGCAGAACTCCCGCCTCACCGTGGAGCGGGGTGTCACGCTGAACACGATCAGCCTGCTGCGGTTGCTCACTGGCGCTGTGGGCAGCGCATTTGGCCGCGGTCCAAGCCGGGCCATCGTCACGCCCACGCTCACCGCCGGCATTCGAGGTACCGGTGTCTATACCGAGGTATTTCCCGAACAAGGCAACCGCAGCTACTTCTGCAACTGCTACGGCACGGTGGACATGGAGGCTGGCGGCAACCGGGCGCTGTCGGTGTCAAGCTACCACCAGTCGTTCTGGGGCGAGGTCGAACCCAAGGCCGGGCGATTCCTCACGCCGGCCCCTGCCCTCAACCACACCGACGAAGAAATCGAATTCCTCTCCGGCCTGATCAACCAGCGCACCGCCTGGCAGATCGCTGGACGCGCGGGCGTGAAAGACGGACGCGGCTACATGGAGCAGCGCCCGCCCGAAGCCCACCCGGCCGTGCCACGCTGAGACGGCTTGCCCTTGACTGCTCAGAGCCTGGCGCCTGGGCTCGCGTGTGAAGCGTTGCGGACCGCTTCCAGCAACTGGTCCAGGCTTTCCAGCCAATGGCCGATCGCGTTGGCCGTCGGCTGCAGGTCAAACCAGGCCACGCACTCCCCCTGGCGACAGTCCACCTTCATGCCCTGCTTCTTCGCAATCGCCATGACCAGCGCGTTGTCGGCGTAAAAATTCCACTCGATGCGCTTGTGTCCTTGGGCGACCACGCGGGGGTACAGCCAGTTCGCCATGCGTTGGCTCATGCCACCCCGAGCTTCGGGCAGCGCGCTTGCCGCCGTTTCGATCGCATCGCTCGCCGGTGTGGCTTTGCCGCAGCTGCCCAGCACCAGCAGGCGCTCATGGGCCGCATCCCACAGTCCGAACACGGTGGTCATCTGCAGCAACCTGCGGGCGATCGTTTCAGCGTGCTCCGCGTCTTTCACCGGGTGGCCAAAGCGCAACCTCTGGTCGGCTTCGTCCAGGCTCTGGATGTGGACGACAACAGCAGCGAGGGCGTCCAATGTGAGGTCAACGAAGGTGGTGACAGGCGCGGATGCCTGGCCGGTCGTGATCTGCGGCATGTGTGTTCTCCTGAAAGTCGGTGAATTTCTTGATGGAAAGCGGCGCTCAGAGCTTGGCCTGAGGCTTGAGGAATTGGGCGATTCGTCCCTTGATCTTCGCGATGCTGTCGGGGGCAGCGGTGTTGAGCCCGGCGGCGTGCGTGAAGGTCGCGGGGAGACGGACCACCGAGGTTCGGGCGCCCAGAAAAGCGGCCATGCCGGTCACGGCATCCACCGGCACGATGTCCAGCAGGTCGTCGGCTTCGGTGGCAATCAACAGGATGTCGGCCACGCCGGACGCCTCATGTGCGATGTCCACCATGTCGTCGAGCTTCATGGTGCGGCGGGTGAACACGTCAGACGCAGCCAGGGCCGCCAGGGGCTTGTAGGTCAGGATCGAGCGCAGCTGCCACAGCAGCACGTTGTGGTCGGTGCGCTCGCACAGCAGCTTGACCATCTGCTTGTAGGCCTTGATCCTGGGCTGTTTGTCGTCCAGCCTGGCGAGCACGGTGTCGATGGACTTGACGTCATCGGCACTCAGCACATGGTGCGCCACCGCCATGTCGGCCCAACCCAGATCGTCCAGGTCGTACAGCAGGCTGTGGTCCACCGGAAACTGCACCCGGTACCAGAAATCGGCCAACACTTCGCTCAGCGCCTTCTTGGGTTGTTTGTCCTTGGGCAGGGCGCTGTAGTTGCCACCGTGCCAGTCGGGGTCCTGCTCCAGCTTCGTCACCCACTGACGGGCCAGCGTCAGCGTCTTCTCAGCCAACGTCAGACCACCAGGCACCACCAGCACCATGCGCGAGACAAAGCTGGTGTCGTGCGCCATGAAGTGCCAGGCTTGCAGCGAGCCCATGGAGGCACCCATGAGCACATCCACATGCACCACGCCCAGCTGCTTGAGTGCCATGCGCTGGATCTGCGACATGTCGGCCAGCGAGAAGTCGGGAAAGGCGCCACCGTGGGGCTTGCCGGTGGCCGGGTTGACGATGCCGGGATGGAATTCGTCGTTGATCACCGGCTCGAAGCTGATGATGCGGTGGGTGTTGGTGTCCAGCACATCACCCGGGCCGATGAGGGCGTCCCAGTAGCCCAGGCCAATGGGCTTCTTGTCCTTGATGGCCTTGTACCCGGCCGCGTGGGCACTGCCCAGAAAGAACGGCAGGATGGCAATCACAGGCTTGTCATGACCATCCTGCGTTTTGGCGCTGCCGTATTCCTCGTATTTGACGGTCAGCTTGGGAAAGCGGTCCTTGCCGTCGCTGCAGGGCGCGTTGTCAAGTGCAAGGGTCTGGGGTTTGACGATCTGGTCGTACATGGTGTGTTCCCGGTGTTGAGTTTGAAATGGCTACCCCACCGACCTGGAATCGGCGGAGCGTTGCCACGATAGTTCTCAAAATCGGTCCTGAAGCACCTCTGCGGTGCCGACCTTCGGGTACCCAGCCCGAGGTGCGAAGGCGATAGACGCACACCCGAAAAGGCGAAACCCCAAGGCCCACGGGGCCTTGGGGTTTCGCTGCGTTCACGGCTGGGCTCGGCGCCCGATCAGCCTGGCGGTCTGCCCTTGTAGGCTTTGATGGCTTCAGCGAGATCCACATATTCCTCGCAGGTCTGGTTGCCACAGAGCCGAGCCAGCTCGGCAAGGTGCCGGCGCGCTTCGGCAGGCCGGTGGTCCATCAGGTAGGCCTCACCGATGTACTCGTGTGCCCCCCTGTGCCCAGGATCAATCTGCAACGCCAGCTTGTAGTGCTCGAAGGCCCTGGCCAGATCGGGCCGGGCCTGCTTGCGGTGGCTGTAGCCCAGCAGGTTGTGCGCGTCGGCATTGCGCGGCTCAAGCTTCACCGCAGCGTTGAGCTCGGCGATCGCACGCGACCAGTCTTTTGCAGCGATGGCCGCGCGCGCTGCGACCAGTTGCTCGGGCACACCCGGCCCCATGTTGCTCGGTGTGTCTTCGGCGTGGGCCACCAGCATTGCACCCGTCACGACGGCTGCCATCATCAGTTTGAACAAGGCGCTGCGCAGCATGGAATCTCCGGTGAATGGCTGAACGGTGAGCAGTGTCCTTCTTCCTGGATGCCCCTGCTCGATGTCAACAAAAGCCAAGGCCTCTGCCAGACACTCCGGCAGAGGCCTTGTTCACTCAGCGGATCAAAGACCGATCACGCCGCCGTCGGTGCGGGTGATGACGATGGTGGCCGAGCGTGGACGACCCACCGGGCCGTAACCCCGATTGCCAGGCCATTGGCTCTGGAATGCGAACGCACCGGTACCGACCGCCGGCGTGTCTTCACCCGGGTGCTGGATGTTCACAAACACCGTGCGACCGTCGGCAGATTCAGTCATGCCCGTGATTTCTGCTCCCTTGGGTCCCACCAGAAAACGGCGGAGCTTGGCTTCGCCCAGCGCAGCGCCGAGGAAGGTTTGCTCGCTCGCCGAAGTACCGCCCAAGCTGTTGTTGACCGTGATGGTGCGACCATCACCCACATTCCCCGGGACTGCCGCCAACAGCATGCAGTTGGTCACATCGGTGTAGGCACCGTCGTCGGTCTGGATGTAGCAAATACCGGTGGCCCGACTGAACCACAAACCGTCGGGTGACGAGAAGTCGTTCTTGTCGCTCAGACCGGACAGGTTGATACCGGCACCGGCGTCTTCTTCGGCACCGAACAAGAAGATGTCCCAGGTGAAGGTGGTGGCGGTGGAGACGCTGCCGGTTTCACGGAAACGGATGATGTGACCATTGGGGTTGCCCGAACGGGTCCGCCCGTCGACGTCTGCATAGGCGCGCGGATTGGCAGCGTCAGCATTGGCCACAGTACGGCTGCTGTTGTTGGTCATCGTGAAGTACACGTCGCCGTTCTTCGGGTTCACCGCGCCCCACTCCGGGCGGTCCATGCGGGTGGCGCCCGCGGCGCTGCCTGCATGGCGGGCATTCACCAGCACATCGGCCTGATTGGCAAACGTGTACGTGGCAGCGTAGCCAGGGTTCAGGGCAGTGACGTTTGCAATGCTGAGCTCAACCCACTCACCGAGGCCGGTGTCGTTGAACTTCGCAACGTACAGCTTGCCTTCGTTCAGGTATTTGTCACCGGCGGCCATGCCGCCGCCCACATCGGCCGGGTTCCAAACAGCTGCGGTCACGAACTTGTAGATGTACTCGTTCTGTGAATCGCACCCCATGTAGAAGGCGAGTGGCTGCCCCGCCACCGGAATGCTGCAGACGGCAGCCTCGTGCGCAAAACGACCCATGGCCACGCGCTTGGCGGGTACGGAGTTCGGACGCAATGGGTCGATTTCGAGGTTGTAGCCGAAGGTGTTGGGTTCGTTGCGGAAATCAAGTGCAGCGGATGCACCCTTGGGCGCCACGTTCCAACGGGTGAAGTTGTCGGACACGCCAGCGGTGTACCAGCCCTGACCATTTCTGTTGGTCCTGCCGTTCGCAACCGTGCCGTAGGTCGTCGTCGCCACACCGTACCGCTCACGGGAAGCAACGATCTTGTCCCACGCGGCGTCAGTACCGGGTGCAGGCAGCGTGTCCCCCACCGCGTTGTTGAAATAGGCAGCCCAGTTTTCCTCGCAGGCGAGGTAGGTGCCCCAAGGGGTCTTGCCATGACCGCAATTGTTGAGCGTGCCACGCGATGTTTGGCCAGACGGGTCGAACGCCGTGGACATCAACGTGCGGATATTGACGATGTGAGCAGCGGGGCCGGTGACGTTCACCACCGTCTGAGCTGTCACGCGGCGATTGAAAGTGGAGTCGAGTTGCACCGTCCACACGCCATTGACCTTGCGAATTTCCACCAAGGACACGCCGTGGTGATTGATCTCCTTGAGCGACTCCGTTGCTGGGCGCACGCCGCCATCCCACTGACCAAACTGGTTGAATTTCTTGCCGCTCGTCCCGCCCGATGTCTGGCCGTCGGCGTGGAAGAAGTGCGCGTCTGCTGAACTCTCGTGATTCACCACCAGCACAGCACGTCCCGTGTCCACCGTGGTGTAGTTGTTCTGCGCGTCGATGTAAAAAATGTCCATGCCGTCGTGGTGGTCGCCCACACGGCGACTCCAGTCGTCGGCCTCTGTGCCTTGGTTGGCGTAGGCGGTGTCGGTGGTGTCGGTGGTGAACAGCCGATCGCCGGTCGCGTGCAATACCCGGTAGGTGTAGCCAGGCGGAAGAATCACATCGTCGGCCAGACTTTTGGCCACTGCAGGAAAGCCGAGCGCGGTCTCCCTGGGGGCGGCAGGTGCAGGCGCAGCTTCATCGCCACCACCGCAGGCGCTCAAAAAGGGCAGTGCCGACAGGGCAACCATGCCTGTTCCGCCACGGATCACATTGCGGCGTGTCAGCGGCGTGCGCGTGCCGCGAGAAAGAACTTCCTGAAAGCTGTCGTTGTTCGAGAAATTGCAGTTGTCGTCGTCGTGATGGGACATGGATAGCTCCAAGGTTGAAAGTACAGACACCGCCGCAGTGTGTGGAGGTCATGTGACCAAACCGTGAATCGGGCAATGACCCCCATCCATCCTTTCCCAACCAGTCTCGTCATCAAGCTTTCACAACAGTGGCGCGGATCGCTGCGTCAGGGCTGGGCGCAATACCGCGTCTGCCGCCGGCACAGCCCCCGCCGCCTGCAGCATCAGCGCCTCCACCTGCATGGCGATCTGCTGCCAGTCCAGGTGTGCCACGCGCGAGCGGGCCTGGTCGCGTGCCTGAGCAAGCAGCGATGGGGACTGTGCGAGGTCCACTGCCACGCGCACGAATGCAGCCTCCTGCCCTGCTGGCACCAGCCAGCCGTTGGTGTGGCTCTGCACCCAATCGCTCGCGGCAGCGGTGTCGAACGCGAGCACCGGCAGGCTACTGGCCAGCGCTTCGATGGTCACGTTGCCAAAGGTCTCGGTGAGGCTGGGAAACACGAACAGGTCGGCCGAGGCGTAGTAACCCGCCAGCTCTTCGTGCCGGCGCATGCCGGCAAACACGGCTTTCGGGCAGCGCTGTTGCAAGCTCTCGCGCAACGGTCCGTCGCCCACAAACACCAGCTTCACATCGGTGTGGTGGGCCTGCATGGCGGCATGGGCCTGCAGCGCCACATCCAGGTTTTTCTCGGCGGCGAGCCGACCGACCACCAGCATCACGAGCGAATCGGGGCCCGCACCCCACTGGCTGCGCAAGGCTTCGCTGCGGCGCTGCGGATTGAAGAGCTGCGTGTCCACACCGCGCGCGACCACCTGCACGTTCTCGAAGCCCATCTCCATCAGTTGCGTGCGCAAGGCGCGCGTGGGCACCATGGTGAGCTGCGTGAGGTTGTGAAACCTGCGCAGGTACGACACCATGGGTTTGCGCAACCAGCCCACGCCGTAGTGCTCGCAGTAGGCATGGAAGTTGGTGCGGAAGTCCGACGTCACCGGCAGTTTCAAACGCCGAGCCGCCTGCAACGCCGACCAGCCCAGCGGGCCTTCGGTGGCGATGTGCACAAGGTCGGGCCGCTTCAGCGTCCAGGCGTTGATCAGCGCCCGCTTGGCCGGCAGGCCGAGCTTGAGTTCGGGGTAACGCGGAATCGGCATGCCTCGCATGAGCAGCTCTTCATAGCCGCTGTGGCTCAGCGCCTGGTCCACCCGCGTCTGGCGCGGCCGGATCAGCTGCACCGGGTGGTTGCGCGCGCACAGGCCCTGCACCAGACGCGAGAGCGTGAGCGACACCCCGTTGATCTCCGGTGGCCAGGTCTCGGTGACCACCGACAGGCGCAAGGAGGGGGTTCTGGCCGGGTATTCCTCGACCAGGATCTGTTCGGATGTCATGGCATTCATGGGGCCATGTTCCAGCGCCTGTGCAACAAACTGATGACAACTTGGTGCTGTCACCGTGTTTTCACATGTCAGGGCAAGACTGCGCAGGTGTGTGACCCCGCCACACGCACCAACCTCGCATGGAGATGATGTGAAAGACTTTTTCAAGACACTCGAAACCCAACGTTGGGACGATCACCGCTATTACCACCATAGCCGCATCAACCAGACCCTGCACCTGATCAGCGCGATCAGTTTTGTGGTGGCTTATGCGCTGCTGTGGACCGACCCGGTGCTCTCCGCGTTGATCGCCTGGCTGGTTTCAATGACCAGCCGCCAGGCCGGCCACTTCTTCTTCGAGCCCAAAGGCTACGACCATGTGAACCAGGCCACGCACGAGCACAAGGAAGAAATCAAGGTGGGCTACAACCTGCAACGCAAGGTGATTCTGATGGCCCTGTGGGCCGGTACGCCGATGCTGGTGGCGCTGGTGCCGGGTGTCTTCGGCCTGTTCGAGCCGCACACCAACGGCGAAACTTTCATCCGCCATGTTGGCGCACTGTGGCTCGCACTCGGCGTGGGCGGCCTGCTGTTTCGCACCGTGCACCTGTTCTTCATTGCCGATGTGCAAACCGGTCTGGCCTGGATGACCAAGATCCTCACCGACCCGTTTCACGACATCAAGCTCTACCACAAGGCGCCGCTGTACCTGATGCGCGGCCAGCTGATCGACCCAGGCATCGGGGTGAAGTGATTCCCCCGGCGCGCCTGCGGCATCACGCCCGCAGGTGCTGCCACATCTCGCGAAACACACTGCGCCGTATCGACTTGTGCGTCTGCTCTCCCTGCCACCACCAGCCTTGCGCCTGCGCCTGTTGACCCGCTGCCACGAAGCGTTGCACCACCTCTTCAAACTCTGCATCGCTGAAGTGCAAACCAAAGATGAGACGCCCCGTGCCCACCCAGCTCAAGGCGAGTCCTTGCCAACGCAGCAGGTACTGGAACATCCAGTGGTAGCGACCTGGCTGGGTGTACATCAGCGTCCAGATGCTTTGCATGTTGGCCGCGCGCACCGGCAAGCCGTGTCGGGCCATGGTGTCATTGAAGTGCTTGGCGCGTGCATCCCACTTCGCATCCTGGTCCTGGTACAGGGCCTGGATCTCCGGCGTGTCAAGGCGCTTCAAAAACGCCGCCATGCCGCCCATCACGTACGGGTGGGCGTTGAAGGTGCCGCGCGCAAAACACACATCGGCGGGGCGCGCTTCGCGAAAGCGCTGCATCAGCTCGCGCCGTCCGCACACCACACCCACCGGGTAGCCGCCGGCCAGCGTCTTGCCATACGTGACCATGTCGGCCTTCACGCCGAAGTATTCCTGCGCGCCCCCGGGTGCGAGGCGAAAGCCCAGGAACACCTCGTCGAAGATCAGCACAATGCCGCGCTCGGTGCACACCTCGCGCAGTTGCTTCAGCCATGCGGTGTAGGCCGCGCGGTCGTAGCCTGCGGTGCGGCTGCCGTCCACCAGCGTGGAGTCGCCGGGCGCATTTTTGTTGGGGTGCAGGGCTTGCAGTGGGTTGACCAGCACGCAGGCCACGTCGCGCCGCGTGCGAAGCACCTGCAGGCTCCTCTCGCTCATGTCCTGCAGGGTGTAGGTCTCGCGCGGGGGCATTGGGTTGCCCGGGCCGGGCTGCACGTCTTCCCACCAGCCGTGGTAGGCGCCGCAGAAGCGCACGAGGTGCTTGCGGCCGGTGTGGTAGCGCGCCAAGCGCACCGCCTGCATCACCGCCTCAGTGCCCGACATGTGGAAAGACACCTGATCGTGTCCCGAAATGGCTTGCAGGCGCGCCACCACCTCGGCCACGCACGGGTGGTAGGCACCGAGCACCGGGCCCAGTGTCTGGCCGATCTGCGCGCCCTCGGCCATGCAGGCCTTGTAGAAATCCACGCCGAACACGTTCACGCCGTAGGAGCCGGTGAGGTCGATGAAGGTATTGCCATCGAGGTCGGTGAGGTGCACGCCTTCGGCCGACTGCATGAAGGCGCCCACCTTCAGTCGCGCACGCACGACCGGGCTGAACTGGAAGGGAACGCGGTAAGCGCCGGTGAACTGCAGATCGGCCAGCCCTTCGCGCGCCTGCGCGGTGAGCGCGAGCGTTTTGGCGTAGCGCTCGGCGAAGCCGGCGCACAGCAGATCAAAGGCCGCACGGCGCTGCGCCACCACCTCGGCGGGCGCACCGTCGCATTCAAAGAACCGGGCCTCGTCATGGGCGTAGCCCGGCAGCCACTTTGCCAGCCGCTTGGCCATCTTGGAGTGGCCCGCGAGCGAACGGTGTTTGGCGCGCGAGAGTTCAAGCCGTTGTTTGAGCAGCGGCAAGGCCAGGGCCAGAGAACCCAGCGGAACAGCATAGGAAAGGTAAGACATGCGGCAGTCGCTCCAGGCGGTTGGTGTGTGTCTTTTGTAGGGCGTCCAGATGACGAAGCCATGAAAAACCCACGAACCGCCAGATGAAAAACCAGAACATCCTGCAGCGCCTGGCGCTCAATGAAGACCTCAACTTCCTGCTCACCAACCGCGTCCCGCGCGCGGCGCTCACGCGCTTCGTGGGCTGGTTCAGCCGCATCCGCCACCCCTGGGTGCGGCGGGCCTCCATGGCGGTGTGGCGCACCTTCACCGACATCGACCTGAGCGAGGCAAAGAAGCGTTCCTTCGACAGCCTGCACGACTGCTTTGTGCGCGAACTCAAACCCGGCGCGCGCCCCCTGGACACACGCCAACACGTGCTGGTGAGCCCATGCGACGCCATCGTGGGCGCTTGCGGGCGCATTGGTGACGACCCCGCAGCGCAGGTGTTCCAGGCCAAAGGCTTCCCCTACCCGCTCACCGACCTGCTGGGCACGGACGCTCGCGGCCTGGCCACCATCAACACACTGCGTGGCGGCAGTTACGTGACGCTGCGCCTGACCTCCAGCATGTACCACCGCTTCCACGCACCGGCTGCGCTCACGCTGGACCATGTCACCTACATCAGCGGCGACACCTGGAACGTGAACCCCATCGCACTCAAGCGCATCGAGCGGCTCTTCTGCAAAAACGAGCGCGCCGTGCTGCACACCCGCCTGGCCGATGGCACGCCGCTGCTGATCGTGCCGGTGGCCGCCATTTTGGTGGCCAGCATGCGGCTGCGCGCGGTGGATGTGGCGCTCAACATCCGCTACCGTGGACCCAACGAACTGCCCTGCCACGCGTCCTATGAAAAGGGCGAAGAAATGGGCTGGTTCGAACACGGCTCCACCATCCTGGTGTTCGCGCCGCCCGGTATCACGCTGTGTGACGGCGTGACGACAGGCCAGCACATCCGCATGGGCGATGCCTTGCTTGACAACCCCCATGGGTTGTCACAGAAACGTCATTCAGCTTGCACATCATCGGGTGCGTCAATCAACACCAGGACGAGTCCATGACCACGACAACACACACCCCACGCGCCAACGCCCACTTCAACGACGAAGATTCCAACACCAGCCTCAACCCTGCTTTCGACAGCGTGCTGAGCGCACGCCTGAGCCGCCGCAGTCTGCTCGGCGGCGCGGGTGTGGCCGCACTGGGCGGTACAGCCTTGACCGGCTGCGCCACGAGCGGCCCGGTGGCTCCGGTGAGCGCGCTGGGCTTCAAGCCCGTGGCCAAGACCATGACCGACCAGGTGACCGTGCCCGAGGGCTACACCGCGCGCGTCATTTATGCGCTGGGCGACCCGCTCAGCGCCGCCACGCCGACCTTCAAGAACGACGGCACCGACGGCGAATTTGGCAACCGCGCCGGTGACCACCACGACGGCATTGAATGGTTTGGCCTGGACGCATCGGGCAAACCATCGGACAGCTTCAACTCGCGTGGCCTGCTGGCCATGAACCACGAAGCAACCACCGACGAAAAACTCAGCTCGTTCTTCATTCACGCCAGCGGTGGTACCTCGGTGCTGCCCCGTCCCGCGGCCGAGATCGACAAGGAACTCATGATCCACGGCCTGTCTGTGGTGGAAGTGCAGACCGACGGCAAGGCATGGAATGCCAAACTCGCATCGGCCTTCAACCGCCGCGTGACGACCATGACGCCCGTGACCATTCACGGCCCGGCGCGCGGCAGCGAGCACCTGGTCACCAAGTACAGCCCCGACGGCACCCAGTCCCGCGGCACACTCAACAACTGCGGCGCCGGCCGCACACCCTGGGGCACCTTCGTCTCGGGCGAAGAGAACTGGTTCGGCTACTTTTTCCGCGACGCGAAAGACGATGACGCGCGCAAGAAAGACAAGCAGGTGCAGGCCCTCAACCGCTACGGCCGCAAGGCCGGTGCTCCCAGCCGCCACGGCTGGGAGAGTGGTGGCGCCGCCGACACCTATGCGCGCTGGAACAACAGCGCGGTGGGGGCCGGCGCCAAGGACGACTTCCGCAACGAGATGAACACGTTCGGCTACATCGTTGAACTCGATCCCTACGACAAGACCACCACCCTGCGCAAGCGCACCGCGCTGGGCCGCATGGGTCACGAAAACGCCACCTTCGCGCGCGTCGTGGCCGGGCAGCCGGTGGTGGCCTACATGGGTGACGATGCACGCGGCGAATACATCTACAAGTTCGTCTCCAGTGCGAAGTGGGACCCGGCAGACGCCAGCCCCACCAACCGCCTGGCCGCAGGCGACAAATACCTCGACAAGGGCACCCTTTTCGTCGCGCGCTTCAAGGGCGACGGCACCGGCGAATGGC
The DNA here is from genome assembly GCA_038213545.1 of Burkholderiales bacterium. Taxonomy (GTDB): domain Bacteria; phylum Pseudomonadota; class Gammaproteobacteria; order Burkholderiales; family Burkholderiaceae_C; genus Hydrogenophaga. The sequence continues at coordinate 25,605 of JBBQSX010000006.1, forward strand.
TGGAACTCTCGATGGACAACCCGGTGATCGCCAACAGCTCCTACTTCGAATTCAAGAGCGAAGCCGACGTGACCGTTTTCACCCGCCTGGCCGCCGACGCGGTGGGCGCCACCAAGATGGACCGGCCCGAGTGGGGCGGCGTGAACCCGAAGAACGGCGAGGTCTACTTCACGCTGACCAACAACAGTGCACGCACCTTGGCCACCGTGGACAGCGCCAACCCGCGCGTGTACACCGACCTGAAGGCCGGCAAGGAACAAAAGGGCAACGTCAATGGCCACATCGTGCGACTGGCCGAGAAGCAGCCTGCCGACACCGCCTTCCAGTGGGACATTTACCTCTTCGCCTCGGAAGCCGACGCCGACAGGGCATCGATCAACCTCTCCAGCCTGACCGACGACAACGATCTGTCCTCACCCGACGGTCTGGTGTTCAGCAAAGCAACCGGCCTGTGCTGGATCCAGACCGACGACGGCGCCTACACCGACAAGACCAACTGCATGTTGCTCGCAGCCATGCCCGGCCAGCGCGGCGACGGCGGCAGCAAGACCTTGAGCTACGGCGACAAGCAGGTGACCACCCACATGGGCAAGCCACAGACCGCCGCCACGCTGAAGCGGTTCCTGGTTGGCCCCAGGGGTGCCGAAATCACCGGCATCACCGAAACGCCCGACGGCCGCGCGATCTTCGTGAACATCCAGCACGCGGGTGAAAACACGAAGATGGCGGACGTGACCGATCCGTCGAAGTTCGAGAGCCGCTGGCCCGCGAATGCGGGGTACGGCGCGGGTCAACGCCCCCGCTCGGCCACCATCGTCATCACGAAAAACGATGGCGGCGTGATCGGAACTTGAGGCAGCAGGCGGGCTTGGTTCAGAACACCGCGCAACCGGCTTTGCCGGGGCGCAGGTGTTGCCCCTGGAGGGGTGACGCGCCGCAGGCGCGGCGCGGGGGAGTCAGCTTATAGGGGTGAGCTTCGCGACGCTGAGCGCGAGCCACTTCGTTCCATGGCGGCTGAAGTTCACCTGCGCGCGGGCGTCATCGCCCGCGCCTTCGATGGACAGCACCTTGCCCTCGCCGAACTTGTTGTGAAACACAGCCATACCGGCCTTGATGTCGGTGCCGCGGTCGGGCTCGGGCGCATTCTGGCCCAGGCCTTTGGGGTCGCCCTTGTCGTTGAAGCCGGGTGACCACGAAGGCTGCAAGGCCGGGGGCGCGCCGAAGTTGCGCCGTCCGTTCTGCCACTGACCACCGCCGCCACCGGCACCACCCGGCGCACCCCAGGCAGGCTGCTGCGGCGTGAGCCACTTCAGGCAGGCCTCGGGCAGTTCGTCGAAGAAGCGGCTCTTCATGTTGTAGCGCGTCTGGCCGTGCAACATGCGCGTCTGCGAATGGCTCAGGAAGAGCCGCTTGCGGGCGCGGGTGATCGCCACGTACATCAGGCGGCGCTCTTCTTCGAGCCCGTCGCGGTCGCTCATCGAGTTCTCGTGCGGGAAGAGTCCCTCTTCCATGCCGGTGATGAAGACCACGTCGAACTCCAGCCCCTTGGCTGCATGAACCGTCATGAGCTGCACAGCGTCCTGCCCGGCCTGGGCCTGGTTGTCGCCGGACTCCAAAGCGGCGTGCGTGAGGAAGGCGGCCAGCGGGCTCATGGTCTCACCGGTGTCGGCGTCGGGCGCGAGCGGCTCGTCCAGCACCGGCAGGGAGGCATCCAGCCCCTGGCTGGCCGGACTCTGCGTCAACGCCGATCCGTCTGCCGTGCGCGCCACCGCATCCCGCCCAAAGCCCTCGATGCCCACAAAGCTCTTGGCCGCGCTCACCAGTTCTTCCAGGTTCTCGACCCGGTCCTGCCCTTCGCGCTCAGCGCGGTAGTGCTCCACCAGGCCGCTGTGATCGAGCACCAGCTCGATGATCTCGGCCAGCGTCATGCCCTCGGAGCGTTCGCGCAGCACGTCGAGCTTGGCCACGAACGCGCCGATGGCCACGCCGGCGCGCCCGGTCACCGCGCTCACCGCGTCGTGCAGCGAACAACCCGAGGTGCGCGCCACGTCCTGCAGCTGTTCGATGCTGCGGGCGCCGATGCCGCGCGGCGGAAAGTTCACCACGCGCAGGAAGCTGGTGTCGTCGTTGGCGTTTTCCAGCAGGCGCAGATACGCCAGCGCGTGCTTGATCTCGGCGCGCTCGAAGAAGCGCAGGCCGCCGTACACGCGGTAGGGCATGGCGGCGTTGAAGAGCGCGGTTTCCACCACACGGCTCTGCGCGTTGCTGCGGTAGAGCACGGCCATCTCGACCTTGGGCACGTCTTCGCGCGCGAGCTGCTTCATCTCGTCGATCATCCACTGCGCCTCGGCGAAGTCACTCGTGGCTTCGTGCACGCGCACCGGTTCTCCCGCACCGGCGTCGGTTCGCAGGTTCTTGCCCAGGCGGTTGGTGTTGTGGCTGATGAGTTCGTTGGCCGAATCGAGGATGTTGCTGCAGCTGCGGTAGTTCTGCTCCAGCTTGATCTGGTGGCGCACGCCGAACTCGCGCACGAAGTCGGCCATGTTGCCCACGCGCGCGCCTCGAAAGGCGTAGATGCTCTGGTCGTCGTCGCCCACCGCGAACACCGCGTTGCCGGCGCCCGGCAAACCTTCGATGGGCGGCGCGCTGAACATCTTGATCCAGGCGTACTGCAAGCGGTTGGTGTCCTGGAACTCGTCGATCAGGATGTGGCGAAAGCGCCGTTGGTAGTGCTCGCGTACGGGGTCGTTGTCGCGCAGCACCTCAAACGAGCGCAGCATGAGTTCGCCAAAGTCCACCACGCCCTCACGCTGGCATTGCTCTTCGTACAGCGCATACAGCTCCACCTTCTTGCGCGTTTCTTCGTCGCGCGCCACCACGTCGCGCGGACGCTGGCCATCTTCCTTGCAGCCGCTGATGAAGTACTGGATCTGCTTGGGCGGATAACGCTCGTCGTCCACGTTGAACTGCTTGCACAGTCGCTTGACGGCCGAGAGCTGGTCCTGCGTGTCCAGGATCTGGAATGTCGCGGGCAGGCCCGCGAGCTTGTGGTGCGCACGCAGGAAGCGGTTGCACAAACCGTGGAAGGTGCCGATCCACATGCCGCGCACGTTCACCGGCAGCATGGCCGAGAGCCTCGTCATCATTTCCTTGGCGGCCTTGTTGGTGAAGGTCACCGCCAGCACACCGCCGGGCGTCACCTGCCCGGTCTGCAGCAGCCAGGCGATGCGCGTGGTCAGCACCCGCGTCTTGCCCGAGCCCGCCCCGGCCAGGATCAGCGCGTGCTCCCCGGGCAGCATGACGGCCGAAGCCTGTTCGGCATTGAGACCCGCAAGCAGCGGGGACGGGGCGACGGATTCTTCAAACAGCATGGGTCGATTGTAGGAAGCGCCCTGTGCTGCACGCTGTATACGGTCATGCGTATGGCCTCCATACGGCGTGGCCAGGGCGCCAGGATGCCGCGAACCCGCCCAAGGCGCCTAGAATCAGTCACCGGGCCCAAGATTCTTGCGCCCGGTTTTTTGTGCCCGGCGCACAAAGCCGGCCAAGCCAAGCGCTCTCCCTGTTCAACAACAGTTTTCTGGAGCCTGGTTCATATGGAGATATTCGACTACGACAACGTCCTACTGCTGCCGCGCAAGTGCCGCGTGGAGAGCCGTTCGGAATGCGACGCGGGCGTGGAGCTCGGCGGACGCAAGTTTCGTCTGCCGGTGGTGCCGGCCAACATGAAGACGGTGGTGGACGAGTCCATCTGCGTCTGGCTGGCCAAGCACGGTTACTTCTACGTGATGCACCGCTTCGACCTGGACAACCTGCAGTTCGTGCGCGACATGCGCGCGCACGGCGTGTATGCCTCGATCTCGCTGGGCGTGAAGGCGCCCGACTACGCCACGGTGGACCAGCTGGTGGCCGAGGGCCTGGCGCCGGAGTACATCACCATCGACATCGCGCACGGCCACGCCGACAGCGTGAAGAACATGATCGGCTACCTCAAGGAGAAGTTGCCCATGTCGTTCGTGATCGCGGGCAACGTGGCCACGCCGGAAGCGGTGATCGACCTGGAGACCTGGGGCGCGGACGCGACCAAAGTGGGCGTGGGCCCGGGCAAGGTCTGCATCACCAAGCTCAAGACGGGTTTCGGCACCGGCGGATGGCAGCTGAGCGCGCTGAAGTGGTGTGCCCGCGTGGCGACCAAACCCATCATTGCCGACGGCGGCATCCGCAGCCACGGCGACATTGCCAAGAGCGTGCGCTTCGGCGCCAGCATGGTGATGATCGGTTCACTCTTCGCGGGCCACGAGGAGTCACCGGGCCAGACGGTGGAGGTGGACGGTGTGCTCTACAAGGAGTATTACGGCTCGGCCAGCGACTTCAACAAGGGTGAGTACAAACACGTTGAGGGCAAACGCATCCTGGAGCCCATCAAAGGCAAGCTGGCCGACACGCTGGTGGAGATGGAGCAGGACGTGCAGAGCTCGATCAGCTACTCGGGCGGCACGAAACTGATGGACGTGCGCAAGGTGAACTATGTGATCCTGGGTGGGGACAACGCGGGAGAGCATTTGCTGATGTGATGCAGCGCCCTGCCCCGCGCAGGGCCACCGGTCACACCACCACAGGCTCGGTCTCCAGCAAGATACCGAAGCGCTCGTAAACGCTGGTCTGGATGGCCTTGGCCAGCGTCATCACCTCACCACCGGTGGCACCACCGCGGTTCACCAGCACCAGCGCCTGCCGCTCGTACACGCCCGCACTGCCCACACCCTTGCCCTTCCAGCCGCAGGCATCGATGAGCCAGCCCGCGGCCAGCTTGATGCTGCCGTCGGCCAAGGGATAGTGAACCACCTTGGGTTCGCGCGCGATGATGTCGGCGCACTGCTCGCGGGTCACCGTGGGGTTCTTGAAAAAGCTGCCGGCGTTGCCGATCACCGCGGGGTCGGGCAACTTGGCGCGGCGGATCGCGCAGACCCAGTCGAAGATCTGCTGCGCACCCGGTGACGCGATGCCGGTCTCGGCCATCTTGCGATCCAGATCGGCATAGCCCAGCACCGCCTTCCAGGGCTTGGGCAACCAGAAACGCACATGCGTGATGAGAGCGCGACCGGCCAGGCCCAAACCTTTGTCGCCGGCCGGCGTGTGTTTGAACACCGAATCCCGGTAGCCAAAACCACACTTCGCCGCGTCCAGCGTGAAACTCTGGCCGGTCTGCAGGTCGATGGCGTCCAGCTCCCTGAACCGGTCTTGCAGCTCCACCCCGTAGGCGCCGATGTTCTGCACCGGCGACGCGCCCACCGTGCCCGGGATCAGCGCCAGGTTTTCCAGGCCGGGGTAGCCTTGCTCCAGCGTCCAGCGCACGAAGTCGTGCCAGTCTTCGCCGGCCCCGGCCTCCACCAGCCAGCCCTTGGCGGTTTCTTCCACCAGGCGCATCCCGCTGATCTCCACTTTGACCACCAGTTGCTTGATGTCACCGGTGATCACCAGATTGCTGCCGCCACCCAACACGAAGGGCGGTGTGCCCGAAGCCGTGCGCACGTCGTGATCGGTCAACAAGGCCAGCACGTCGTCCGTGGAGCGCACGCGAACCATGCGCAGCGCCCGGGCAACAATGCCAAAAGTGTTATAGGGCTGAAGCGCTACGTTGTTCTCGACTACCATTCTTCAATTCTCTCATTCACCATTTTTGCAAGACCTCCAGCATGCCTTCTTTTGACACCGTTCTTGAAGCCGATTTCGTTGAAGTGAAAAATGCAGTTGACCAGGTCGCACGCGAGATCGGAACCCGCTTCGACTTCAAGGGCACGAGCGCAGCCATCGAGCTCAAGGACAAGGAAATCATCCTGCACGGCGACGCCGACTTCCAGCTCCAGCAGATCGACGACGTGCTGCGCGGCAAGCTCACCAAACGCGGTGTCGATGCGCGGTTTCTTGACGTGGGCAAGGTCGAGAAGGTCGGCGGCGACAAGGTCAAGCAGGTGGTGAAGGTGCGAAACGGCGTCAGCACCGAAGACGGCAAGAAGATCCAGCAGGCCATCAAGGGCAGCAAGCTCAAGGTGCAGGGTGCCATCCAGGGCGACGCAGTCCGCGTGACCGGCGCCAAGCGCGACGACCTGCAGGCAGCCATGGCGCTGATCAAGTCAGAGCTCAAGGATCTCCCGCTTTCCTTCAACAACTTTCGCGACTGACATCCCGTGCGCCTCTGTGCCGCAACGCTTTGCGCGCTGGCGATGCTGGCTGCGCCAGCCCATGCTCAACAAGTCGCTCTCTCGGGCGTGGCCGGCGGCAAGGCGCTGGTCACCATCGACGCTGCCGCGCCGCGTTTTCTGAGCCCAGGCCAGACTCACCAGGGCGTCAAGTTGCTGAGCCTGCAGGGCGAGACGGCGGTGATCGAGATCAGTGGCCAACGTCAGACCCTGCGTGTGGGCGAAGCACCGGTGAGTCTGGGAAGGGTCAAAGCCGATCCGGGTGCGCAGCGCATCGTGCTGACTGCAGACGCCCAGGGCCACTTCATGCCGCCGGGTCAAATCAACGGGCGGCAAGTCCAGTTCATGGTGGACACGGGCGCTACGCAGGTGATCATGAGCGAGTCGGACGCCAAACGCATCAACCTCAGGTATGAGCAGGGCCAGAAGGTGCGTGTCGCCACCGCCAATGGCGACGTGGTTGGCCACCAGATCCGGCTGGATTCGGTGCGCATCGGTGAGGCGCAGGTCTACGACGTGTCGGCCATCGTGTTGCCCCAGTCCATGGCGTTTGTGCTGCTGGGCAACAGCTTTCTCACGCGCTTTCAGATGCAGCGCACGAACGATCAGCTCACGCTGGACAAACGTTATTGATCACGGCGCTTTCTGCGCGCTGGTCACCACGATTTCGATGCGCCACGCAGCATTCGCCAGCGCGGCCTGCACCGTGGCCCGTGGCGGCGCGGTGCCCGGCACCACCCACGCGTCCCACACCTCGTTCATCACACCGATATCGGCGATGTCGGCCAGAAAGATCTGTGCACGCAAGATGCGCGACTTGTCGCTGCCTGCTTCCAGCAGGCGCTGCTGCACCTGTTCCAGCACGTCCTCGGTCTGGCCGCGAATGCTGGCATCGCCCCGCTCGGGCACCATGCCCGCCAGATACACAACGCCGTTGAACACCGCCGCCTCGCTGTAGCGCGCGGCCAGGCCGATGCGGGTGATGTGCTGGCTCATGTCTTTTTCGCCCCGAGTTTGCTTTCTTTGCCGGCCATCAGGCGGTTGATGTTTTCTGCGTGGCGGTAAACCAGCAACATGCCCATGATCACCAGACTCATCACCTGCACACCGGGTGCGTCCCAGGCCACACGGTGCCCCAGCAGAAAGAACGCGGGCGCAAACACCGCGGTGACGATCGAGGCGAGCGAGGAGTAGCGGAAAAACACGGCCATGATCACCCAGGTGGCCAATGCGGCCAGCCCCAGCCAGGGTTGGAAACCGAAGATCACACCGGCCGCGGTGGCCACGCCCTTGCCGCCCTGGAAGCGGAAGAACACCGGATACAGGTGTCCGAGGAAGGCTGCGAGGCCGACCAGTGCCACCGTGCCGTCGCCCAATCCGTACGCCTCACCCCACCACTTCACCGCAACCACTGGCAGCCAGCCTTTGAGCGCGTCGAGCAACAGCGTGATGACGGCTGCGGCCTTATTGCCCGAACGCAGCACGTTGGTGGCACCGGGGTTCTTGCTGCCGTAAGTGCGCGGGTCGTTCAGGCCCATGGAGCGGCTCACGAGCACGGCGAACGACAACGAGCCGATCAGATAGGCGGCCACGGTGGCCAGCAGGGGATAAAACAATGACAACGAAGTCTCCTCGGTGGTTCAAGCCGCGCCATGCGGGGCGATGCCGGGCTATTCTGCCAGCGCGCACTCCACCGGTCGGGCGCCGAGCGGGCCGCTGAGCACGACCGGGTCGATGCCCACGAGATAGCCCCGGCGCCCACCGTTGATCCAGATCCTGGGCAGCGCCAACACGGACGCTTCAACGAACACGGGCATGGCGCGTTTCAAGCCGAACGGTGAAGTGCCCCCGACAAAGTACCCACTGTGGCGGTTCGCAACCTCGGGCTTGCAGGGCTCAATCGCCTTGACGCCGATCTGCCGCGCAAGGTTCTTGGTCGACACGGTGCGGTTGCCGTGCATGAGCACCGCCAGCGGCTGGGCGGCCTCGTCCTGCATGATCAAGGTCTTGACGACCGCAAACGGGTCCAGCCCGAGCACCTGCGCACTGTGCTGAGCACCGCCGTGTTCCAGATACCCGTAACTGTGCTCGGTAAACATCACGCCATGCGCCTTGAGCCACGCGGTGGCAGGCGTTTCACTGACGTGGGACTTCTTGGCCAAACGTCAGCTCACTGCGCAGGATCGCGACTCTCCCAGCGGATCTTGTCGATTTCAATCAACAGCTCGGGTGACAGCGTCGTGCCCCAGGCCTCCAGGCATTCATCGAGCTGGGCCAGCGAGGTGACGCCGATGATGGTGCTGGCCACCCGCCAGTTGGTGTAGCAAAACGCCAGCGCCATCCGGGACGGCGTGAGGCCGTGCTCGCGGGCCAGGGCGTTGTAGCGGCGCGCGGTGTCCAGCGCCTCGGGACGGCCCCAGCGCTGCTTGCGCATCGACTCGTACAAGGCCATGCGGCCGGCATCACCCACCAGTCCGGTTTCGTCGTACTTGCCGCTCAGCAAACCAAAGCCCAGCGGCGAATACGCCAGCAACGACACGCCCAGGCGGTGGCAGGTCTCGTCCAGACCGTTCTCGTAACTTCGGTTGATCAGGCAGTACGGGTTCTGCACCGTGGCCACGCGCGGCAGGCCGTGCTGTTCGGCCAGACGCACGAACTCGTGCACGCCATACGGCGATTCGTTGGACAGGCCGATGGCCTTGACCTTGCCAGCCTTCACCAGCTCGGCCATGGCCTCCAACTGCTCCAGCACCGAAGCACAAGGCTTGTCTTTCGTGGGATCGAAGGTCAGCAGCCCGAAGGCGGGCACGTTGCGCGCAGGCCAGTGGATCTGATACAGATCGATCACGTCGGTCTGCAGCCGGCGCAGGCTGTCGTCGCAGGCCTTGAGGATTTCGGCCTTGCTGACCCCCGAGTTCTCGCCCCGGATCCACGGCATGCCGCGCGACGGTCCAGCCACCTTCGTGGCCAGCACCACCTTGCTGCGCAGGCTGGCGTCCTTGGCAAACCAGTTGCCCAGAATGGTTTCGGTGGCACCGCAGGTTTCAGCGCGCGCGGGCACCGAATACATCTCGGCCGCGTCCAGAAAATTCACGCCGCGCTCGATCGAACGATCGAGAATGCTGTGGGCGTCGGCCTCGTTGACTTGCTCGCCGAAAGTCATGGTGCCCAGGCAAATGGGAGGAACTGCGATTGCGCTGGCGCCCAATGGAACGTTTTTCATGCAATTTTTTGTAAAGTGGGAGTGGAATTGATGCCAAAGCGATAAGCCGAGGTATAAGTTTAGAGCGCATCGGATCGCGTTGCAGTCGCCTTGATCACACCCCTGGGGTTCGTCATGGCGTGGTACCTCCCGAAGCCGCCTCTCATTTCCATCCATCAACAACGCCAGTGGAGCATTGCACATGAAACAACTCACCAACCTCACCCGTGGCCTGACGATCACCGCCCTTGCTGCGGCACTTGCCCTCAGCGGCTGCGCCAACATGAGCGAAACCCAAACCGATTCGGCCAAGGGTGCCGGCATCGGCGCCCTCGCCGGCGTGCTGCTGGGTGCCGCCACCGGTGGCTCCAAGGGCGCAGCCCAAGGCGCCGTGCTCGGCGCTGGTGCTGGAGCACTGGGCGGCTATATCTGGTCCACCAAGATGCAGGAACAAAAACGCGCCATGGAAGCCGCCACCGCCGGCACCGGTATCGGCGTGAGCCAGACCTCGGACAACCGCCTGAAACTCGACGTGCCGGCCGATGCGGGCTTTGCCACCGGCAGCTCCACCGTGAGCCCCACGCTGCAGCGCGTGCTGGGCCAGTTCGCCGGCACGCTCAACGCCAACCCGGTGACCGCTGTGGCCATCGTCGGCCACACCGACAGCACCGGCAGCGATTCGGTGAACAACCCGCTTTCCTTCAACCGAGCCAACAGCACGCGCGACTACCTCGTGGCCCGCGGCGTGTCGCCAGCCCGCTTTGCCACCGACGGCCGCGGTTCGCGCGAACCGATCGCCGACAACGGCACCGCGCAAGGTCGTGCACAGAACCGCCGCGTGGAAATCTACGTGGCCGAGCCTGCAAAGCAATAAAACCCGCGCGCCCTGCCCGCGCAGGCGGTGGTGTGCTCCAAGATAAAAAAAGCCCGGCATGCCGGGCTTTTTTTGTTTCCGGAGCGCGCGCTCCCACCCAGAGACATCGAGGATCCGGCTCCGCCGGTCCCAGGTGTCGCCCCCCTCCTGAGGGGGGGTCGCGCTCAGCGCGGCGGGGGGTGCCTCAGAGCCTGACCATGATGTGCCGCGCCACCGTGTAGTCCTCCAGCGCGTACATCGACATGTCCTTGCCATAGCCGCTGGCCTTCATGCCGCCGTGCGGCATTTCGTTGGCCAGCATGAAATGGGTGTTGATCCAGGTGCAGCCATATTGCAGCTTGCGGGCGGTGCGCATCGCGCGCGACACGTCCTGCGTCCACACCGACGAGGCCAGGCCGTACTCCGAGTCGTTGGCCCAGGTCACAGCCTCCTCGGGATCTGTGAAGCGAGTGATGGACACCACCGGGCCGAACACCTCACGGCGCACGATCTCGTCGTCCTGGCGCGCACCCGCGATCACCGTGGGCTCGTAGAAGAAGCCGCTGCCCGCGCGCATCTTGCCGCCCGCCGTCACCTCCATGTGCCCCACCATCTGAGCACGCTCCACGAAGCTGGCCACGCGGTCGCGCTGTCGATCGGTGATGAGCGGGCCGAGTTCCACACCGGGCTCGTCCTGCGTGCCCATCTGGATGGTCTTCACCGCGCTGCTGAGGTCGGCCACCAGGCGGTCGTACACCTTGGCGCCGGCATAGAGGCGGCAGGCCGCCGTGCAGTCCTGGCCTGCGTTGTAGTAGCCAAAGGTGCGGATACCCTCCACCACCGCCTCGATGTCGGCGTCGTCGAACACCAGCACGGGCGCCTTGCCACCGAGCTCCAGGTGCGTGCGCTTCACGGTGCCGGTGGCGGCTTGCAAGATCTTGCGGCCGGTGGAGACGTCACCGGTGAGTGAGACCATGCGCACCAGCGGGTGCTCCACCAGCGGCTGCCCCACGCTCTGGCCTCGTCCACAGACCACGTTGAAGACGCCCTTGGGCAGGATCTCGGCGATCACGCGCGCGAGCATCAGCGTGGTCAGCGGCGTTTGCTCGCTGGGCTTGAGCACCACCGTGTTGCCGGCGGCGAGCGCGGGCGCGCATTTCCACGCGGCCATCATGAGCGGGTAGTTCCAGGGTGCAATGGAGCCAACCACGCCGATGGGGTCGCGCCGGATCATGCTGGTGTGACCCGGCAGGTATTCGCCCGCCACAGAGCCGGTCATGCAGCGCGCCGCGCCGGCAAAGAAGCGGAAGCAGTCGACGATGGCCGGGATCTCGTCCTCCAGCGCGCGCAGGTAGGGCTTGCCGCAATTGAGCGACTCCAGCCGCGCGAACTGCTCGGCGTGCTGCTCGATCGCATCGGCCACCTTCAGCAGCAGGCGTGATCGCTCCATAGGCGTGGTCTCGCTCCAGGTGTCGAAAGCGCGGCTTGCGCCCAGCACCGCCTTGTGAATCTGCTCGTACGAGGCCTCGGGCACCTGGGCGATCACCTCGCCGGTGGCCGGGTTGAGCACGCGCTCGGCCTCGCCCTCGCCGGCCACGAACTGGCCATCGATGAACAGCTCGGTCGACATCGGTACCTGAAAGTCGGGGATCTTGCCCATGGTGTTCTCCGTTGGGGTGGAAGGGGAGCGGGCTCAGCGCCCGCCGGGTTGTTCGTCGGCGCGCGTGAGGTAGTACGCCGCCAGGATGGGGATGAAGGTGAGCGCGATGATGACCACGGCCACGACGTTGGTCACCGGGCGCTGGCGCGGACGGATCAGCTCCTGCAGCATCCAGATCGGCAGCGTGGTCTGCTGGCCCGCGGTGAAGGTGGTCACGATCACCTCGTCAAAACTCAGCGCAAACGCCAGCAGCCCACCGGCCAGCAGGGCCGAGCCGAGCTGCGGCAGGATCACGTAGCGGATGGTCTGGAAGCTGTCGGCGCCGAGATCCATGGAGGCCTCGATCAGCGAGGGACTGGTGCGCCGCAGCCGCGCCACCGCGTTGTTGTAGACCACCACCACGCAGAAAGTGGCGTGGCCGACCACGATGGTCCAGAAGCTGAACGGAATCTCCATCGTGTGGTACGCCGAGCGCAGCGCGATGCCGGTGACGATGCCGGGCAGAGCGATCGGCAGGATGAGCAGCAAAGAGATCGTGTCACGCCCGAAGAAACGTGTGCGCGCCAGGCCGGCCGCGGCCAGCGTGCCCAGCACCATGGCCAGCGCGGTGGACACCAGCGCCACGCGGAACGACAGACCGATCGCAGCCCACACGTCCTCGCGTTCCCAGGCGGCGGCAAACCATTGCGTGGTGAGCGCAGGCGGCGGGAAGACGTAGCTTTTGTCCTCGGCGCTGAAGGCGTACAGGATGATGAGCGCGAGCGGGATGTGCAGGAACAGCACGCCCGCCCAGGTCGCGGCCTTCAGGCCCCAGCCAGCGCGCGACGGGTCAGAGCGCATCGAAAGCCCCCAGCTTCTTCGCGATCCACAAATAGACGCCGATCACCACAATGGGCACGAGCGAGAACGCGGCGGCGAACGGCACATTGCCCGCCACACCCTGCTGGCGGTACACCACCTGGCCGATGAACAGCGTGGAGTCACCGATCACCTGCGGAATGATGTAGTCGCCCAGCGTGAGCGAGAAAGTGAAGATGGAGCCCGCCGCGATGCCCGGCATGGCGAGCGGGAAGATCACCTTCCAGAACGTGGTGCCGGCGCGCGCACCGAGGTCGCTGGAAGCTTCGAGCAGCGAACCCGGAATGCGCTCGATGGCCGCCTGGATCGGCAGGATCATGAAGGGCAGCCACATGTAGACAAACACGATGAAGGTGCCCATGCGCGAGAACGACAGCGAGTTGCCGCCGATGCCCGGCGTGGACAGCAGCGCGTCGAGCAACCAGGTCATGTGCACCTCGGCCAGCACCCAGCTGATCGCGCCTTCCTTGGCCAGCAGCAGCTTCCACGCATAGAGCCGCACCAGGTAGCTCGACCACAGCGGCAGCATGACCGCGATGTAGAGCAGCGCCTTCTGCGGCCCGCGTGCATGGCGGGCCATGTAGTAGGCGATGGGGAAGGCGATGAGCCCGCAGGCCAGCGTCACGCTGACCGCCATGAGCACGGTGCGCAGCACCACGTCCACGTTGGCCGGGCTGGTCATCTCGCGGAAGTTGTTCAGAGAGAGTTGCGAGCGGTCGACCACGCCGGAGAACTCGTCGAGCGTGAAGAAGCTGTTGGCCAGCAGCGCAAACAGCGAGCCCAGGTAGACCACGCCGAACCACAGCAGCGGTGGCCCGAGCAGCGCCGCCAGCAACAGGCCGCGGCGCGTGTATAGAAGGTCGGACAGCCAACGCAGCACACCGGAGCGCGGCGGCATGGGCGCAACGGTGGGCAGCGCCAGGCTCATGGGGCAGCCCCGGCGGTCTGCAGCGGGTGCACCGCGTCCGCCTGCCAGTGAAGGTGCACGGTGTCGCCCGGGGTCGGCAGTTCCGGGTGCTGCTCGGGGTTGAGGTCCACCGAGACCGCCTCGCCAGCCCACTCCACCCGCACGCGTGAGAACGAGCCGAAGTACTGCGCGTCGATCACTGCGCCGCTCAGGCGCGCCTGCGGTGCCGCGCCGAGCCTGATGCGCTCGGGTCGCAGCATCACACTGTCCACCCCCGCGATCTCGCGTGCCCGTGCGCCGTCGAACACGTTGGCCGCGCCCACGAACTCGGCCACGAAGCGCGTGGCCGGGCGGTTGTAGATGGCCTGTGGCGCGCCGACCTGTTCGAGTCGGCCGTTGTTGAACACGCCGATGCGGTCGCTCATGGAGAGCGCTTCGTGCTGGTCGTGTGTGATGAACAGGAAAGTGATGCCGAGCTGGCGTTGCAGCGCCTTCAGCTCGGTCTGCATCTGCTCGCGCAGCTTGAGGTCGAGCGCTCCCAGAGGCTCGTCGAGCAACAGCACCTGAGGCTGGTTGATCAGCGCACGGGCGAGTGCCACGCGCTGACGCTGCCCACCCGAGAGCTGGCCGGGCCGGCGCGCGCCCACGCCCGACAGGCGCACCAGGTCCAGCATCTGCTCGGCGCGCGCGTGGCGCGCGCTGCGTTCCACGCCCTGCACCATCAGTCCGTAGGCCACGTTGTCGCGGATGTTCATGTGCGGGAACAGCGCGTAATCCTGAAACACCGTGTTCACCGGCCGCGCATACGGCGGCAGGTGCGACACATCCTGCCCACCAATGAGGATGCGCCCGGAGGTGGGTAACGTGAAGCCGCCGATCATGCGAAGGCAGGTCGTCTTGCCCGAGCCCGAGGGCCCGAGCAGGGTGAAAAACTCGCCCCCTTCAATGGTGAGGTCCACGCGATCGACGGCGCGCACGGTCTGTGCCCCGCTGCCGAACACGCAGGACACGGCTTCCAGCGTGACAGCGATGGTCATGAGATCAGCGGCCGCCCAGCACTGCGATGTAGTCGGAAACCCACTTGTGGTACGGCACGCAGGCGTTGTTCTGCGTCGCGCACTTGGAGGTTGGCGTCTTCCAGAACGAGATGCGTTCGAAGCTGTTGTAGCCCTGGTTGGCGCAGCCCTGGTCGGTCAGCAGCTTGTTGCCCTTGCAGGCGGCAGGCACCGACGGCACCGAGCCGAACCAGGCGGCCAGATCGCCCTGCAGCTTGGTGTTGAGCGAGTGCTCCATCCACATGTAGGCGCAGTTCGGGTTCTTGGCCTCGGCGTGCAGCATGGTCGTGTCGGCCCAGCCGGTGGCGCCTTCGGTCGGCACCACGGTGGCCACAGGGCGGTTCTTGCTCTTGAGGATATTGGCCATGAACTGCCAGCTGCCCGACGCGACCACACCTTCGTTGGTGAAGTCGTCGATTTGCACGAAGGCGTCGTGCCAGTACTTGCCCACCAGCTTGCGCTGACCGCGCAGCAAATCCAGTGCGGCCTTGTATTGCGCCTCATTGAGTTCGTAGGGGTCCTTGATGCCCAGCGCCGGGTTTTTCTTCATGAGGTAGAGCGCGGCGTCGGCGATGTAGATCGGACCGTCGAAAGCCTGCACGCGACCCTTGTTGCTCTTGCCGTCGGGCAACGTCATTTCTTCAAACACCACGTTCCAGCTGGTCGGTGGCTTGTCCTTGAACACCGTGGTGTTGAACATGAGCACGTTCCAGCCCCACTGGTAAGGCGTGCCGTAGTGGGTGTTGTTCACGTAGTGCCAAGGCGCTTTTTGCAGGCGCGGGTCCACCGTCTTGTAGCTGGGAATCAGGTCGACGTTGATCGGCTGCACGCGCTTGCCGGCTATCAGCCGCATGGAAGCATCACCGGAAGCGGTCACGAGGTCGAAGCCACCCTCGTTCATCAGCGCCACCATCTCGTCGGAGGTGCCGGCGGTCTTCACGTTGACCTTGCAGCTGGTCTTCTTCTCGAAGTCGGTCACCCAGTCGAAATTTTTGTCGGTCTGGCCACGCTCGATGTAGCCCGGCCACGCCACGATGTCCACCTGACCTTCGCCCTTGCCGAGTTGCTTGAGGGCCGACTGGGCCTGCGCGGCGGGAGCCACAGCAGCCAGCGTGAGAGCCGTCGTCACGAGACCCGCGACGGTGCGGGCAAGGGGGCGTTGTGCGAGTTTCATGGTCGATCACCTTCGGTTTGAAAACGGGTTGTGAAACGCAGCCCACCGCGCGGCAGGCCAACCGATGCGCATCGTATGAAGCCCGAACCTGCTTTCAAAATTCAATATTGCTGCAGTAAGCTATCTCGAAAATAGAGATCAAGGGTTTACCCAACTCTTTATTGCACCGCAACAGGGCATCACCTTTTCACGGCGCACCAACATGAACCGGCACATCACGCTCAAACAGTTCCGCTACTTCCTTGCGGTGGCCGAATCGGACTCGGTGGCCGCGGCCTCACGCATGCTCAGCATCGCGCAATCGGCGATCACCAAGAGCGTGCTGGAGCTCGAAGACGAGCTGGGTCTGGTGCTGTTCGAGCGCAGTACCAAGGGCATGCGGCTCACACCCGAGGGCCACCGTTTTCAGGTCAAGGCGCGGCGGGTGATCGGCGCGGTGGCCGACGCCACACGCGGCGTGTACCCGAGTGCCACGCGGCTGGCCGGCGCGCTCACCATCGGTGTAACCAGCCTGGTGGCGGGCTACTACCTCTCGGAGGTGTTCGCGCGTTTTCGCCGCACCTGCCCGGGCGTGGACCTGCAGGTGGTGGAAGACGCGCCACCCTTCCTCGAACACCTGTTGATCAACGGCGAACTGGACATCGCGATCATGGTGAGCAACGCGCTGGGCGAGCCACAGGCGCTGATGGCGGAGACGCTCACGCGCTCACCCAACCGCGTGTGGATGGCGGCCGACCATCCGCTGGCCGCGCATTCGGAGGTGAGCCTTGACGAGTGTGTGCAGCACGATCTGGTGGTGCTGCAGGCGGACCGTATCGAGGTGCTGATGCGCAGCGTATGGGCGCGTCACCAGCTGAAGCCCCGCACGGTGTTGCGAACCTCATCGCTGGAGGCAGTGCGCTCGCTGGTGGGGGTGGGGGCGGGGCTGGCGGTGCTGCCCGACTTTCTGTACCGGCCGTGGACGCTGGACGCGGAGCACGTGGAGGTGCGCACGCTGAGGGACGCTGTGCCCACGGTCGATGTGGGGCTGGTGTGGCGGCGCGGTTCGCAGCCGCGTGCGGAAGTGATGGAGTTCATCGAGGTGGCACGGGACCAGTCGCGGTCGCGGCGTCCTGTGGCCTGAGTTTTTTTCGCCGACTGATACGGTCATCGGCGACCACGGGGCACGGCTCCGCGCAGCGGCATCAAGGAGGCGGCGGCTCCAGCCGCCGGGGG